>DATARP010000098.1:0-38072 GCA_036264075.1 Gemmatimonadaceae bacterium
GGAGCGGAGCGAGCGCGACACCCGCGAGATCGAAAAAGACGAGACCATCCCCCGCGAGCGGCGCGACGACGTGAACGTCAACTGGGGCCAGGCCCTCTACAACATCACCGCCGGCCGCCCCGCCTCCGCCGTCGCCGACGCGCCGTCATCCGTCCGCGAAACGGACTACATGGAAAAGATCGCCCAGATCCAGCGCGCATGGGACAAAGAGCTCGAAGCACGCCGCGAAGCCATGATGACCCAAGCCCGCGAGATCGAAGAGATCGACATCGTCCCGACGCCCAGGAACATCGACGTCGCCAAGTACGTCATCCTCTGGGCCGCGGGCCTGCCATGATTCCGTCACCCGCCCCTCTCCCTCCGGGAGAGGGTGGCCCGAAGGGCCGGGTGAGGGGCGCGCCTTCTCGCGGAGAGCGTGGTCGAAGCCGGGTGAAGGGCGCGCCGGTCGCCGAAACCGGAATTCCCGCCGCATCAATGCGTTAGAATCACACCGAGTCGGGCAGTAGCGCAGCCTGGTAGCGTACCTGAATGGGGTTCAGGTGGTCGGGGGTTCAAATCCCCCCTGCCCGACCAAACCGAACCCATTTCCGCAAAACAACTTAGCCGCATCCCCTTCGCCCCGCTCATCCGCCGTTTCTGCTGAAGTGTCTAATCGCGCGTCTAATTTGCGCAGCAACGACATCGTTTCGCGCCGTTTGGCGCGGCACGACTCACGGGATGGGGTCCTTGCATTCGTACCGCCGCATGGACCTGAAGAACCTCATCTCCCGCATCGAGCTCGCCACGTCTCTCCACGTCGCTCCCCAGACAATCGCAAAATGGAGTCGGATGGGACTCTTTCCGCAGCCGAAGGAGTGCCTCTCGGACCGGCTCATCCTCTACGACCGGGAGGAAGTGCGCCGTGCGATCGAGCGGAGGAAGGCCGCGAGACGCCGCCGCGCCCTGCCCGCACCCCGCGGAAAGTGAAACGCGTGCGGCCCCGCAACCGCCTCGTCGGCTTCACCTACGATGAAGCCGCGGGCGTCGCTCACTTTTCGATGTACGTGCCCGGTACGGCCGGTCGCGACCGCAAACGCGCCACGGTCAACGCCGCGACCTACGATGAGGCCGTGCGTCTCTGGTCCGAGTTCCGGAGCCGCGCCGTCGAGGGACTCAGCCGTCTATCGCCCGAAGCGCCGACCTTCCGTGAGTTCATCACCGACTACTTCCCCTCGATCGCCGCGAACCTCGCGACGAAAACGGCGCGTGACTACCGCTGGGCGATCGACCGGCACCTCCTGCCGCAACTCGGCGCTCTGCGTCTCGACGAGATCACCTCCGGCATCCTGAACAGGCTCGGAGCGCGGCTCAACGCGGCAGGCTACGCTGGCGCGACGGTCAACAACTACGTGAACCTCGCCGCGCTTCTCCTCGGCTACGCCGTGGAACTCGACGTGATCGAGGAGATCCCCCTTAAAAAGAAGATCAAGCATCAGAAGGCAAACAAGCCGTGCCTCGAACTGAACGCCGACGAGCGGGTGCGCTTTCTCGCCGCGTTCAACGACGAGCAGGCGTTCCGCCGATACCTCGCGGAGACGATGCCGAAGGCAAAGCCGGCGTTCGCGAAGGATGCGAGCCGCCGCGGCGCCCGTCGCGCCTACGGTGCCGGCATGCGGAGCGACAGCGATGCTGCCCGCGAATACTTCAGCCGCTTCCAGCGCTCGAAGGATCTCTTCCTGGTCGCGCTTGAGACGGGCATCAGATCGGGCGATCTCCGGCGCATGGCCCGGCGACACGTCGACTTCGCCGAAGGCTGGATTCGCTTCATCCAGCAGAAGACCGCGCGGGAGGTCGTGATCCCGATCTCGCGGGAGTGTCGGCTCGCGCTTGAACATGCGCTCGCCGGTCGTGACGTCAGCCCCGATGACCCGGTGTTCGTGACCGGGAACGGCGTTCCCTACAGCGTCTCCACGATGCAGCGAAACTTCAGCCTCGCCAAGCGACTTGCCGGCATCACGAGGCGATGTCGCGTACACGATTTACGCCATACATATGGATGTGACCTTGCTACCGCAGGACTGCCGCTCCGGTTCATCGGCAAAGTAATGGGGCATACGAACTCCGCCACGACCGACCGCTACGCCCGCCCCGATCAGATCGTGCTGGAGCGGGTACGGGAAGCGCTAGACCGCGAGCGCTAGAACGAGAAACCGAGTGGCCACCGAGGTCGGTGGCCACTCGACGAAGACGAGCATCAACGCGACTTTACGAGCGCGCTCAACACGACGCCCCAGCGCATGAATTTGACGGTGAGAAACCGCAGTTCCGCAGTGTGCGACTCAGAATTCGGGCCGAGACCACGGCGAATCATGCCCGGCACCTGGCCTTTCCAAGTCAGCCGGTACAGTGTCCCGGCCTTCATCATCGCGATTGCCCGAGCCTCTTCAAAGGTAATTTCATCCTTCGCCGGTCGCCAGAGACCAAGTTCAAATCGGCCGGCGATCACGAGTGCCTCCATCTCGTCTTTCAGATGGAAAATCCGAGGCTCCGGCCCGAACTTCGTTGGGTACATCGCCGGCTCGAAATACGGCATTCCCCGGAGAGAGCCTTCTGTGTGCCGGAGCATGCCGCGCCGCCGCCGGCGTTTCAGTCGCTTCGCTCCGCGAAGTTCATCGACGAGGCGATCGCTTTCCTCAAGCCAACACCGCAGACGCGGTAGCCCTTCGGCGATGCGGTACGCCTCAATGCGAACGTCCGCCCCTGCGCGCCGGTTCTTGCGGTCAAGTTCGGCGAGCGCTTCAAGCGCCCGCTTCTCTGCGGGCGAGAACGCGAAGCTAAGTCGCACCGCGCCGCTCACAACTCACCTCCCGCAGCAGCGAGATTGAAACGCAGCCTAAATGTGCGTGTTGCGGCGCCGTAGTGGTCGATGTCCACCCGTACAACGGGACCACCCGGCTCCGGGCCGTAGGATTCGATGCCTGACGAGCTCGCAGAAGCGAGCTCTTGCATTGTAAGGTTATTTGTGGTATTCTTCTGTCGATCGGCGATATCGCCGCCTGACCGGAAAGTCATGTCCTTTTCCTTTTCGGCAGGCGCCCGGCATCGTCGGGCGGGGCTCTGGCTAGGACCGCCAAAGTACTAGTCCGAGCCCACCTACATGGGGCGCCTACACGGCGCCCCGCTTCTTTCTTCGACGCCACCCTAGGTCCAGGCCGGAGAAAGCGATGCGTGATCAACATCGCGCTCCGTACTCACGGTTCTGCCCCCGGATTCACTCAAATTCAGCTCAGTTTCGTGCCTTCGCGATCAGCGGAGGCTGTTCCCGACGAGCGATAATGTCTCCGGACGGTCCGCCGACACCGATGTCCTCGATCGATGACAAACTCACCGCGATCAAGCGAGTACGCGAAGCGGTGTATAGCCGCCTCAACGCTCAACGCGTGGATGAGGATGCGCGGCCATATCTACTCGCCAAACTGCTCTTCGGCGATCTCGAAGAGGCTGTCAGGAACGGTGCTGCACCAATCGGCGCGCAGCTCTCACGTTCAACTGCCGCCCGTGATCTCAACACGAACACGAGTTCGAATACCTTCATCAATTCGATCAAGACGGTGGCGAATGCACTTCGCCAATGCCGGCCCGATGACCCCTCGCTCATGGCCGAAGATGACGACACGGCGGGAATGGCCGCGGTCGAGGCTCTGATTGATGGCGTCTTGCATCTCGTCATCGTTCGGGGACCGACGCACGCACATCGCAACGCGCCGAAAACCGACAGGATGCTTCGCCTTCAGGCCGAGTTTCGGCCACTCGCGCGTTCGCGCGACCTGCCGAACGCGTCTCAGGCTGCGTCTACGTCACGCAGCCATCGTGACTCTCCACCTAGACGCCCGCTGGTGCACATCTTGTGGTTAGGCCTTCTGTTCGAGACATGCCTCGGGATGGCGATCAGCCTCGCGTACGGATTATTTTCCGCTGGCATTCTCTACGTCGTTAAAGGGCAGGCGGAGTCAATACAGTTTTTGCGGATGTATATCAGCTTTTTCGGCGCTCTGGTGTCGTTCGGCTTGGCAATAGCGACTGCATTGACAGTAGCGCATTATCAGCATCTGGTTCCGCGAAGCATAGAGGCATCATTCGCAAGGGACGATCTCGATGCGACCGACTACTCTGACAGAAGGGACCGCTACTACAGCCCTTTCAGCTCAATGATCTTTGCAATGGAGTTTGGCATCCTCGGTTTCGTAATTTCCTCCATGTCACACTTTCCTCTACATGGGATAGCAGAATCCCTGTTGATGATCGTCTCCTTCACTCAATGGGTGCTAATTGGCTATGTTGTCCGAAAGCTCTATTACGCCTTCCGGATGCTGACATCGGTAGCTTTCTTAGATGCCGGCGAATATGCATTCCGCCAGCGCCAGCTCGACGCAATCGCTTCGTTTATGCGCGTCGTAACCACCATGGGCGTAATATTCTTCTATGTTCTTGGCCGCACGTATTACTACGCTCCGTTCCTGTATGACAGCGCGATTGGCACCAGTGCCCGCGTGTTTTTGCTCGGAGCCCCGGCGGCCGCGACAGCAGCGTTCCTAGTATTCAACTTTCTGCCGCGTGAAACACTCCGCCAAATATACGAGAACGCACTTGATGATTACATTGCGGAGCGACCGGCCCCGAACGAGTCACAAATCCTTATCGAGACTCGCCTGCGCGAGGATCTCCGCCGCACTCTTAGGCCCAACCTGGCCGACCTGCCAATCGCACTGGCAGCGCTTGCCACCCTTCTTAAGTTCACCGTCTACTGGTAGTTCGGTCGACTGAGCGGTCGCAACTCCGCGGAACCTACTTGATGGTCTAGTTCTTCGCCTTGCCGTTGGCATCGAAGCTGTGGGCCGCGATGGGAGCGACGAGGTGGAACATGCGGACGTTGTCCTGCTGGTCGGCGATGCCCGTCGACTGGCCGTTGTACATCGAGTGCAGGCCCGAGTACAGCTCGACCACATCGATGGCATGTCCGCAGTCGGCATAGGCCAATGCGCCGAACAGCCCCATGTCGCACCGCAGCCAGTCATAGGCGAACGGATAGGGATCGACGCCATTGACCAGCGTGACGACGGCATGAGCGCGGTCGTGACGACCGCCGAGGAAGTGGCCGATCTCGTGGATGAAGGTCTGAACGTCGACCTCGCCCACGTCGTCGGTGTAGCCTCCGGCGATGATCATGTTGCGGTCGGGCCAGAAGAACGTCGGCTCCCCGCTGGTCTGGATGGCCTCGAACTGACCGTCGCGCATCAACAGCACCACACCGGCCGTCTCGTTCGCCTGACGAAGGGCGATCGTCGGGCTCCCAGGTGCCACCGCCCAGTCGAACGGATGTTTGGGGTCGGGAACTTGGAAGCCGTAACCGATCCCTTTGACGTAGGGGACGATGTCGCCCGCGCCGCTATTGCGCAGGGCCGCCACCGCGCGATCGAAATAATGCGCGGTGCGTGCCTCCGCCTTCTCCTTGCTGCCGATGGCGGTGAGGAACGTATCGTCGATGGCGACCGCGAGAGGAATGGGGTAGTAGGCTCCCGAACGGGCGGCGCGGCGCTTGACCCCCTGGGTCACGATGGCGTCGGCGGCCACGTTCAGAGCGGACTGCAAGGTCGTCGCTTCGTGGACGACCTCGTTCAACGGTTCGCTGTAGGTCGAATGGGTGACGAGGTACTGACCGTCGTCAGCCTTGGTGATGAAGTAGCTCTTCCCACCGACCTGCACGTGCCCGAAGAAGTAGCGGCTTTCCGCTTCGCCCGGCTTCGCTGAGAACGTAGTGAAGACCGCCTGCTCTACCTCGCCGGTGTCGTAGAAGTACGAGGTGCCGGCAGGCAGAGAGCTCGATCGGTCGGTCGCGGCTTTCACGAAGATGGCGGTGCGCGTGACGCCCTCGATGGCGACGTCGAACGCATAGGAGCCGAGCATGTCCTCGTGCATGCGCACGGGCAACATGTAATCGACGCCTTTCGGCAGTTGACGCACTGCGTTCGCCGTCACGCGCGACGATGGCTTTGCCAGCGGCTCGAAGAGCCGGGGCATTTGCGCCATGGCCACCTGCGCCATGGCGAGGATGGACAGCACAAGAATGACTCCTCGACCACTGGACATCGGCCCCTGCCGGCGTACAGTCAAAGCAAGAGTCACCTGACGAAAATGGGCAAAAGCGTCAAGATCGCGTTCCAGGGAAGGAAATCAAGGGGAATGGACGTCGTCCAGCTCGCCGCGCGCCGTCAGATCATCTATCTCTCGAAGGACGAGGTGGAGCGGTTCTTCGCCGCGATTCCGAAGGACAACACGCGCGATCGGCTGCTGTTTGAGATGATCTACCGCTACGGACTACGGCGTCGCGAGGCGGCGCTTCTCCGCCGCGAACACATCTCGGAGCGCATCTGGATCACACGTCTGAAGGGCGGCGTCTCCGGCGAATACCCGATCCACCCGACGACGCGGCGGCTGCTCTGGCAGCACGAGAGCGAACCAAGAGCCGGAACCCGAAGTCCATACCTCTTCTTCACCCGTCAAAGCGGGACAAAGCCGCTCTCGCCGTCGACGATCTATGGCCACTTTCGGCAGTACGCCGAAGCTGGAGGCATACCGCGAGAGCGGCAGCATCCGCACGTGCTCCGGCACTCGATCGCGACGCACCTCCTCGATGCCGGATGGGACATCGCCGATGTCCAGGACTGGATCGGCCATGCGGACATCAAGTCCACGCAGGTCTACGCAAAGGTCACGAACAAACGCAGGGAGACGAGATATGCGGAGTCGCTTTCTTCGGATGCCATCGCGGCGAATGACGCCAGTTGACGCTTTTGCCCAAAAACGTCAACTCGGGCCCTTTGGCCTGCTGCGCGATTCGGTTTCGATCCGAGTTATCTGGAATATCGGATCTAGCAGGTAGGGACAAGCCGGCTCCCGTCACTCCATAGATAGGTTCGGAACCTTGAAAGTCATGCTCCATGCGAGCCGTCCAAACTTCGATTCGCAGTTTTGCGCGATAGGCACCGTTTGTATCTTCGGTGACAGCGGACTTTCCCTCCTCAGACAAACTGATAGATTCCTCCCGGCGCGATCGGGTTCCCACAGTGCCCGCGTCGCCAATCACGAAGACGCGGAGCACGCTGCTGTGTGCGAAATACTCGAAGAAACAACGCTGCTGGAGTCACGCGAGCGAAGATGGCCCAGTGGCGCATCTGGCGGCGTAACCAAACCGCTCGGCGAATCGGATCACGCGCAGACCCAGCGTGAGTGTGGAGGAGACGATGTCACTTAGGGACGGCGAATGCTACGTCTGTAAGGAGGCCATTTATCGACATCATTGGTTCTACCAAGGCCTGTGTGCCGACTGCGGCAGTTACAACTACTCCAAGAGGAACCAGAAAGCTGATCTATCTGGATACGTCGCCTTGGTTACGGGTGGGCGCGTGAAGATTGGATACGAGACGGTCCTTAAACTTCTGCGATGGGGCGCGACAGTCATAATGACGACCAGATTCCCGAACGACGCAGCGCTACGATATGCGCGCGAACCGGACTTTGCGAAATGGAAAGACCGGCTGTCACTCTTCGGCCTCGACCTGCGTCACGCCAAGGCGGTCGAGACCTTCATAGACACCCTAGTCCACGACCAATCGGCGCTTGATATTATCATCAATAATGCAGCGCAAACGATACGTCGTCCGCCGTTGTACTACCGCCATTTGCTGGACAATGAGCTGAGTGAGTCAAAGGCAGCTGGATTGCGTGAACTGTTCGATGGGCGAGTCAGCGATATCCACGGCGTCCAAGGGCAACTCCTTCTCGCTGGGCCCAGCCTGCTTCACTATGCTAACGCCGGGGTTGGGCGCACTGCAGCGGAACTCTCTCAGGTGCCTCTGATCCCTGGTGACGATCTGATCGAATCCGAATGCTTCCCGCCAAACAGACTTGACAAGGATGGCCAGCAGGAAGACCGGCGGGATACTAATAGCTGGAGCCTTGAGCTGGACCAAGTAAACCTCATCGAGCTGTATGAAGTATTGGCAGTGAATCTTGTGAGCCCGTTTCTATTCAATTCCCGGCTCAAGCCTCTGCTGTCGCGACGAAACCGTTCGACTTTCATCGTCAACGTGACAGCTATGGAAGGCAACTTTAACGCGCCAGACAAGAGCACTCGGCACCCCCATACCAACATGGCGAAGGCCGGCCTGAACATGATGACGCGTACCGCCGCGGACTACTACTACGCGAATGCTGGCATCATGATGAACAGCGTCGATACAGGCCTCATAACGAACGAAAGGCCGTATCCGCTTTCCGTCAGCGAGCACGACAGGAGGCATGTCATGGCTATCGACGAGGTCGATGGCGCCGCACGAATCTTGGATCCCATTGTGACAACCGTAAGCGGTGGCGACGCCGCGTGGGGCCGGCTCTACAAGAACTACCGGGAATATCCTTGGTAGTACGTGGGCTGCGTAACCGCCAGTGCTGTGGTGCCGGTTCCATGCAGCGTCACCTCTGCGTCGGCCGGCCATATTCGCCACGCCGCAAATTCGCTCCGGCCCCGCCGTTGGGTCTTATAAGCAGCTCGAACGCAGCCCTGTCAACCCTCAAACTCGATCTGCCGCGGATCGTCGGCGACCAGCGGAGCGATTCCACGCTCTCGTCTCCGCCTCACACACACGTCGCCTTCTCCCAATATCTCGACCGCCCTCATAGAAACCGACCGCACGTTCGGCGCGCTATCCAATCCGTTTGTGTCGCGAGCCAGCACATCTAAAGACTTCGTCGGTCCTTCGTACCGCGGCAAGTCTCTGCCAGCCGCTCCTTGTGCCGTTCCTCATGGCTGAGAAACTCTGCCAACGGCTCAGAAATCTCCCACAGAAAGCCGAAGAAATTTTCCGCATGCTTGTACAAATGGGAGTTCACCGATATTTGCATTTCAAATGTCAGCATGGACCTTTTCAGCCGCACCTCCGAATCTACATGGAGATACGGCTCGAAGAATCCCTGACTGTCGGTCAAGAAGGTAGTGGCAGGTATCTCATGATCCGTAAGTCTGATTCGTATCTGACCTGGGTACGACTCAACTAGGCGCGTCACTCCAATGACGCTGTCCCTAAATTTAATGGAGTACCACACAGCCTCCTCGACAACCCTCACAGGATCTGTTGATGCATCGTCGCCTCTTCTGTACGCTTTATAAGCTTCCGTGTGCGTGTGCGGGTCTCTCTCAGCAAGTGAAATCAGAAACCCCCTTTCACTCCACGGATTCGTCAGGACAGCCGCAAACGTCGCGCCGCGGTCCAGTTGTGTAATGAGCTCGCTCCGGTAACGATGCCCAATGGATGCCAGAAAGGCATGCCCAGAGTAAGCGACAAGTTTCATCTCGCTGGCCTGCAGTATGGCCTCACGCTTGGCAGTACATCTATCTTCATTATCCTTGGGCAAGAATAGCTTCTCAAATCCTTGCTCACGATGCGAAGAGCTAAGATCGAATCCCGTAAACGATGGCATCTTCGCCGCGAGCCGCCTGACAATTTGGGTGAGATCCTCTCGGAGCCGCCTTTCAAACTCCTCTGCGCTAGAGTATGTTCCAACTAGCCCAGGTCGTTCACCGCCCTGCTCGAACTGCCGAAAAAACCTTGTTACCTGAGTGTACTGATCAGCGTCCAGCATGCGAATATCGTCGGGCGGACGCGTGCAGCGATAAAACATCACCTCCGGACGTCCAGTCTGTGCCCACGACTCATGCGCCGCGACGAATTCCTCCTCTGTGCCAGACAAGTAATACTGCCCGACCGACGTGTCTACACCACCGGTCGGCGTTCCAAACCTCAGCCACAGTATCCCGACAAAGATATCCCACTCGTTCACCCGAGCGCTTTCTAGAATTACCTTCTCCGGTCGTCCCATGAGCGGCGCGACATGGGTCTCCCATTTAATGACCTCTATGCGTATGCCCAATTCGGGATCAAATGTTCGATTGAGGCTTTCGACAACGACGCCAACAATCCCGCGCTCTCGCACGTCATTAGGCGAGGCCAGAAACAGGCGCACAATCTGTTTGTGCCTGCCGTGCATAACATCAGAAGCGGTGGTCATTGGGACCTTCTGCCGATAGACAACTGATCCATCATTTTATCCCGTCGACGCTGGGGTCGCGAGGGCCGGCAGCGGTTCGAAGCGCGTCAACGGTTTCTCTCATTTCTTGAGGAGAGAGTCTAGGCCGCGTTTCGCCATTGGCAACGTCAGCACCATTGCCTCGCAGGAGAAGACTCCAATCGCCGGGACCCGCCAGGTCCTTCGGTTTTCGCGGAATGAGGTGCAAATGTAGGTGCGACACCGTTTGGCCCGCTTCCTCGCCCTCCTGGATTGTCCAGTCAAAGGCACGTGCCTCAAACGCCCTGAGCAATAGTTTCAGTGTCACGATCGCGAACACGTTCAGATCGCATAGTTCAGAGGCGGTGAGATCCATAAGGCTCGGTACATGCCGTCGCGGGATAATCAAAGAGTGGCCTGGTACTATTGGTCGCACGTTATACACGGCAACGAAGCTATCTGATTCTCTAAATACGCCCTCTTGAATGTTATCCTGGCAAAAGGGACATTCGCCCTGACAATCTTCTGTCTTCACGTTGGGACTCCTTGAACCAATGCCCACCGAGACGCGATCCGACACCCTTACGACCCGATCCGATCGGAACCCGCCAGCACCGATTCTTTATCATACATGCATTGGATGAACTTCCCGCGGCTGGCAGCTTGCGCCGCTATCTCAGCGTTTACGAGTGCCATCGCCGGACATCCCGACAAAGTCTGACGATGAACGAACGCCCGCTCACTTGTCGCGGCGAGGTTAGGCCGCAGTGACTCGCCGTCCCAGACGAAGGAGTGTGCATTCGGCACGTCAATAAACATCATGCACATGTAAACGCGACCGTCTGGAAGAAACATTAAGTTGCTTCTACTGGTCACTGCACACGTGAAGTGCTCCGGCGGGTCATCAAGGAATGTCCTCTCTACTCTGAGCTCAGGGCGCCCGGCTGATGCGGCCTCCTTGATTACATCGCACACATCTCGCCACTCATCAATCGAGAGCACTGACGTCGCCTTTGCGAATCCTCGGTTCGTCACGTAGTGAATATTCACGTACTCGCAGGCAAAGCGACGACACATCTGGAGTATACCCTCGACGTCACGGTAGTTCTCTCGGCACACGGCGACGATGGCGCTAATGCGATAACCAGCTGCAATGGTGCGCGCGATACTATCGAGCAGAACGGAGAACGAGCCGGCGCCTCGAATTGCGTCGTGCACGCGAGCCGTCGAACCATCGATACTGAAACAGACAACGGGTTGTGCCGCAGAGTCAGTATTGGTTCTGAGAAAGCGCCGATAACTGAGGTGCCCGTTTGTCACAACCCGGGCTTGGTAGCCTTCGGCCCACGCCAAACGAAGAGCGTCGCTGAAGCGAGGATACATCGTCGGTTCGCCGCCGAGAAACGTGACTTGGCGCGTTTGCCAGGAATGGGCAGTACGGAGTAAATTTTCCAAAGATACGAAGCTCATATTGTGGAACGAGTCTAGATTGTCGCCGACAAAACAGTGGGAACAGCGCAACCCGCATCTAAAGGTGACAAAGACGTCGATCGACGGCACGTTCAATGGCGGACCAATGTCTTGTTCAGTCGATGGCGCTAATATCACGGTCATGGCTAAGTCGATTGGTTCTTACACAGTGGAGCGCCACACCTAGAGAGTCTGTTCGTTAGGCTTCTTGAATGGCGGTAATGAACGCTCTTCATTTGGCAGTCAAGAATCTCACGACTCCGCTTGTACCGTCGACCTCGACGTCGTCGCCGTCGTGGATAGTCACAGTAGCCACTCTAGTGCCGATCACGCAGGGTTTCGCGAGTTCACGACAGACTATCGCCGCGTGACTCAGCACTCCGCCTACGTCGGTGACCACGGCGGCCGCTTGTATGATCAATGGTAGAAAGTCTGGGGACGTGAAGCGGCACACAAGCACCTCTGTGGGAGCGAGCGTCGTTTGCGCGACTTCGTGCTCGGCGACTACCCGTGCGACTCCGCGCGCAATACCGACACAGCCACTGTGCCCAACTATGGCACCTTCTCCTGCCGAGCCTTCTAGAAATGCGGACCCTGCCCCAAGGAGATCTGCCGTTCGAAGAAGCTGTCGATTGTAGTCGATGAAGATGACGCCTGAACCTACAACATTGACTGCCTCGAAGTAGCCTTTCAAGTGGTCATGCGAGAAGCCCAAACCCATCTCGCGCTCCACGGCGACCTGCCTCGTGCGATCCGGAACGCGAAGACAGGCGATGGCGTGCTGTAAAAAGCGAGGTGCGGTTGCTGAGGTTCGTGAAAAGCGCCAACCATTGAAGTCATACTCAAAGCGGACAGCGTCGTCAGAGTTGTGAAGACCCCGATTGAGCTGAAGAAGGCCTCCCTCGATTGCCTCGCCGAGGATTCGTAAATCGGTGACGACGAAGATGGCAGCGACGTCTGAGTCGACGTGCCGCTCGAAGCTGTATTCGTAGTCATCGAAGTTGATTCCGCTCTGAGAAATCCAGGTTAGAAGGCCTTTAATCGGAAGGTTGCGATTGCGCAACACGGAAAGACCTTCCGCCTTAACGGTGGGACTTGCGCGCAGCGCGTACTTGGTCGATCCGGCCTCGTCGCGCAATGACCTAAAGGCTGCGGACGGTTGTGTCAAGTCCGCCCAAGTGAAAACATGAGCGTCAAGCACTGGGAGACCGATTTCGGTATTGAGAAACCGGAGCCGGGCGCGCTTCGTAGCATCTTCCTGAACGAGTGCGTACCGGTCAGAAACATTTGCTTGGGTCGCCCACTCAGACAGTGACAGGTGGGTGCCGAAGTAGTCATGACTCATCACTGCCTCCGGTTGGTAGTGATGGGTCGCGATTGCAAGAGCATGAGCGTGTTTCCTCGGACTGCGAACTCAATATCCTGTGGGCGGCCATAGTGTGTGGCAATCGTATGAGACGTTGTTGCTAGATTGTGTATCAAAGCATCGGACATCTTCTGCGATTGCCTAAGCGCTTGAGGAACGGGGACGTCGCAAAGTGTGCCAGCGACGAGGCGTCTCGCGAGGTCCTGGTTCCCGATCACGGCGCTTGTGATCTGGCGCGACGGGAAATGGTATGTATAGGAGTCTGGCGTGACGCGACCGCTCACAAGGAGTTCCCCAAACCCGCAGACGACCTCAATGAAGAGAATGTCCGCGTCATCGCTAATTGGATGCGACGTAAAACAGACCCCCGAAACGTCTGGTTCCACGAGCTCCTGCACGATGACAGCCATATCTACACTCGCGGCGAGCGTGCTATGCCGTGCCAGGTACTCCATCACGCGAGGAGCCACTGAGGACAGCCAGCAACGCTTAACTGCGTACAGTAGCTCGTGCTTTTCAACGTTCAGGAAGGATTCGAACACACCAGCAAATGAAACATCTGCCGCGTCCTCAACGTTTGCGCTGCTTCTGACGGAGGTGGCGCGAGCGCCCAACTGGTTGTAGGAGCGCAGGATCTCCCGTGCGAGCCTTGGAGGTACAGGCGTTTCGAGTAGGCTGTCAAGGGACTCGGCAGACTGCTGCGAACGCGACCTCGCTGAGCGCCCACGAAGGAAGGAGTTGCTGAAGCGTGTAGGGATGACGAACCCTCGAGGAACTGGAAGGCCCAGAGAGCAGAGCTCGCCGAGGTTCGCCGCCTTTCCACCGACCTGGGGGCGGTCTTGGTAGGAGAGCCTATCTAACGTGGGAAAGGTCATCAGATCCTAAACACCTTCCGAGGGCGATTCTCTTGAGCGCTGGAGTCGCTTTGCGAACATTTGGCAGGATGCGGGATATCGTCACGTGCGTCAGTACTTATTTCGGTGAGAGTCATTGTAGTTGATTCGCGCAACGTTGGTGGTTGTTATTTTGTATAAACGCAGCAGATTCCATACGCGTCTGATGCGTGACGGAGGCTGGGCGCCGCTCCGTGTTGACGGGGCTCGGCACGATGGGAATGCGATTCGGCAGGGCATTGCTGACGGGCGACGAAGAACGCCGACACGAGATGGGCGGTCCGAAACGTTGACGACACAGCTGAGATGAGAACCGAACTTCGGCGCTCAGTACCCAGCATTCAAAACTCAAAGGCTATCAACTGCTCCTCATCAAGATGTGCAACGGACGTAGCTTACCGTGTCCGGTTCGCCCAAGTTGCGGCTCGTTCAAGTTCGAACGCTGCATGCCCCCCGCGCCATCTTGATCAACAGTCGTCGGCACGTTACCGCAGTGCTTGCAGAAGCCGGCCAGCCGCGAATCGCCGTGGTTTTCAAGTTGTTCCATCGCCTCCTGAGTCTACGCGCCGTTCCGTGCGCGGTCGAGTTCCCCAAGGTCCGTCTACCGCGAATTCCTTCCTCCGGTTATTGTTGAAAGCGACGCACCAATGTCTGACGTCATGACCCCCGAGCAGCGAAGCCGCTGCATGTCCCGGATTCGCGGCTCAAACACCGCCGTCGAGGTGCGCTTCCGGCGCCTTCTCTGGCGCGCGGGACTCCGCTACGTGCTCGGCCGAAGACTGCCCGGGCGCCCTGACCTGACCTTCGTCGCCGCAAGGGTTGTTGTCTTCGTGGACGGCTGCTTCTGGCACGCCTGCCCTACGCACGGCGTGGCGCCGAAGACGAATGCCGAGTTCTGGCGGATCAAGATTGCCCGGAACGTGGAACGTGACGACGAGGTCAACCGGCTGCTCGCAACCGAAGGCTGGACCGTACTGCGTGTTTGGGAACACGAGATCGAGCGTAATGCGGAGAGCTGTGCACTCCGTACCGCTGCGGCTGTCAAGCGCGCCGCCGCTAGGCTGCACCGAGCCTCCCCAGCTCGCTCTCCAGGCCGTCGAACGAAAGCGGTTCGACGCCGGTGATCTGCACCGAGTACCGGATATGTGAAATGCGGTGATCCGGTGGGCTGCCGAAACTCTTCTCGGTCAGCCTCGGGAAGGTCTCATCGACTCGAAACACAGCCGCATCACTGATCTCGAAACGATACTCTGAGTAAACAGTTTCAAAATCACGCCGGTAGCCGCTCCGCGCAAGCGACTGATAGAACGTATCGAGGATCTCCTCATTGGCGCCCAACGACGATTCCAGCTCCGTCACGAGGTCCGTCAGAGACAACCCGTTGTCTGTCGGCGACACGCGGTAACACACCAGGTACAACCGGTTGAAGATGCCTGGATCGAGCTGCCGCAGGTTGCAATGAATGGTAAACGGCATCTCCGAGGATGTTTTCACCTCGACGGCCACCTCGGTACCGCGTTGGAAGTCGTGATCGTGCCCGAGAGGGCCGCTCCAGCTCAGCAAGGCGTGAAGGCCGAATCGTTCGACGAGCTGCTGGAGGAACCGCAACTCGCCGCACAGACCGCGGACCCACTCCGCCGTCACTTGCGCACCCGCGTCCGGGCTCCAGAAGCGGCGCCACCTCAGCCCGGTCCGGTACAACGCCTCCGCGGGATCGACTTCCGGCGTTATCACTTCGTACAGCACGTCCTCCGCGAACCGGAGAAACGGCCGGAGAAAAGAGGGCGAGCTTCCTGTCGAGCACGAGATATCGAGATAACGCTGTGGCGTCCTGCCGATTACCGACCAATCGCGATCGGAAATTCGAAGACCGCGAAGATCGAGCCTCGTGAAGCGGCTGTCATCTCCAGCCGCAGGCGTAATCAGGAGGTGGACGTCATCTGCATCATCGAGAGCAATAATCGCGTGAACATCCGATCGCGGAAGCACGACCTCCTGGCCAGTGAGATGGCCTGCTCTCCTCGCGCTCCGTCGAAGGACATTGACAAGCGGCTGCAAAACGCCGCCGAGTTCCGAATCACTGCGAGATGTATTCGATGGTTTCATGGGATCGTGATTCCGGAAAGACGAATACCAATCCCACGATATCCTCGCCGTCAGCCGGTGAGCTGAAGAATTTCACATCACCACCATCGCCGGACTCGCGATCGATCAGATAGAGAATGACGCAGCCTCTTGTCGGATCCTTCGGATCGCGTCCCGTCCGCTTCCGCCAGTCCTCGATATCGCCCGGACTCGAAAGCACGCGAACCGAACGGGGTGTCATCGGCGTGCGGATGATCTTTCGCGTCAGAACGTCCGACGTCCAGGCGTACGGAGACCGGTTGGGATTACCACGCGGCAGCATCACGTCCCACTGCACAAGTTCGCCGCGACCGTTCTGACGATTGATGTACCCGACGAGATTCTGCCGGTTCACATCGCGTGCTTCGCGGCTGAATTCATACGCCTGCAGGAATTCGATGACCTGAGCAGCCGGCACGTCCCTCCAGATGTGCGGACCTTCATCCGAGATGCTTTCCTTGTTGTCACGCAACTGGGATATGAACGCCCGTGCGGCTTCAAGGTTTTTCCGAAGCAGCGGCTTGCTCTCCACCGGAAACGCAACCGTTTCCGATCTCGTGTTTTCGAACGAGATGTTGATGGACCTCCCGGCGCCCATCTTCATCGGTGACGTAACTGCCATCGTTGGATGGCTGCGGATGAGTGGTTTGAGCTGCACCGGTGTCGGCGGGTCCGGCTGTTCCGCGTACTTCCTGAGGTCAGCTCGCAGCTCATCCTCCACGCGGGCAAGTTCTGCGAAGCGCTCAGCCAGTTGCGACTCCACGTAGATCCGCGTCAGGTCGTGGTACTGCGGACGGTATCCGAACCATCGCCCCATCTGGAGCAAGGTGTCGTACTGGTTTGCTGTGCGTGTAAAGAAGCTCACGCTCAAGCCTTCGAGCGTCAGTCCACGTGAAAGCCGGTTGCCGCCGACAACGATGTAGCGTTTGGGCGGGTCGGTGTAGTTCAGCTCATCCGGCGAATAGATGTTCAATACCTTTATTTCTATCGATTCGGTAATTGACTTCGCGAACTTCCATATCGTTTCGAAGTCGTGCTCCGTGAGGTCCGGGTCATTCTGCTCGCGCGTTACACGCCGGAAGTCGCCCTCCCACATCTCGCGCGCGCGCCGCAGCACCTCCGGAAATTTTCCCGGCCGTATCGCCGCAGCCTTGAGAAGCTGCAACTCCTCTCCGATGGTGTCTGCGAGAACCCGGTGAGGTTCGGTCCTCTGCGACGGGTGGACCAGCATGCTGAAGTGAGCGCGGTCATGGCCGCGCGCCAATCGCCCGCATGAGCTAAGGATGAATGCGAGTAGCGCATTCGACAGGCAGCTCGGACAGTCGCCACCACCTTCCACCACGCGGTCGAGCTCATCCAGATCGTCTTCCTCGAGTCCACGGATCACATCAAGCGGGGGTTGCTCTGCAGCGGTCGGCGAAAGGTCCGAAGGTTCCAATCCGAGCCCGAACAGCTTGCGGGGACCAAAGTATCCGGGCGGCTCCGGCAATGTAGCGATGAAGTCGCGCGGGTAGAGATCCTCGGGGATGTCCGCGTCAATCAACACGTTCGCGAACGGCGTCGCAGTGAACCCGATGTACACGCACTTCGGCAGCGCGCGCAGGAGGTTCCGGATGCGCCGGTTCGTCGCGGAGGGATCAATATCCTCGCCTTCGTCATCCGTCCGACCGTAGTGCGTGTTAATAGAACCCTGGTCCGCTTCGTCGTCAATTACGATCGCCGGCAGGTCGCGGAGAGGTACCGGCGAACCTTGTAGCCACTGTCGCAGCGCGTCGATCCGTTGATTCTTCTTGATGACGGCGAGTTTCGGCGTCTGAACACTTAGATCGATCGCGGTACCCGGCACGAAGTCGCCACCGAGTCCCGATTTTGTAAGACGCGCCCAACGGTGCACGTTGTGATCGTGCTGCACGTACGGACCCTCCGCCGGATCATCCGACGTCCCGGCAATCTCCTGATCCAGCCGCCGCTGCGTCTGTGCCCGCAGATCCTTCCACAGCCCGCCAAGGATGATAAAGAGCCGGTACCCTTCGTCGGCCGCCCTTGCGATGAGCGCAGCCATGTTCGCCGTCTTGCCGCTCTGGATATGGCCGACGACAAGACCGCGACCCTGAAAGTCAGCTGACACGTCCGGCCTCGGAAGGCGCCGCACCAGATCGAGCGACGTCGCCGACAAGGTCTCAACCGTGGACTTTGGCGAACCCCGAACGTCGATCAGGAACCGGCTGTAAGCCCCGAAGTATTGTTGTGACGACTCCGACGTCGGATTGCAGAGCGCCAGATGTCCGCTGCCGTCTACGATCAAGTCAGCCGGTGCTATGTCCAGCGGTGGCGCGAAGTATTTGCGTACCTGTTCCCGCAAATGCAGAGGTACGTCGGCCTCTTCAATCGCCTCCTCCACGCTCCGTCCCTGACGAGCGGTCAGAAACTCGACAATCGTTACCGCGTCGGAAAGGCTCTTGATCATAGTTGTCGCAGAAGTGCTTTCTTCAGCGCCGCGATCGGAATGCGTTCGACGGCCATCCTTCGTTCGTACACGGCCTCGAGCACACTGATTGCTGCTATGCACAGCTTCCGCACTTCACGGTTGTCCCCGTTCCGGGCATCGAAGATGGCGGACAACTCGTGACTGCGCGGCACGAGCACTTTGATCTGACCCTTCGCACCGTCCGAAATCGTCAGGCGCTGCCCCGGTGCATTGTTCTGCAGGAAGACAAGCGGACCGACACTCACGCTGGGCGGAGCATCGCTTCCGCGCTTTACATCACGACCCGCTGCGTCCCCGCTGGAAGGCAATGGCTGTGCCTTCCGGCTGGAGGGTTTGCGGTCGTAACGCTCACGAGCGGTCTTCGCCCAAGTCGAGACATGCGAATCGACACGATCACGAATCTCCGCCGGGATGCGTGCCCGCATTTTCGTGATGTTGATCGCGAACGCCCGGTCCAGATCCCGTGAAAAATCCACTGCTACCCGAAGAAGTTTCGTATGCTCATCTACAGCTCGTAGCCAGCTCCATCCGCCAGCCTGCAGGAGCCTGTTGTTTCGATAGAAGTAGAAACCCTGCTGCTGATTCCAATTCCGCAACCCGGAAGCGTCCTTCCAAGCCTCGCGCGAGGAGAACTCGTCCTCCCGTGGCAAATATGAACGGACTCACCGTAACGCTCTCCAAAGCTTCCGAGCCATCGCCACGCGGAACCTTTACCGGCAGCGTGACGATCTCCAATTCGCGCGTCTTCTCATCCCGGCAAAACGGGTCCCACGGCACAAGCCGCTCACCGCACAAGTAAATATTCAGCTTCCGCCGACCCCTCACCGCTCCCTGCATGAAACGGTGAAACACCATGCGCAGATGGTCGCTCACTTCTTCCATCAGTGTCGCGAGAAACTTCTCACGCGCTCGAACCTCGTGAGCAGACAGAAGAGGCAGTGCATCCCCTAAGCCCGTCCATAGCACAACTGTTCCGTTTTCGCGCGCAACTTCATGATTCAGAGCGTCAGCCTCCCACTCCTCCAGCTCCTCGACCGATGGCGTCAGCAGATCCCAGTCGTCCGTACCATAGACGTAATCGATATCCCATCGCGCGTACATCCGGCGCGGCCGCGTGTCCCGGGATGCCTTCCGTTTCGACGAAACCGTCAATATGCGGCACTGACTCAACGACGCCGTCTTCAACCCAAGCCCGTACTTCCCAAGATCATCCGCCGTGTATTCCTGAAACGCACCGAAGCGCATCGCTTCGTACAGCCCCTCCCGATCCATGCCTTTCCCGTTGTCAGCTATTACGACCGCGGGTGGACGTGAGCCCTGCTGGCAAAGGATTTCCACGTGAATTTCCGACGCTCCCGCAGCGATGCTGTTGTCGATCAGATCGGCGATCGCGGTGCTGCACTCATAGCCCATATTGCGAAGGCTCTCGATGAGCCGCTTCGCTCCAGGCGTGGCCTTTACAGTTCTCATGAAAGCGCCAGTTCGATTTCGCGTGATCCGGTCGACTCGACGCGCCGGTCTGATGTCGGTTTCGGTCGCTCGAACACCTGCTGCCGGATGGCTGCTGCGACCCTCTCCGCGAGTATTGGAGGTACGGCGTTACCGATAAGCTGGAACTTCGCACCCATCGCACCGGCAAAATAGAAGCAGTCAGGAAACGACTGAAGGCGGGCCGCCTCCCGCACTGATATCGTGCGCGCTTGCGAGGGGTGGATGTGCGTATAACAATCGCGGCTCAGGTGCGCGGTAACGGTCCAACTCGGCGCGTCCCACTTCAACTTCTTGTACTTGTCTTTGAAAATGTCATCGCGATAGCGCTTCAGCCGTTTCGGGAGGTCCACATATTTGCCGCCCTCACGCATAAGACGGAATGCTTCCAGATCCTGGTCGTTCTGCGTGCGACACACATGATCAAAGATCACGTCCCGATCCGCGCCACGTCGCATTTTCTTGGCAAACGGCGGCAACTCTGATGCCTTGGCCTTGTATTCGCGTACCCACTCGCGCGATCCGTTTCTAATGATTGGCAGATCTCCGATGGCGTCGCGTACGGTAACCTCCGGATAGATTCTCCGATCACGCGCGGTCCGCGTATTCGGAAAATCAAACGTCAGGTTCAAGTCCTTGCGAATGCCTACGAAGATGAGTCGCTCGCGTAACTGCGGCACACCGAATTCGCCCGCATTCAGAAGTTCCCATGAGACCTTGTAACCAACCGCGTCAAGTGACTCCGCGACGTAGGAGGCGACATTCCGCCCGTTGTGTGACAGCATTCCTGGCACGTTTTCCATGACCGCTACAGGCGGCTTGAAAAAGCGCACGTATTGGAGAAAGTTTTTGTATAGCTCGTTGCGCGGGTCCGAGTCCTCCTGACGGCGACCACCTGGAGTTCGCAACGATCGCATTTTTCCGCGACCGACACTGCTCCAGCCCTGGCAAGGCGGCCCGCCAACGATCACGTCGAACGAAGCTCGCTCATCGATTCTTGTCAGGTGTGCTTCAAGGTCCTCAGGTTTGAAACTTGCGAGGTCACGCACGAGTGCCTTGATGCCTTGATCGCTGAAGTTCCCCTCCAGGGTCTCGACGGCAACAGCGGAATGATCGATGGCAACGGCAGTCCGGAAGCCTGCCCAATGAAAGCCAAGGCTGAAACCGCCCGCACCCGCAAAGAGGTCGAGGACCGCCGGCTCTCTCATAGTTATTTTATTATGACCGCGCATCGCCGAATCGGCAAGAATCGGTTGTGTGGACTGCTGCTTCGCCAACTGCTTTGCCTCCCACCCATCCCCATGAAGTGATATTTCTAAGGATTATAGGCCACGGAGTTCGATCCCAACATCGGGCTCGCCATCGGAACCTTGAGAACATCGAATCGTTGCTCGATTCTACGTTGGGTAGATGCCGGGCTCAGGCCAGCGTCGACCTAGTTCTCTTTGGTCATTCGAGGTCGAAGAGGTCGGAGGCGCTCACCTGCTCCCTGGCAAGTCGGCGGCAAGCGACGACGACGGCCTTGATGCATCTCCGCGTCGGCTCCATCCGCCCCATGCGAATACGAAGCAGATGCTGGCGCGAATATCCGCAGCTCACGGCGAGCTTGGCGGGCTTGATCTCTCGAGTCTGCAGGAAAAGCTCGAGCTTCGTCATCGCGTCCTCACGATGACCGTCACCGCGCCGACAACCTGGAACTCGCCCGGAAGGCCGATCTCCGGAGTTTCCCGAAGCTCCTGGAGGCCATGCTTGGCCCACCAGCGGCCGAGGTACACGTTCACACCGCGAAAGGCGACGACGAGTTCCCCCGTAAACGCGGTGTTCCTCGGCTCGATGATGAGCAGGTCTCCCTGCTCGACCTCTGGAGCCCGTCGCACGCGATAGACGATCTCGTGCTCTTCGATCGTCTCTGCCGGGATGCGCACCAGGGAGCCGCTTACAAGAAGGGGCCGCCCCTGTTCGATCTCTCCCGCAAGCTCCACGTCGATGAGGTCCATAAGAAAGGCGGCCGGTCCGGCGAGTTACAAGGTGCGTCGCATGAAACCAAGCTTGGAACATCCGCACAGACCGGCCACAAACGGACCGTAGCTCGGAGCGCATGCGCGTCAAATCGAGCTGCACAAATCCTTGTGCGATTTCGAGAACTTTCTTGTCAAGCGACGTCCAGATAGACAAACCCGCCGCTGGAAGCGACGGGTAATGAGCTGTCAGCCTTTGAGGGGCTCAGGGGACTTCCGCGAGGTCGAGTATCTCCTTTCTAGGCGGGCCGGAAGACCTTGCATCCGTCGCCTTCGTGACATGGCCCCTTCGCATGTGCCTTCTTGCCGTGGCCGCAGATACAACGCAGCTCAGGCCTGAAAGCGGGACAGGGGCAAAAGGTGCACGGGCCGGTTGGCGTGGACTTCGTGACGAGGTGAGCTCGCTTCGGGTCGCCGCAGTCGCAGATCGTTACGTGATGGGCGAACGTCATGCGAGCGCGAGGTTGTCGCTGGCCTTGCGGCGCGAGCGCTTTGTGGTAGGGGCGCCGTTGCCGTTCGAGACTTCGGCCTTCCGGTCTAGGAAGATGACCTGCGCGGCATGCACCTCGGTCTTCCAGCGCTTCTGGCCGGACTCCTTATCGTCCCATTCCGAGACGCGAAGGGAGCCTTCGATGAGGACGTGCGAGCCCTTCTTCAGGTACTGCGCGACGTTCTCACCGTTGCCGTTCCATACGACGATGTTGATCCAGTTGGTGCGCTCCTGTTTCTCGCCTGCGCCGTCCTTCCAGCGGTCGGTCACGGCCAGTGAGAATTTAGTAACGGTAGTTGCTCCGGCAGGCAAGGTCTCGGGGTCTTTGCCAAGGTAGCCGGTCACGATGACGCGATTCAGATTGTTCAAGCGGTAACTCCTTTCCTGGTTCGAGTTCGTTTACGGTCATGGACGATCCAGCGAGGTTGTGGCGTTGGTTCGGGGCAGTAGATCGGGGGGAGGGGTGCGCGCTTCTTGCGCATGGGAGGGTCAGGGCGGATGCCGGTCACGCGCTCGATCACGGACAGCGCGCCTTTAAGGTAGACCGTTACGCAGAGCAGAGTGTCGTCTTCGTAGACGGCCCAGAAGCGGCGCTTGAAGCGTTCGTACCTGAGCATTGCGTTTCCTCCTTTCTCCGCTCGGTCTCTTCCGCACATGCGATGCAGAGCCATCCCACGAACTGGACGCGGATGATGTGGACGACCGGGCCGTAGGCGACGCCGCACTTGTCACAGCGCATCGCGTTCCTCCTTCGTCTGGAGCACGTCGTCTTCGAGGTAGAAGGTGATCTCGGGCTCCGTGACGTCGCAGTAGAGGTGCTGCGGAAAGACAAGCGGGTTCTCGTCCGAATCGCCCGCATAGAGGTAGACGGTTGCGCGCCGGAACTGGACCTTGTGGACCCAGCGCTGGACCTCCCTGAAGCGCGGATCCCGCTCAACCCGCTTCTGTTGCGCGGCGATGAAGTCGCGGAGCCAGTAGAGGCCATGGACCTGGCAGATGCCGTTTACGCCGGTCGTGTAGGAGAAGAGGCCGGAGCTATCCCGAAAGAGCATCACGGGCCTCCCGAAACGAGAAAAGCGATGAGGGCGAACGGCCGCTCCAGCCAGCGCTCCGCCACGCCCTTCAGTTGAGGGAACATGGATCACTCCTTTGTCAGTCGGTTTATCGAGAGAGCGCCGTGAGGCAGCTCAGGCAGGTTTTCAGGCGGAACCGCAGAAGGAGATCGGGCGGAACAACCGGTTCCGTTTCGCCGCAGATATCGCACGCGAGATGCTTTGCGTTCCAGGGAATGCGAACGAACTCCGCGCAGATGCGCGGCCTTCTTCGCTCGCTTTCGCCGCGCTGCGCGCGCCGCGGTCATGACACACCGCCGCAGCACGCCAGGCCGGCGTCGGTCAGCGACCAGCGAAGACAGTCCGGACAGACAGGAGGATCGAACTGCCATCCTTCGTCGTACGCCCGTTCGTCAGTCTCCGCCCTGCCGCAATCCATGCAGTTCACGGTTTCCACGAGCGCGATGCGCGCCTCTTCACCAAGATCCTTACCGCTCTTGAATGCTCTCGGTTCAGGCATGAGCCTCACTCCTTTCTCTGTGAGTTAGCTCAGCGGCTTAGCCGCTGACCCCTCGCGCTACTGCGCGAGATCGTCAGAGGCCAAGGCGGCTCGGTTCGTCCAGCCTGGAACGAGATCGAAGAAGCTTTTGTTTTTCCGATTGGTAAGTTACTGCCCTTACCCTAATCGCCACCCGCCACATCGGCGAGACGGCATAAGTACAGAGGCGCTGTACTTTTCTGTGCGCCATAGGCAGCGGCCAACACGAATCAAGCGTTCGGACCAGACACCTCAAGGACCGACCAGTCGCTTGCTGTCGGCTGTGTATCCACTCCATATGCATGCAGCACAAGCGACGCGGCATCGAACACGTCCGCGCGCGCCTGCTCGCTGCAGTAGACCTTGCGCTTCCGTGGAACGAGTGGCTGGATTTCGGGGAACATCGTTCCGATCGCGGAAGCAACCGCGTGCTTCGTCGTCATGCCTCGCGCGGCCCATGCTTTCCGTACTTCATATCGGCTGATCGCGGCAACGACCACGCCCCGTTCTTCCGCGCGCTGAGCCAATAGCCGAAGAAGCCGGCGCATTCGAGGCCTGCGTTCCGACCGGACCGCCTCGCCATTCTCCAGAATGAGCACGTCGGCCCTCGACCGTTCCAGAAGCCGATCAAGAAGACCCACTTCATTCCCGTCATCACGCCACGTGCCCCAGTCGAGGAGCATCCCGTCCTCGAAAAATACGAAGGTCAGTCCGCGTGAACCCGGATCGATACTTATGATCGAGCGATGATCCGCAATCCTCGTCATGCGGCGATGCGTTCGAGTGTTTTTCGGCGACGCAAACGGCGCGGCGTGTTCGCCGCGTCGTTTCTCCGGAGAAGATCCCGTGCGCGTTCCCTTACCCTGAACATGGCTCGCTCGTAGGCTCCGCCAAGCAGTTCCGCCACCGGCTTGCCAAGAATCGCCTCGTACTCAAGCGCGACTTCGGTGGGCGGCATTGCCCCGCGCTCGTACCAGGACACGCGACCCTTCCAAGGTCCGCCAAGGAGCGCCGCAATATCCGCCTGGGTCAAGGCGTCGCGTCGTCGTTCGTTCCTAAGATAGTGAACGAGTTTCCGAGCCATTGGAGGACATGATAAAACCTGCTCCAAGAGCCGCCGAGACGGCATAAGTACAGTGGCATCGTTACCTTTTCACGACGCCAAGCCTCAGAGGGTCAATAAACTCCCTGTAAGATCCACGCTAAACGCCAAGGCCTGCAGCCACTGGGGGACGCCTCACATAACCACAGACAGCGTGACTCGTCAAGGCTCTAAAACCCGACGAACAACCGGTGTGTGACGGCCAATACAAAGAATTAAGTGACTCGCCACGAACAGCGCTCGATTGAGGGCGGGCGCTACGGATTCTCAGCTGGACAGGCACCACGCGAATACAGCCAGCGCGACCGCTGTGACTAGGTAGCTCACCCCGGAGCAGGTTCGAGTACGTGATTACATTCGCCTGCGAGGTGTGCAATTCGTAGTAGATCGCCTGTTGTCCGCCGGACTTAGCAAGCATCTCTTCTATCTTGCTACCGACCCGGTAGCATGCGTGGAGAATCAACGTGGTCCTCTGCTCCATGAGAACGAACAAGAACATCACGAGGCTCGCCGCACCAAGCTCACCGCGAAGGGTACTTGGCATCCTATGTTCGCGAAGCCAGCCCGCCGAAGTAGCCAGACCACCGATGGCGACGACGTACAGGAGAATGAGCTTGTGACGCCACTCCACCATCGTTCGGGCTATTTCGCCGTTCTCGGAATAGAGCGCAAGCAGGAGCGTGCTGGAGGTTGCCTCTGGCTCTTTGTCGCCCGACGGATGAACACTTTGCGGCGAAGTGACCACGTCATCAGTCATCGAACAGACATCATCACTCCGTACGGGTTGCGACGCAAGCGCGGATCTTGCTACATCAGGGGTTTCATGAGCTTTCTAGACCGCGTTCGTGAGTGTAACAGCTACGATTTGGCGAACTTCTTGCCATTCGTTGTCGATAGCATCACCGTCGGTCATGTTCGAAAGAGCCTCGTCGACAGGCTTGGTCGATTCCGTAACATCTTCGTTGTCAGATCCGATTGCGTAGCAATGGCGTCCGACCTCCGGAACCCTGCTGACCGTACTGCGGCGATGGTTGTCGTTGTGAATGCACTGGTAGACGAGGGTGTGGTGAAGGGTGTCCGCAACGAGAGCTACCCTGTGGCGACTGCCTTCGGCGATGACCCGATGTTGCAAATCGAACGTGCAGCGGTTCCGCTGTTTGGAGTCCGTGCTTTTGGGATTCACCTCAACGGATATGTGCGCAGCGGCAATGACACATTGATGTGGGTGGCGCGGCGTTCGATGAACAAGCCGACATATCCGGGCAAACTCGACCAATTAGTTGCGGGCGGACAGCCGGTCGGAATCAGTCTGAGCGATAATTTGGTCAAAGAATGCCGAGAGGAGGCGTTTATGCCGGAAGCTCTCGCGCGCCAGGCTGTGTCGTTTGCACCCATCAGCTATTGCTTTGAAAGCGATCGCGGTTTACACCCCAACGTACTCTTTTGTTATGATCTTGAACTACCGATTGATTTCCAGCCGCATAACACCGATTTGGAGGTCGAACAGTTTCATCTGTGGCCTATCGAACGGGTGATGGACATAGTTGCAACCACGGACGATTTCAAGGCCAACTGCAGTCTGGTTGCGATTGATTTCTTTATCCGTCACGGTTTTCTCACATCTCGTCATCCTGACTACCTCGAATTAATGGACCTACTGTATCGTCCTCACTTATTCACGCCGTATACGGGACCGTCCATGATTTTGCGGCCCAACTAGCCGTTGCAGCCGACGCGGCGCGCCGGTCGTTCCCGCGATCCCTTCCGAGGGCCGTGGCACCGTCTCCACGTGGAGCGCCGCACGGATGAACGACAGGGACGGTAGGAACAGCACATCTTCACACAACGTTCAGATCTAAGGCGCTTTATGTTTGAATACGCACTTCTCTTGTTGTGTGCCTTACGTTGTTTCGCTGGCGTTCAGTCTCTCTAATCGCAAATACAAACATGTCAAAGTCTCGACCTGGGTGCCGCGGGTGGCTGCAAATCGCTTCTTCCGATTTTATCGTCAGGCGCGGCAGCCGCCGCGCCACGGAGTTCCCCGCACGCGAGGCCCGTGCTAGTAATGTTCAGCTAGGCAGCTCGGCTGCCGAGCCGGATGTATCGGCCCGGCGTCTGCTTCAGCTAAGAGTTGGGCCGCGCCGAATTGCCGGCTCAGCCGGTGTTCTATTGTGAGTTTGCGCTTATCCCGACTGGCGCAATCCGACGATGCTTTTGGAAATGTCTCGCCAATCCTCGACCGCGGTGTCTAACTGTGCTTGAGCGAAGGCGCCTGCCGCAGGCGTACTGCCAATGGCCGTCGCGAGTTCTTCAAGCTGAGCTTGCAATGCCTGAGTGCCAGCGGTGAGGCCGTTTATGCTAGCCCCCATCAAACCCACTACGTCCACGTAGGCGGATACTCCGGGGAGCAATACCTGAAGAGCGGCCGTGTCAGCCGCCGTTGTCGCCTGATCGAAATGAATAGTATTCAGCTGAGATTCCACACCGCTGAGGTTGGAAGCCAGCGAATCGATTTCGCGGGCAAGAATCGCTGCGAGAGGACCAAGCAACCAATACCAGCGGGCTCTTGAGCTGGCATCATTAAGCTTGCCTTGGAGATCCTGCGCTTGCTGCTCGAGCGTGGCGGCGGTCTGCTGATCGGTCTGCAGCCGTTGACAAAGGGCGCTTGCATCCGACTGCAGCGGCCCTGCCGCTGCAAGCACCGCAGTTAGGTACAGCTCGATACTGTGAAGCGCGGCCTGTGCCGCATTTGCGGGCACCTGTAGCCGTGCTCGGATACTGGTTACCATAGAGGCCGCATGCGATCCGGCCGTCGGATCTACTGCGATTGTCTGCAATACGGTTGCGAGTTGTGGCGCGTCATTGCGCATGAATTGAATACCGAAATCATCCAGCGCAGTCAAAGCTGCAACTAGCGACGATCGATGGTCTACGAGCCAGTTGTTTGCGAGTGTCTTTGTCTTTTCGATGTGCGACCCAAGCTCGGGCGCGTGCAAGGCGTCGATTGCCGGAAGGTTTCTAATGCGCGTGGCCAAGTTGTCCATTGCCTGGATTGTTGTCCCCATGCCCTGAGCACCAAGGAGCACAGCCGGGTGCATGAATACGGACGTGCGAGCGGCCGCCCTCACCGCATTGGCTACCACGTTAGAAGTTGATATCGATGTCGCCATCTTCTTAGGTCCTTTGGCTTTCTTTTGGCCTTGTTCCGTTCGACATACGAATCTAGGCTGCTATTTGCAGCACGACCGCGAGTGGAACCTGTGGCGGACTGACCATGTCCTGAACTTTGCGCGCCTGCGTCGCCATGTCGTTCCAATCGGTTCCAGCCGCGGCTAACTGTGCTTGGAGATATGCGCTGTTGACGTCGGTCTGAGCGACCTGATCCAAGAGGTTGTCAAATTCCGTGTTCAGCCCTTGCCAAGCGGCTTCCATTGAGTTCAACGCCGTCGCCGCACCCTCGATCTGGGTATTCATGCCGGTCAGTTGGCCCTTGACATGCTGAAGTAGGGTTACCTCCGCTTGGTCGGTGGCCAGTTGCTCAATATCGCGTTTGTAGTTTGCCAATTGGACGCGGTAGTCCGACCCGCCGAAGCCAGTGAGTATGGCGCCGCCCGCAACCACGACTCCTCCGGCGACGATGAGGGCGGTGCTGGCGCCTCCCGACGGTATCTCCGCAAGTGCGCCCACGGCAATCATCAGGCCGCCTACGACCATCATGGTCGCGCCGCCAGCAATCATGTTCAGATCCGTAGTCATCGCGGTCTGTTCGGCTTCGATCTTCTTGGTGAGCTCCTTGATCTCGCCGTTGTCCCCGGTGAGCTTCACCCTAATGGTCTCGATGTCACCGGTGAAGGCGCTGTTGTCCTTCACGAAATCGCTGCGGAAAGTGTCGATGGAAGCACACGCCTGCTGGGTCCTCAGTTGATACGAGGTCGCTGATTGCTTCAGCAGCTGTAATCCTTCGATGACCGTCCGCTTGGCGACGGGATTAGTGTTCACATTAGGCGCGGCCTGTAAAAGGGGAAGCAAGAACGCGTTGTATTGGTTCGAGAATCCGACGACGCCTCCGATCGCAGTAATCAGGCCCGGCTGCACAGTGTTGATCCAAAGGTTTGCGTGCGTTCGTGAAGTGTCTTGGTGCTTCGCCAGGCTGGGCATGCTCGCCACCACTATGTCGGGTTGCGCGAGAATGGCCGTGCAGCAAGCATTGACAAGTGAGCCCGCGATGGCAGTTGAGTTCGCCGCTGCGTCATGATTGTCGGTAGTAAATGGACTCGCTGCCGACAAGGAAAGAAACTGAATCACTCTACCCATGTGCTGCCTCCTTTGAAAAGCGCGGAGTTGGTAACGCGGACACCATCTCCACTCAAGGAGAGTCATTTGACACAGCCTTCCCTACCCTCCGTCGGCCCAACTCGGAATTAGACTGCGCCAAATCGAGCTCCCCGGGTCCGCACGCCACCCCATCGGCCGCCGCTGGATCGGAGTAGTGCCGGGAAGCCACAGCGTCAAGGCCTCCACCACCCTGCCGCCTTGACACTGTGGCTTCCCGACACTGTACACGGTGTGTAGCGACGGCCGATGGAGCGACGTGCTCCGGCCTCTGGAGCTCTCTTTCCGCCGCCCTGCCTTCAGTCGCCGAGATCCTCCGGTTTGAATGGGCTCCGTTCTGGCTCGCGAACCGTTGGGAGGCCCGCAGCTTCCGGTCGGCGTTCGTCGGCTTTGCCCTCCTCGATCGTGATCGTCTCGCCGGTAAAGGCTTCCACCGATTGCCCATCGACGAGCGGCCGAATCCAGAACGTACGGTTCGGGAGAAGCGTCAGGTCGTACGGCTCAAGCACGGGGAGAATTTCCTTCACGAGCTTCCCGGCATCCACCGCTCCCACGCGGAAGACGACGAGGGTGCCTACGTTCCCAAGAATCGCGCTCCGCACGTCCGGCTCGATCTGGTCCATAAACTGATTCGCGAGCACGAGTCCCAGGCCGTACTTCCTGAGCTCCGCGAGCATGTTCACGAGCGCGAGTGTGGTGAAGGTCTGGAACTCGTCGAGGTACATGAAGAAGTCGCGCCGCTCGCTCTGCGGCGTATCCGCGCGGGCGAGGCCCGCGAGGCCGAGCATGGTAACCAGGAGTCCCCCGAAGAGCATCGCCGGCGCTTCCCCGATCTTTCCCTTCGCGAGGTTCACAAGAAGGATCTTCCCGCTGTCGATGGCCTCCCGCGGATCGAAGGTGCTTTTGGGGACCGTGAGGATGCGGGAGACGAAGGGATCGACGAGAAAGCTACCGAGCTTGTTCTCGATCGGAGTGACGGCTTCCGAGCGCTGGCGGCCGTACTTTTCGAACTCGGTCGTCCAGAAGCGCTTGACCTGTTCGTTCGTGACGCGCTCCGCCGCCTCCTGCCTGAAATCTTTCTCGTGGAAGAGCCGTACGACATCGGCGAGCGTCGCCTCGGGTTGCTCGAGGAGGAGCAGCAGCGCGCTCCGCAGGATGTACTCGAGCCGCATGCCCCAAGCGTCGTCGAAGAGTTTCTTCATGGCTTCGACGATGCCGTTTGCCGCGAGCGTGCGCCGGAGGGGCGGCACGCCCTGGAGGGGATTAAACCCGAACGGCTGCTCCGGGTCGGGAACGTTCAGGTAGATGAGATCCGACTTCCGCGACTCCGGCATCCAGGCGTACAGGCGTTCGGCCAGGTCGCCGTGTGGATCGAAGAGCGCGAGGCCGTTTCCCGAGAGAACGTCCTGCCGGATCATGGCTTCGAGGAGGGACGACTTACCCGTGCCGGTCTTCCCTATCACGTACATGTGCGCACGCCGGTCTCCGGGCCGAATGCCGAACGGCTTCGAGAGGTCACGCCACTTCGTCCGGCCGATGAAGATGAGCGGATCGTCGCTCATACCGCGGCGGGTAGGTGTTCCTCCGGCTCGACGGGGCCTGGATCATCTTCGGCTTCGATCGGCGGAAGTCCGTAGCGCTTGTAGAGCGAGGCGAGCCGCGCCACCTCTTCAGGTCCGAGGGTGAAGATGCCCGTCGAGCGCGAGGGCTTGAGGCCGAGGCGGCGACGCACGAGCGAGCCCACCCAGCGGGGCGTAACCCGCCGTTCGTATTCGGCACCGTAGCGCGTCAGGAACTCGCGCGTGATGTCCTGGATTGCGAGCCGCGCCTCCGGTCCCCTTGCCACCAGATCGCGGATCACCGCGAGCACCTGCGCTTCTGCGGCCTCCGCGCGCTCCTCGACGAGGTCCTCGTTGTACCTTCCGATGGCGGCGACAATCCTCTCCCTTGCGGACGCATCAGCAATCACCGAAACGAGAGGCCCGAATATCTGCTGGAGCCTCGGTTCGAGATCGCGAGCGCCCGCGCGGGTTTCACCCCGCGCGTCCTTGAAGTGCCTCAGGCGATACATCAGGAGCTCGTTGCGGATGCTTCGGGCCTCTTCGTAGAACGTGTCATCGAGGTTCAGCGGAATCTCGGTTCGTAGCGAGCCGCCGCGCATGTCCTCCGTGACGCAGCGGCTTTCCAAAGCGCGGTCCTGGAAGAAGCCGCGGGTAGCCACGATCTTCGGGCCGAAGACGTGGTAGGCCCGCGGGTCGAACTCCTTCTTCGGGGAGACTTCCGTACGGAGGACCGGGAAACCCTTCGCATTGCCGTTGTTGAGGATCTTCACGACCTCGCTTTTTTCGTCAGAGTAACGGAAGTCTCCCTCGTCGAGGATCAACGTCCCGCGGAAGGCTTCGAGGAGCCTGAAGATCGGCGAGACCGTCGACGCGGCGCTGGCGAATATCGGGAGGCGGCAAAGGGAGCCCACGGTTAGTAAGAACCGTGTTTTGCCGCTCCCGTATCCGCCGCGAACACGGACATAGGGGACTTCGTGGAAGGCGTCGTAGACCCAGGAGAAGAGCACGTAGTACGTAGCGATCAGTTCAAAGTCTTCCGACACCTCCACGTGCCTTCTCACAAAGTCCCGGATGCGGGCGACGAGCGCCGTCTCGTCGCCGTACTCGGCTGGTTCGGATGGAAAGAGCACTACGCCGTGCTTCACGAGGTTGTTTGTCGCCGAATACGGCACGAGGCGCTCGGCCGGAGACAGAAGGACACTTTCCTCGTACCGCCAAGCGTCAGAAGTGCCGCAGACGAACTGCGTTTTCCTCTGGACCCGGTCGTAGATCATCTCCACGAGCTCGCCGGAGTCGAGCACGGCTGACGCCGTGGGCGTGACGGTCGGCTTCTTTTCCGTTTCACGCTTCTGTTCCTCAGGAGGTGCCATAGAGCTCATGGGTGAATTCGAAGGCTTCCAGGGCTTCGAGCGCTTGGCCGAAGGTCATCGACTCTTTGTCCATCAGGAACTTCACGACATCGCCTTCTGCGCCGCAGACGCTGCAGGCGTAGGTATCCGTCTCGGGGTAGACGGAGAAGGAACGCGAGCTGTCGTTGTGGAAAGGGCAATGACCAACGAGATGACCGCCGGAAGCCTGCAGGTTCGTAACATCGAAGACGACTTCGTGGAGTGGCACGGCTTCCCTCACGCGGTCAGCGCGGCGTCGCTGCGACTTGTCCTTGGGTTGGAAGGCCTTTGTCGCGGCTGGCCGCGCGGCCGAATCTTCACGTCCGCTCGCGCTCGCAAGCAGGATCTCGAAATCCCGCTGTCTCGCTTCAAGGCTGACGAAATAATCGCTGATCGTCCCGCCCTCGCCCACGTCCGCAGGAAGCCTCGCGCTCCGCGCCTGCGGGAGGATCTCTTGCACTCTTCTCGCTGCCCTGTCGCTCGCGATCGAGCGGTTGAAGCAAATGAAGACATCCTTGATGCCTTCGAAATACGCCGCCCATTCCGGCAGGAAGATGCCGGCGCCCGCCGTCGAGGTCACGGCCGGATAGCCTCGGGCTTCGAGGACCAGACGATCGAACTCTCCTTCGCAGACCACTACGCGATGCGGAGTCCTCGCGAGCGTTTCCCATCCGTAGAGTTCCGGGCGTGCGTTCTCCTCGGACGCCATCTCGGGACTGCCGAAGAGGAGCGCAGGAGGCTTGGCATACCGGAAGCCGACGACTTCGCGCGGCGCATGGCCGAAGATCGGGATCGTGATGCGCGAGCCGTCCCACCCGAGAAGCCGGCAGTCGATGATCGTCGAAGGGATGCCTCGACCTTTGACGTACGACCGGATCTCCTCCGGCAGGAAGCGGTGATACCGCTCCGCGATGTCTCGCGGCGTAATGTTTGGTTTGAACATGCGCGTAACCCTACGCACGCATGCCGAAGCGCACGAGACGGCAAAAGTACAGCGGATCTGTACTTGTACAGTCTCGCGGGATTGCGAACCCCCCTCTAGGCTTTCTCGATGACTCAATCTTCGCGCGAAGCTCTCCGCGCGCTTTTCCCACGTCTCGACGACCAAGAGCTCTCCGCAGCCCGTGAACGCCTGGAGCGGTATGTTCGGCTTGCGATAGACGTGTCCTGCAATGAAAACGCAGCCTTCGGAGCCCCTTTGACGCACCCGCCGACCGGAGTTAGCGTAATTGCGGGGCAGGTCGAACCCCGTACATTCAAAAACACCGGATGAAGCAACTCTTTGCTTACATCCGTGTCTCTACCGCCAAGCAGGGCCAGGGCGTCTCGCTGCAGGAACAGCGCGCCTCAATCGAGCGGTTTGCCGCCCGCGTAGGCGCGGAAATCATCGAATGGTTCGAGGAGCGGAAAACCGCTGCGAAGACCGGCCGGCCCGAATTCGTCCGAATGATGCGGATGCTCCGCCAAGGCAAGGCGTCGGGTGTCGTAATCCACAAGATTGACCGCAGCACTCGCAACTACCGCGATTGGGCCGACATCGACGAGCTGATCGACAGTGGTATCGATGTTCATTTCGCCAACGACGACCTTGATCTCCGTTCGCGTGGAGGCCGGCTCGCAGCCGACATTCAGGTCGCGATGGCTGTGGACTACATCCGCAACCTGCGGGAAGAAACACTCAAAGGCATTCACGGCCGATTGAAGCAGGGCATCCTACCAACCGGCGTCGGGATCGGCTATCTCAACGCAGGCGCCGGCAAACCTAAGCTCATCGATCCGAAGCAGGGCCCGATGGTCAAGCGGATCTTCGAGCTGTACGGCTCTGGGGCCTATACGCTGCGCGATCTGACGGGCAAAGCGGCGGATATGGGCCTTCGTAACCGTTGCGGTAACGCGGTCCGTATCCAGGAGATACACAAGATCCTGCGGAACCCGTTCTACGCCGGCACCATTCGCTCGAAGCGCTTCGGGTTGTTTCCGGGAGCGCACGTGCCGCTTATCTCGCACGCCCTCTTTGACCGCGTTCAAGACGTTCTCGAAGGCAGGTTCGTTCGCCGTACGAGGCGCCACGACTTCCAACTTCGCCGCTTCATGCGGTGCAAGACATGCGGGCGGTGTCTCATCGGCTCGATCGCGAAAGGTAACGTCTACTACCGCTGCCCGACAATCTCTTGCCCCACGACATCCATCCGCGAGGATCGCGCCGAAGAAGTAATCCGGCACGTGCTCCGAGCCATCACCCTTGGCGCGGAGGAAGCCGAACTCGTTGAAACCGAACTGGCCGCCTTATCCATCGATGATGCGACCCTGCGAAAGACGCGGCGGACGTCGCTCACCGAGGCATTGTCCGTCCTGAACGCTCGCCTCTCCCGCCTGACAGACCTACTACTCGATGAGAAGGTCGGAACTCACGAGCACGACGAAAGGCGCGCCACGCTTCTCGCCGAAAAGATACGATTGGAGCAGGATCTCGCGGAGGCTGACGCAGCAGATCTAAGCGCAACGGCGCAGAAAATTGTCGAACTCGCGAAAAGGCCGGAAATCCTGTACGAAACGGCGAGTACCGCCCAAAAGAGGCAATTGCTGGAAATCGTGATGTCGAACTGCGTGGCCACCGGTAAAAACCTAGAGTTTGCGATACGCGAACCGTTCGCGACGATCGCGAGCCGTCATTCCGGACAGAGTTGTAGACCTCAATGGGACACGGATCGAACTTTTGCCCGGGAGGAACTCCTTTCCTGGGGAAAGGATTGGCCCGAAAAGCTGCTCCGCGCCCTTCACGAGGGCGGCATAGGCCGGACAAGCGCTCCAGCGGCCTGATAGAGACACGGATAGAGAGAACCCGCCACGTCGTGGCGGGTTCTCTGCTTCCCCACAACGTCCCCGATGTCCCCAATGTCCGTATTTGTAACCCCCTGACGCTCAAGTGCGAGCCACGGAGATGTCCCCAATGTCACCGCTCATCACCAACGTCCTTCCGCCGCGGGTTTGGCGGCACATAACTGGCGCGGTTATGACTCAGCCGGCTTCCACCCCCGCGGCGCGCACCGCGTTGATTGACTGCCTGCCAAACCACCCGTATTCTTTATTCAAAGGCCTTCAACCGAACCAAATCGCCGGTGCGTACTATCAAAAAGCGCCAGCCCAAAGCACATCTGCACAACCTCCGCGCCATCGTGCAGAGACAGCTTCCTGCCTGGTTCGACGCCTGCTCGGCCGAAGCCGACACGATCGTCATGCACGAAACGGCTTTCGGCTCCTCACCCGAGGAGTTGTTCCTTCTTGGATGTGCGCTGAAGTATGCCGCGTATGTCGGCAAGGCCGTTCACGTCGCCTGCGGCGCCGCCGACTCGACGACTCCCTTGTCCTTTCGGGCCGCCGTCGAGGCTACGTTCTACGAGAGTGACAAGCTCCGCAGGCGCAAGACGACCCGCCGTAGGCCAGCCTTGTGACTACCGCCTCTTGACTTTGCGGCCCATCGAGCTACGGTTAAAGCACGCCCTACTCCCATGGTCCAAGAAGTTATCACCCACGAAAGGAGCAACGACGAGGCTTGGCTCTGCATATGCGGCAACGAGCCATCTGAGGATGGCTTTTATCCGTGCGATGACAAAGGAAACGAGACAGAGCCCGTCTCCGGCTGGAGCGGCCTCTACGTCTGCCTTCGCTGCGGAAGGATGATTGACCCTGACTCGCTTCGCGTGGTGGGCCACAATCCCCACCCCAAACTGCTCGCCTGAGAAGCAATCCTTAAGGGAAGTATCAGAACGCTTTCCTAATCTGCGCTTGCCTCTGACACGTAAGTGCAAGACTTCTTTGCGCTTAGGTGTTGGTTGGGCGTTAACTCGACTTTACGCTGGAGTTAACACCTGCCAGGCGGCCAAGAACATCGACGATCACCGGCACGGTCATGCCGTCGAGACCATTTATGACCGCTTCCCGTCGCCGTTCGGATGGGACAAGGACGAGAATGGTCGTCGCTTCGCCTGGCAAAGACTCCCGGAGCGCGCGGCCCAGGAGCGACAGCTTCGGCAGCAGCACACTCGCGACTGGTTCAGTACCCAAGTCGACCTCGACGGCCAGCGCCGCTTCCGGCTTCCGCCACAGCACGAGGAGATCGGGTATCGCGGCGAGCCGCCCGCCGAAATAGCGCTGAAGCGCCCACGCCGGTAGGAGCTCGTCCGGCGCCGGCGTCCGCTTCATGAGCCACACGGCAGTGTTTCCGATCTCCGCCGTGTGGGCGAAATCCTTCGCCGCTGCCGGCCCGGTTGCCGGAAAGAGATCAGCCGCGGCAACGCCGCTACCTACCAGAACGTCCCGGCCCCTGCGCGTGAGCCACAGGATCTGCATCCCGTTGCCGTGCAGCCGCTCGACTCCGAGCCGACCCTCGCGGACGCTGCGTTCTAGGAAGCGCGTCACGACGGGCTCGGACACGTCCTCGAAAAACCAACGCTTCACCTGCGGCCGCGTGAGCATGCGGAAGCGCCCGATAGCAGTCAGCACTTCCAGGTCGCGCGGGGAGAGCTTGGAACGTGTCACAGGCAATGGATCGTGACTCCGCAGGCATCGCACGGAAATGCGGTTGAGAACGTTCTGCAGGCCCTGCAGCGCAGCCGATTGCCGTATTCGGAGGTCCGGCACTTTGGGCAGTACGCCAGAACATCGATCGCATTCTCAGCGCCGCAGTGCGGGCAATCGACGTAGCCAAGGCGCGAGATCCGCCAGAGACGGAAGAGCCGCAGCAGCGTGAGCGCACCCCGCACGCAGTACATCGGAGCCGCGAGCGCATACAGAAGGAGCGGCACGCGGCGCGGTGTCTCGCGTTTCATTCCTCATCTCCATTGCTCCGCGCACGGTGCAGCATCGCGAAAAAGTCATCGATCGACGTCGTTTGCGGACTCACGCGCCGAGATGCAGCTGGATCGTTCGCGCCTGGCGTCTCCCTTTTTTCGAACAGGGCCGCTTCGAACCCAGCGATCCTCGCTTCCGCGTCCACCGTCCTAACCGTCGAGCGCGAGGCGATCTTCGTATAGAAGACTTCCAGGAGCTTCTCGCGCGCATGGTGACGCGTCGGATCGTCAACGTCGCGCAACCGGAGCCGGAACCCTGGAAGGCCCTTCCGCACGAAGACCGCCTCCTGCGTCGGGAGCTTCGCCATCTCCGCGATAAAGGCGCGGCGCTCCGCAGCGTCGTCCTTCCCGCGCCCGGCCATGTGCGGGGCGAGCCAAAGCGCCTCGTCGCGTCCGCACTCAAACGCAAGGAGCCACTTCGAGTTCAGCACGAGCGCCGTGCACGTCTCTTTGGGAATCGCGTTCGACGGGTCTTGCGCCACGCAGACGATCGAGAGTCCTTTCCACCGGAGCGTACGCGATGCTTCAAGGAGGTAGTCCGCGACGGCCGGCTGCTTCACGAGCACGCCGACCTCCTCGAGGAGCAGCATCTCAGGCACGCGTTTCTCGCGGATCGTGACCTCATTCAGCACGTCGATGAGGCGGTTCGTAGCCATCGCCTTCGCGAGCGCCGGAGGACGCTGCGGCGTCGGGCCGAAGTTGCCGAGCGTGATCGAAGCCGTATCTCGATGCGGGGAAAGCTCGGCGACCATCGAGGGCGACAGACCGAAGCTCACGCGCGCCGGCGCGGAAGCGAGAAGGATGTCGAAC
>DATARP010000230.1:0-37558 GCA_036264075.1 Gemmatimonadaceae bacterium
GGGGCTGGTGAATGCGGCGACCTCGAGAAGTACTTCGTCACCGACCCTGAGGTGTACGCCTGGGACTATCAGCTCCCAATCGATTCCTTCGATGGTGATGTTCTCGCCGGCGGTCCCGACGTCGATCGGATGCCCCTCCCGTTGGAGGGCTTGAATCCTTTCCAATGAATAGACGCACACTGCCCGCTCGGGTCCGCCATGGTGTATCTTGTCGTCGTGAGCGTCTCCTTGGAGACCTAATTGGGACACTTTCGCGCCATCAACGCGCCTTTTGGGAACTCCACCAGCAGACCGGTTTATCGAAGCCAAGGTGCCAGTTCGATTATAACCTGACGCTTCTTTCCAGTCAGTCGTCATTGCCGGCCTTATGTGTTACACCGCTTTCCGTGGAATGCACCCCAGCTTTCGAAGTTTTTTCACTCACGAAATATGACACCGCAATGCCGCCGTTGGAGGTACTGAAGTGAGGCCTCAGCAAGAGCCTGGTTTGCCGGACCAGAGCGGAATCCGAGGTCAGGATCCCGAGGCGCCAACCTGGCTTCGACTTCAGCTCCGACCCAAGCTTCGCGTAAAGGTTTCTCAGATCCGCGGTGTCGCTGACCCTTACCCCATACGGCGGATTCGTGAGTATCCACCCCGATCCCCGAACCGACTCGTCGATCGCGCCGATTGCGCCCGACACGGAATCCTCCACGAACCTCACGTTCTCCGACACGCCTGCCTGCTCCGCATTCCGAGCACCCGCCTGCACAGCGCCGGCATCCCGATCCGAGCCAACTATCTCGCCGGAGAAATCGGTTACCGCATGGTGTGCAGTCTCGAGGACGCGATTCCAGCGTCCCTCTTCGAACCCGGGCCAATTCATGAATTGAAAATCGCGCCTGAGTCCCGGCGCAATTTTCCTGGCGATCATGGCTGCCTCGATCGGGATCGTCCCCGAGCCGCACATAGGATCGAGCAGCGGCTCACCCCGCTTCCATCCGCTGGCCAACACCATTGCGGCGGCGATCGTCTCCCGAAGCGGCGCCTTCGCAATTTCCCGTCGGTACCCGCGCCTGTGCAGCAGCTCCCCCGAGCTGTCCGCACTTATTTCGCACTCGTCGTCAACGATGCGCACGACAAATAATTGTCCGGAGCCCTGCTGTGATCCTTCACCGGAATCCGCAGCGTCCGCCGTTTCGGAAGCATCCGCGTTTCCGTCGTTCTCGTGGCGCTCATCAGCACTGCCTTCTATGACTCGCGATGCCGACCCGACGATCGCTGACAAAACGCGCTCGGCGACGGCATCAGAATGATAGAGCTTCGATTTCCGGCACGTGACCCGCACGCGAACCTTGCCGTTCGCTGGAAGAAAATCCGTCCACGGCAATTTCTTCGCGCGACGCTCGAGCTCATAAAAAGTGCTGGCGTGGAAACCTCCCAGTCTCACCAGAACGCGAGTTGCTGTCCTCAGCCAGAGATTCGATTCATACAGTCGCTCGAGCTCTGCGCTGAACGCGACTCCGCCAGTCTCCTGCCGCCCACGAATGCCGAGTGCCTTGAGCTCTCCGGCCGCGATGGATTCCAGTCCAGGCCCGGTTGACGCGAAGGCCTTGTAGCTGGATGAAGACGAATCGGACATCGATGGTGAGGTTATGACGCGATCCTCGCGGCGGTAAGTGGGGTAGACAGGCGGATTGGAGGAATGCTTTGTGCCTGTACCATACCGAGTGTCGAAGCAAATAGAGAAAGAGTCAGCCCGTAAGCTGCTGCGGGAGCGTTTTGGCCACTCGGATTTCCGGCCTGGCCAATGGGAACCGATGAAAGCGGTACTAGGCGGCGAAGACGCACTGGTCGTAATGCCGACTGGCAGCGGCAAATCGCTGATCTATCAGCTGCCCGCCGTGGTGCTTCCTGGTCTCACCATAGTTGTGAGTCCACTCATCGCGCTCATGAAAGACCAGCACGACAAGCTCGCAGCGCAGGGAGTCAGCTCCGTCGCGATGCACTCGCACCTCTCCACATCGGAGACCCGCGAGGCCCACCGGCAGATCGCCGAGGGCGAGGGCGAGATGCTGTACCTCACGCCCGAGCGATTCAAGGATCGCGCGTTCTTCGAGCACCTGCTGTCGCGGCCAATCAGTCTTTTCGTCATCGATGAGGCCCACTGTGTCAGCCAGTGGGGACACGATTTCCGCCCCGACTATCTCTCGCTCGGCGGAATCGCCAAACGGCTGGGCCGGCCGCCGATTCTGGCGCTTACTGCCACCGCCACCGCTCACGTGCAGCAGGACATCGTGCGCCAGCTTGGCATGGTCGATCCGCACGTGACTATCACCGGGTTCGCGCGACCGAATCTCCGCTTCGAGGTGATTCGCACGGTGAACGATCAGATCAAGGACACGACGCTTCGACACGCGCTGCGTGACTTCGAGGGCTCGGGTGTGATCTACGTCGCCACGGTGAAGGAAGCCGAGCGCTTGCACGACATGCTGGCGGAGGATTTCAAGGTCGGATTGTACCACGGCAAGCGGCCCGCGGCGGATCGCAAGGATGTACAGAATCGCTTCATGGCCGGCGAGCTCAAAGCGATCATCGCGACCAACGCGTTTGGACTGGGGATCGACAAGCAGGATCTCCGATTCGTGATCCACTATCACTTCCCGGGATCGATCGAGGCGTACTATCAGGAAGCGGGAAGGGCCGGGCGCGACGGAGACCCGGCAGTCTGTCGAGTGCTGTACCGGGTCGAGGACAAGCGGATCCAGTCGTACTTCCTCGGCGGGAAATATCCCGAGGTCCAGGAGGCAGCGCAGGTCGCGCTCGCTCTGGAGAAATACCCGCTCAAGACGCCGGTGCTCCTCGACGATCTCGTGGAGCTGACCGGAATTCCTTCGCGAAAGGCGAAGATCGTGTTCGCCCTGCTCAAGCGACACGGCCTGGTGCGGGAGCACCGCGGCGGAAAATGGGAGCGCCTCGGCGAGAATCTATGCGCGGTAGATCTGAGCGCCGACCTGCAGGATTACGAGGAGCGGCGCGCGATGGATCAGGAAAAGCTCCGCACCATGATCCAGTTCTGCCAGACCACACAGTGCCGGACGCGCTACATCCTGGAGCATTTCGGAGAGCAGGTCGATCCAGATTGGGCGTGCCATAACTGCGACGCGTGCGACGAGACCGAGGCCGCTAGGGCATCGGCGTAGAGATCGTGGCACCTGCACTGCCACCTACAGACTGAAGCGGGAGCTGTGAGCGTGTAAGCTGAAGCTCGGAGCTCTAGTTCTTTACGCCAACGGAAAAGCCCTACGCTACGGCTGAAAGGCCCCAAAGCTCCCTGCTTTTGTTTGTAGTTGTGTGCCGGAGCGCCAGGATCCCTGCGCCGCGGCAGTGCTAGATTATACGCCCATGCAAAACAGCCTGCCGATCAAGCTGGCGCGCGGATCTTTCTTTCTTCTCCTCGCGTTCGTCGCCGCGTTTTTTCCGCGCCTCGTGCACGTTCCGGAGCCGCCGTACCCGGAGCTGTCGCTTTCAACCATCGCGACGATCCTCGCGCTGTTCATGCAGGGCGTGATCTGGACGAACATCATCATCTCCCACTACATCCAGCGGTCCATCCAGCTCCATGTAACAGATGGAAGCAGCATCACGACCTTCAAGGCGCTGGGCGCGGTGGGGCGCCTCGTCATCTGGATTGCCCTTGGCCTCGTTGCCCTTTCGACGCTCCACATCGAGATCAGGCCGCTCCTCACCGGACTTGGTATCGGTGGTCTCGCCATCGCCTTGGCAATCCAGAACATCCTGGGCGATCTCTTCGCAGCCATCTCGATCGTGGTGGACAAGCCGTTCGTCGTCGGAGATTCGATTTCGGTCGATAATTATCGCGGCAAGGTCGAGCACATCGGCCTGAAAACGACTCGCGTGCGCAGCGAATCGGGTGAGCAGATCATTTTCTCCAACGGCGAGCTGCTCAAGAGCAAGATCAGGAACTACTCCCGCTAGACGAGTCGCGCCTCGAGCTGGATGTTGACGTTGCCCTTGAGAGCCTTCGAGACGGGGCAGCCCTCTTTGGTCTCGTTGGCGATCTGAGCGAATTTGTTCTTGTCGATCTTCGGAACGGTCGCCTGGACGTTGAGCTTCATGGTGGTGATGCCGAATCCGCCGGGAACCGCTTCGATAGTCGCGGCGGCCGTCGTTTCAACCTTGGTGGCCGGAGTTCCGTTCTTCTCCAGCCCGAGGGCCAGGGCCATGCTGAAGCACGCTGCCTCTGCTGCCGCCAGCAGCTCCTCGGGATTCGACCCGGCGCCATTCTCGAAGCGCGAGCTGAAGTTGTACTGAGCCGCTACGGCTCCGCTCTCACCCTTGAAGCTTCCCTTTCCGCCCTTGAGTCCGCCTTCCCAGACCGCGCTCGCTTTTCTCGTTGGCATTGCTGTTCTCCAGTACGTTGATGATCCGTTTCGCGAAACATAATTAGATTGCGCACATGGAGAACGCTGCCGCTGCGCCAAGCATTCCCCCGACTATCGAGCGTGTTCTGAAACTCTTCCGCTCCATGGGACGGGAGGAGAAAATGCAGGCGCTCGTCCAGTACTCGAAGAAGCTGGAGCCGCTTCCGGAGCGCTTCAAGGATCTCGATCGCGGAGCATTCACGATTCCCGAGTGCATGACTCGCGTCGACATCATTCCGGAATTCCGCGACGGCAAGATCCACTTCTACGCCGACCTCAACCTGCGCGAGTCGCCGACAATCGCGGCTGTTCTAGCGATCATCTTCGCCGCAGTGAACGATCAGCCGCCCTCGACGACGCTGGGTATTCCCCAGGATTTCGTCCGCACGTTGATGGAGAGCATCGGGCTGGGCGCCCGGGAGCCGGGCCTGAACGCGATGATCACCCGGCTCAAGCGCTACGCGCGCGACGCAGAGGGACAAACCGCGCACTGAGCGGTGATCCGTAACGATCTCGTCAGAAACAAAGTTTCACTCTCGCGCATTCCCCAGCGACCGCTAAGTTGATGCGGTCGACGACAATTACAACAGGGAGCAGCGATGCCGGAGCCGACGCAAACCTACGCGAGTCACGGGCGATACATACCGGTCTATCATTTCTTTGCCGTGCCGGTGCTCCTCATCAACGTCGTGGTAACAGCCATCCAGTTCGTGCGCTATCCGCGCTTCATGACGGGCTGGGGGGTAATCGTGGCGCTCGCGCTCGCGCTCGGAATGCTCTATCTCCGATTCATGCCGGTGCGAGCGCAAGACCGAATCATTCGTCTCGAAGAACGAACGAGACTCGAGCGCATTCTTCCGAGCGATCTGCGCGGACGGATTGGTGAACTGACCCCCGGCCAGCTTGTCGCGATCCGTTTCGCTCCCGATGATGAGGCTCCCGAGCTGACGCGACGGGCGCTCAATGGTGAGCTGAAGACGCAGAAGGACATCAAGCTCGCCATCAGGAACTGGCGCGCCGACCATCTGCGGGTGTGAGCGCCGGCGACCGCTGCGCACTGAGGTACGAGACGCTCCTCGAGCATACCTCGACGGAGCAGCACCGCTGGCACGACTGGTTCCTCGGGCACCCGGACGCCTGGGCCGTGCCGTTTGCGACGGGACGAATGGCGACAGTCGGTGGAGTCGTGATGCACATCTTCGCCGTAGAGATCAGATACTCCCAGCGCCTTCTCGACGTGGAGGTCACCGACTGGGAGGATTTCCGGCAAACTTCAATCGAAGATGTCTTCGAGCTCGGCGACAATGCTCGCGCGCAACTCGTTCAGTTCCTGACGACCGCTCCTGAGGCAGAGCTCGATCGCGTGCTCAGTTTCCAGACGCTCACGGCCGGCCTGATTTCGGCGAGCAAGCACAAGATTGCGTCCAACGTCTTTCTGCACGGCATCCGCCACTGGGGACAGGTAGCGACGGTGCTTCGGCAGAGAGGGTTTGCCGATCAGTGGAGCCACGACCTGCTCCTCAGCACGGTGAGGATGTAACTTGTAGGGAACTGGCTACAAGTTGGAAGCTCCCTCGGCGATTGCCCGATCGCCACAGACCCCAGGTTGCAAAATGGCAGACGTCAGGATCGAGATTCGGAAGAACGGACCCTACAGAGTACATGGCGACGTAACGCTCGTCGATCACGAGGGCAATCCGGTTCCCATTCCGGAGGGCAGGAGAAAATCCACCCCCGAGGGTGATTCGTGGATCTCGCTGTGCCGGTGCGGCGGCTCGGTGGTAAAGCCGTTTTGCGACGGCACTCACAGCCGCATTGGATTCATCGGCGCGCAGGAAGCGGTCGAGAAGATCGAGGCTACTCCCCCATTGCCTTGAGCAGCACCCGCTTGGGACGTTGTCCGTCCCATTCCCCGTAGAACACCCGCTGCCACGGACCAAAATCGAGTTTTCCTTTCGTCACGGGAACTATCACCTCGTGGCCGATCGTGAGCGACCGCAGGTGTGCCGCCGCATTATCCTCGCCGGTTCCGCTGTTGTGGCGATAGTCGTCGGGTGACCACGGAGCGATTCTCGTCTCCAGCCAGTCGAGAATGTCCTTCCACAATCCGGGCTCATGATCGTTGACGAAGACGGATGCCGAGATGTGCATCGCGGAGACGAGCACCATCCCTTCGTCGATCCCGGCCGCAGCGCGACACTTCTCGACCTCTTCAGTGATGTCGATGATCTCGTGCCGTTTCTTCGTGTTGAAGGTGAGGTACGAGGTGTGAGTCTTCACACTGTCTGCTTGTCGGGGAGAAGTCCGGCGTGCCACGACCGCGAAGCGTCGAGCTCGAAGCCCGCGCGCCATTCTCCGAGCAACGTGACGGTGGGATCGAACACTTTGGTACTGGGGCGAATTTTTCCTTCCGCGCCGAGCGCGCTGAAACTCTCGCGGTCGGTCGATTGAATCGCGCCGCTCTTATCCCGATAGAAGACGAGACCACTTGTCACGAGACTCGCGCCCAGCTTTGGCTCGAGTGCCTTGAGTGATCGAAAGAGTCCGTCGATAGAGCAGCCCGATGCTCCGGCCGTCGATTGATCGACCGCAACCGTAAGGAAGCGCCCGTACTTCCAGTCGCGACCGACCGTCAGCGGTGAGCCGTGCGCCTTCCACTGCGACAGAAAACGGTCGACCTCGGTCAGGAGTGTTTCGGAAGCGCGGCCGTCGAGCGTGCTGTCGGCGCCGAAAACCCAGGTCCGCGCCGAATCGGGCAGGTCTTTCAGTTCAACTAGTGGCATAGGGCGATCCTCATAAACAATACTGGTTCGCGAGGAACCAGCAACGCGAATACGGAGAGTTCTTGAAAAAATCGATCAACAGCCCGGCGGCTTTCGTCTCCCCGCTCTGCGAAGGATGCGTTCCATCCTCCTCGAAGTCCGTCTTGTTCCAGACAACTCCGTCCGACCGCGGCGTGGCGCCGTTCGCCCACAGATACGGCCCCCACAGAATGACGGGCGCCAGTTTCTTGGTATAGTTGAGCGTTCCGGCGTAGGGGTTGATGGGCAGTCCCCGCATCTCGTTGATCTGCGATTCGATCGCCCACTTCACCGCGAATCCGCTCTCGTACGCGTATGGCTCGGGATTCAGATCTATCGTCGCATAGCCGCCGTATTCGCGACTGGAAAGAAACACCATGCGCAGATTGGGATAGCGGATTCTCATGGCACGCAGGACCGACCCAATGTTCGTCAGAAAGACGTGTGCGTCGGCGCTGTCGGCGGGAAGCGATACGGAAGGCTTCGGATCTTCGAGCTCGACCCACGCGATCTGCACCTGATTCTCGCTCAATCCCAGCGGCGCCAGGCGCGTGAGCTTGATGCGATCGTAGTTTGCGGAGCTCGAGGAGGTCCACGTCGGCGCGTCCTGACCATCGGCAGCGCCGTTGACGATCACCAGTGTGTAATGATTGACGCTCGGATCCGCCGCCGCTTTGCCCATGAACGTCCACGGGCCGCAGGGGGGCCCCGACGCTTGCGAGCACCACTCCTGTGTCGCGTTCGACGTTCCGATGGAAAGCAATACGAACTTTCCGAAAGGGCTCTCGTCGCCATTTACGTCGAGTGGCTTGATCGCATTCCGACGCATGCGCGCCACTGAATCGTGGTCCGCCGGAGGCTGGTTGATCCCGCCGGGATAAAGACCGCCGGAATTTCCGTAATACGTGCCAGCGAGAAGATCCGTGAGCGGCACCCTTAAAGTATCAGTCGGAGGTCCGACGACGATCGGCTTTGGCGGCGGAGGCGGTGGGGGAGGCGCAGCGCACCCGATCAACAAGCCCACAAACGCCAGAGCAACCAGAGCGGGACATCTGGCCAACATTGCCTACCGGGCTTCTGTGGCCTTTCTCTTCCGCTCGATCGAGGCCTTGCTCTTCACTTCCCGTGCAAGCTCGGCGGTCGAATCCTCGGCTTCCATGTGCCGCGTCAGCGCTTCCCATGTCGCTGCCGTCGGTTCCTGGTAGGCAATCAGTACGGCGTTCAGCTCGGCGTTTCGGGAGACAACAAGCTCGCGATCCAGAGCAACAACCGCGTGCGACCGATCATCAGCCAGGATCATCGTGCGACGCGTTTTGTGCAGCACCGCGGGATATGTGGGTGTTGACGCGGTGATGCTCAGATTCTCGATCGGACGGAAAACTCCTTCGCGATCCTGGTAGTATCTCCGGTCCGGCTTGAGAAAGACTTTGACAGCCATGCTGCTCTCCGAAACTGATTATATCCTCCAATCTACCACACAGAGAGCGTCGATGAATCAGACCTTCGCGTACAGGTCGTCGCGAGTGAGCGGAATGTTCGAATGGCCGTGCTCGTCGGGCTTTGCCAGTAACGTCTGGATGATATTGATGTTTGCCTTCGCGAAGGCATTTGCGGAAGCCGCCATGTAGAGGCGCCAGACACGATACGTGCGATCCCCAACCAGAGCGATCGCCTCGTCCCGCTTTTCCTCGAGTGAGCCCACCCAGTGGCGAAGTGTCATCGCATAATGCTCGCGAAGGCTCTCGACATCCCGCACCTCGAATCCCGCTCCCTCGGCTGCCGAGATCACAGAATGCGTGGCGGTCAGCTTTCCATCGGGGAAGACGTACTTATCGATGAAGGCGTCCGCTCTCCAGAACTTGCGGAATACCCTCTCGCCGACCGATCTCGGCCTCGCTTCGCCAAGGCTGATGATTCCGTGATTCATGAACAGGCCACCCGGCTTCAGCGCGCGATACGCTGACTCGAAGTACACCGGCAGATGGCTCAACCCAACGTGCTCGACCATTCCCACGCTCGAGATCTTGTCGTAGGCGTCGGTCGCAGTGAGCGTCCGGTAGTCACGAATCGCCACTCGGCACCGATCGCCGAGTCCGGCTTCCTCGATTCGCTCGCGCGCGAGCACAGCCTGATTTTCGCTGAGAGTGATTCCTGTGGCATCGACGCCATAGTGCTTCGCGGCGTGCATGATGAGTGCGCCCCATCCGCATCCGATGTCGAGCAGACGCTCGCCGGGCTTCAGGCGCAGCTTTCTGCAAATCAGATCGAGCTTTGCCACCTGCGCCACATCGAGCGTATCATCCGGCGAGCGGAAGTAGGCGCACGAATAAACCATGGCCGGATCGAGCCACAGTTTGTAGAAGCTGTTGCCGACGTCGTAATGGAACTGAATCGCCGCGGCATCGCGCACCGGAGTGTGTCTCGGTCCAAGCTTTCGGGCATGAGCAGGAAAGCGCGCGTCGGCAAGATCGTCTTCGGCCTGGCCGGGAAGGCCCATTACGAGTCTGACCAGCTTGGCAACCGCGATTGGCGACCGCAGCCGCTCACCGATGGCCTCGCCAAGGTTGGATGCCGCTTCCACGCTGCCGTCGATATCGACGTCCCCTGAGATGAAGGACTCCACGATCGATAGCTCGTTCGGCGGCAGCAGCATCCGACGGAGAGCGGCAGGCCTGTTGAGCACCAGCGTGTACGGCGGATTTGGATTGGCGCCACGATCGACAGTGCCGTCCCAGAATCGCACGTCGAATGGCCGCTGCCCTGGATCGCCGAAGATCGCGGCAAGAACTCCGCGACAACGCGATGCAGCCCAGTCGTCATACGCAACGGCGGCTGGTTGGACCTCTATCTGTGCGGTCGACATTCGATGGGAGGTACGGTGGGAGACTTTCTGTTCAGAGACTCTCCATGCAGACTTCGTGCAATCGCGACCTTTCCGCGCTTTGAGCGCTCAACCCGATGACCTAGGCACAGGAGCGGGAGTATCTACATAGCGCCACAGGTACCACGATGCAACAGTACGATATGGTGCCCATTTCGCGCCGATTTTGAGAACCCGCTCCGGCGTAGGAAGCTTTCTCAGACGATACGCTCGTTGAATGCCTTTCTGAATCCCCAGATCGAGATCCGGCAGCACATCGGGCCTGCCGAGCCGGAACATCATGAACATCTGCGCGGTCCAGCGTCCGATGCCCTTGACCTGCGTCAGCGCCGCGATGACCTCTTCGTCCGTCAGCTCATGGAGCGTCTCGATAGGAAGCTCACCAGACGCCACCCGGGCGCCCAGGTCCTTGAGATAGGCAGATTTCTGTCGCGATAGTCCCACCCCGCGCAGCTGCTCGTCTGACGTCGCCGCGAGCTCCGCGGGGAGCGGTGTCCGTCCGCCGTACAATCCCTGGAACCGGCCGTGAATCGTTCCCGCGGCCTTGCCGGATAACTGTTGGTAAACGATCGAGCGGGCCACGGCATCGAAGTGGGTTCCTCCGGATGCGGGCCACCCCTTGTATCGTCCCACTTTTTCGATCACTTGCGCCATCACGGGATCGACCTTTTTCAGGTGCGCGACCGCTACTCGATTGAGCTTGCTTGAACGACTGGGCTTCATTCTTCTCTGTCAGTTTGGGTGAACGCCCAAAAAATATAGTGTTGGCAATGCCGACCTCGCGCGAGAGCGAAAACTCTATATTTGTGGCGATGCAGCCCAACGAATTCCGCAGGCACGGGCATGCCGTCGTCGACTGGATCGCGGACTACCTCGAGAATCCTGAGCAGTGGCCGGTCTTACCCGACGTCCGACCGGGAGAGCTCCGCAGCTCACTCCCACAATCACCCCCGGCTGCGGGCGAGCCGATGGATCACGTGCTCGATGACTTCCGGAAGTTGATCCTGCCCGCGACGACGCACTGGAACCACCCCGCATTCATGGCCTACTTCGCCAACTCCTCGACCGGCGCCGGAGTGCTCGGCGAAGCACTCACCGCGGCGCTGAACGTCAATGCGATGTTGTGGCGCACGAGTCCCGCTGCCACCGAGCTGGAGCTCCTGACGCTCGATTGGGTGCGGCAGATGCTCGGGCTCCCTGAAAAATTCTTTGGAGTAATCGGCGACACGGCGTCGTCCAACACGCTCTACGCGCTCGCCGCCGCGCGGGAGATGCACCCGGAGCTGCGGATACGTCAGGAAGGAATGGCGGGACGAACCGACCTTCCAAAGGTCGTGGTTTATTGCTCGCAAGAAGCGCATTCGAGCGTAGACAAGGCCATGATGACACTCGGGCTTGGGCTGAGCGCGCTCAGAAAGATTCCTACCGACGATCAGCTGCGCATGGATCCGCAGGCGCTCGACGCAGCGGTTGAAGCTGATAAGCGGGATGGCGCAATTCCACTCGCGGTAGTGGCGACGGTCGGTACGACGTCGACTACCGCGATCGATCCCGTGCCGGCGGTCGCCGGAATCTGCGAGCGGAACAAGCTGTGGATGCACGTCGACGCGTCCTACGGCGGGACGGCCGCGATTCTCCCTGAGATGCGGTACGTGCTTGGGGGCTGCGATCGCGCGGATTCACTCGTCGTGAATCCTCACAAGTGGCTATTCACGCCGATGGATTGTTCGGTCCTGTACACTTCGCGGCCTGATTTGCTGAAGCGAGCCTTCCAGCACGTTCCCGAATACCTGATCGTGAGAGACGCCGATGAGGTCGTCAATCTGATGGACTACGGGATCGCGCTCGGCCGCCGCTTCCGGGCACTCAAGCTCTGGTTCGTGATCCGGAATTTTGGAGTCGAAGGGCTGCAGTCCGTTGTCCGGGCGCACATCCGGTACGCGCAACTCCTGGCAAAGTGGATCGATGACGATCCGGCTTTCGAGCGAATGGCCGATGCAGAGTTTTCTGTCGTCGTCTTCCGGCATGTGCCGGCTGGCATGCCCGCCGGGAAGCTCAATGACCACAACGCGATGGTGCTCGAGAGGGTGAATTCGACTCGAGAGGTCTACCTATCCCACACCAGGGTTCGGGGGAGTTATGCGCTTCGCGTCGCTATTGGCAACATCCACACTACCGAAGCCCACGTCCGTCGGGTCCTGGACCTGGTTCGGGAAGCAGGCGTGCTCCGTTAGATTTTTCGTGCCTTGGAAGGAACGAAGAATGCTGGGCGGTATATTATCCGACTGCTGATCCCCACCCACCCCACAAGTCAGGGAGATCCTTGATGCAAGTTTTTGTCAACAGGGTTGCGGCCGCTTTGGCGTTCGGCGTGTTTGTCGCCGCGCCGCTCGTGGCGCAGAACGCTGCGCCCGCCTGCGATCCTACTGCCAATACAAGAGGCGATATCGCCAAGGCACAGTTCTCGATGACGCGCGCGCTCGCCGCGTCCGACAAGGGAAATCCGACGAAGGACCTCCAGGATGTATTGCGCCTCGTCGACAACGGAAACGACAACCCGACCGCCCGCAATTACCTGCGCGGCGAAGCGTACGTGCTTTACCTGACGCAGCCGAATACTCCCGCCGTCGTGTCGCGGGGTACTCTTGGCCTCACCACCAACCCGACCGGTACGATCGATCTGTTCGCGGCAGCTGACTCTTCATTCACGATTGTCGAGAAGGCGGCTCCGGAGTGTGCTGCACTGGTTTCGCAGTGGCGTCAGCAGAAGCCGTGGCTGAACACCCTCAATGCCGCCATCGTTGCGCTCAACGCCAATCAGCTCGATTCCGCGGAGATATTTGCCAAGCGGTCCCTGTTGCTCGATCGTCGCGCGCCTTACGCGTACTCAGTGCTCGGCTCGATCGCTCACAACCGGAAGGACTGGACCGCAGCCAGCAACTACTGGAAGCAGGCGCTGACCGCCGCCGGAACTGACACTACCTACGCCGACGTGCGTATCAAGACCATGTACGAGATCGCGTCATCCGCTTCGGACAGGGCGGAGGCAGCGACCGGAACGGCAAAGAAGGCGGCGGCACGGGAAGCAATCAAGCCATGGCAAGACTACATCGCTGTGGCAAACAACGATCTCCTTCTCGCTGACGCGCTCGACAACGTAGCAACCATGTACGTGGAGGCGGGGGACAGTACGTCGGTTCCGACGATCTATGCGCCGATGCTAGCCAACCCCGCGAAGTATGGAGAGATCTCCTTGGTGCACGCCGGTGTTGTTGCCACCAGGAACGGCCATCCAGGCGACGCTGCGACGCTGTTCAACGCGGCGCTCACGCAGAACCCGTACTCGCGCGATGCTCTGAACAACCTCGCGGCGACGTACATCCAGAACAAGGATTACGGCAAGGCGTTCCCTCTCATCGACAAGCTCGTTGCGATGGACCCGAGCAATCCCGACAACCCGCTCCTGTACGCCTTTGCCTACCAGGGCATGTACAAAGGCACCAAGGACAAGAAGCTCCAAAAGATGTACACGGATTCGCTGATCTACTGGAACGGCAAGTCCGAGAACGCGACGGTCAAGCTCGCCGTCACCGAGTTCACGCGCCGCGCAAACGAGACGACCGTCGGCGGAACGATCGAGAATCGCGGGACTACGCCGAAGACGTATACGGTGAGCATCGATCTGCTCGACAAGAATGGAGCCGTCGTCGACACGCAGACTGCGACCGTCGGCCCGGTGGCGCCAAAGAGCACCGGAACGTTTCGTGTCACCTCGACGAAAGGCGGTGTCTACGGCTACAGATATAAGCCTTTGACTTAAGCTCCTGATTAGAGACTGAACGACAACCTGCCCGGAGCTCTTACGAGCTCCGTGGCAGCATCAGCGGATCGGAATCGGCGAGCGCGCCAAGAATCCAGAATAGCTTTCCGTCGAACCAGAAAATCGCGACCTGTCGCATCTCACGCGCGAGATCGAGCGCCGTCTGTCGCGGCATGGTAACAGCAACGCTGCACTCGCAGTGGCTGCGGTCCGGCGAGCAGCAGTCCACGTGCACGAAGTCATATCCCAGCGAGCTCAATCTTCTATCGAGTTCCTCCTTCCGTCGGTCGTTGTCCGCGCGCGAAAGGTCTTTCCCTTCGGGATCGAAGGCGGTGATGATGGCGAAGGGTTGGTCGAGTCCCGCCATTCTCAGCTGCGCAAGCACGGATTCGGAAGGAATTTTTCGCAGATCGATCTCCACTGCGGGTCGCGTGGCAAAGGTCAGCACCGTCTCGGCGTACAACGGCCAATCGGGATCGCGCATTTCTGGCGGCTCGTTCATGTCAGACTCGGTTACAAGGTTCGCACCATAGATTCGTGTCGGTCGGTGTGACCAACTGGTACGCTCTTTGACTTGTCTGTGCGCGTGAAGCCCAATCAGATCTGGCCGGATCGCCTCTACCTGATTCGCCACGGCGAATCCGCCGGCAACGTTGCCCGCGACGCCGCCCTCAAGGCCGGCGAAGCGATGATCGATCTCGATGTTCGCGACGTCGATGTCCCGCTCTCGGAGCTTGGACAACGCCAGGCAGTTGCGCTGGGCCGTTGGTTCGGCGCGCTGCCACCGAAAGAGCGTCCCACCATCGTGCTCACATCTCCGTACTTGCGCGCACGCCATACCGCCGGTCTCATCGTCAAGACGGCCGGAATGGCCGCGGACAGTTATTCGCTCATCGTCGACGAGAGATTCCGCGAGAAGGAGTTCGGGGTTCTGGACCGCCTCACCGCCGTCGGAATTCGCGACCACTATCCCGAACAGGCTGAGTTCAGGCGGCTGCTCGGCAAGTTCTATCATCGGCCGCCCGGCGGCGAGAGCTGGTGCGACGTCATCCTTCGTCTGCGCAGTGCCACGGAGATGATCTCGCGCGAGTATTGCGGCGAGCGAGTGGTGGTCATCTGCCACGCGGTCGTGGTGCTCTGCATGCGGTACATCCTCGAGCACATGACGGAGGCCGAGCTGCTCGGCGTCGACAAGAAGGCGGAGCTCGCCAATTGCTCGGTCACTTCCTACGAATACGATGGGACGCTTGGTCCGCGCGGGAGCCTGCGCCTCAACCTTTACAATTTTGTGGCGCCCCTCGAAGAGGCTGGCGCCCCGGTGACATCCGAGCCTGACGCCAGTGTCGGCGCGCGCTAGCAAGCGACCAGTTCCGGTCACCGCAGCCCTGCTCCGGCGCTGGGCGATTCCAGAGCCGGGCGGAGATGCGGACAAGCAGGATCGCGGGATCGCCATGGTGGTTGGTGCTGCTACAGAGATTCCGGGCGCGCTCCTGCTCGCGGGCGTCGCTGCCTTGCGTGCTGGCGCCGGCAAACTTCAGCTCGGCGCACCACGCAGTGTCGCGACAGCACTCGGTGTTGCGCTTCCTGAAGCCCGCGTTTTCTCGCTGCCCGAGACGGGCGATGGATTCCTCGACAAAAAGGCCGCGCACCGCGTCTCGGAATGTGCGGATCAGGCGAATGCGGTTCTCATCGGCCCTGGAATGCTCGGCGAGGACGCGGTTTTCAGCTTCATGGAAACTCTGCTTCCGCGACTCGCGGGAAAGCAGATCGTGATCGATGCCGTCGCGTTGAGCGCTCTGCGCGACGGCCGCTTTCGATTCACTGAAGACATGCAGGTCGTTCTGACTCCTAATCCCGCCGAGATGGCGAGGATCCTCGGTGCGACAAAGGAAACGGTCGAGTCGGATCTCCGGGCAGCTGCGATGAGCGTGGCGGAAGATCTCAACGCCGTTGTCGCACTCAAGGGATCGCAAACCTTCATCGCCACGCCATACGGAGAAGTCTTCCGTTATTCGGAAGGCGACGTGGGCTTGGCAACGTCCGGGTCGGGCGACATACTCGCAGGAATACTTGTCGGATTGCTGGCACGGGGCGCGACGCTCGATCAGGCCGCGGTCTGGGCCGTCTACCTGCACGGCGCTGCGGGAAATCGTCTCAAGAAACGAATCGGGCCGATCGGATTCCTGGCCAGAGAGCTGTCTGACGAGGTACCGATCTTGATGAACTCCCTGGCTGCTGGCCGGCGGTAGAGCGCGCTCCCCGGCTCCCGCTTCCCGCAGTTCAGATCTTCAGAGCGTACATCGGGTTAGTAGGCGTGGTTGGTGTGTCGCGGCGGCGTACCGCTTCGCCGGTCGGAGCCTTCATCGGCAACGTCAACAGAAATGTCGTTCCTGCCCCCAGTCTACTGGCGACGGTCACATCGCCACCGAGCAGTCGAGCGAGTTTTCGCGTCACGCTCAAGCCCAGCCCGGTACCACCTGTCTTTCTCGTCGCCGTTTGCTCCGCCTGCCAGAAGGGCTCGAACACGTATTCGATGTTGTCCGCCGCGATGCCGACGCCGGTGTCAGCGATGCTCACCTCGAGCACTCCGTTATTCACCGCGCATCCCAGATTGACCTCTCCCCTCTCCGTGAACTTTATTCCGTTGGAGAGAAGATTCACCAGCATCTGGCGCAGTTTCGTTCCGTCAGTTTGAATCGACTGGTCCTCGCTCAGCAGGGTCACAACGAGCTTTAGGTTCTTGGCGCTTGCCATGGGCTCGACGAGAGCAGCCGCATCGCCCAAGGTGTGATTGACGGACATCGATTCCCAGCGCACCCTCTCACGACCGATGTCCACGCGCGCAAACGTAAGGATCTCATCGATGAGGCCGAGCAGATGGTGCGCGCTGGCGTTGATTCTGCCGAGCTGCTGGCGTTGAAGCTCCGTGACCGGCCCTGTGATTCCATCGGAGAGAAGCTCCTCGTAACCCATGATCGCAGTGAGCGGTGTCCGGAGCTCGTGCGACATCACCGCAAGAAAATCTGTCTTGCTGTTGTTTGCCCTCTCCGCCTCCGCACGCGCCGCTTCCGCTTCGCTCCTCGCGCGCTCGGCGTGCGCCCTTGCTTCTTTCTCGAGAGCGAGCAGATCCACTCTTTCCTTGTCGGTGTTGCGCAGCACTCGCGCTGACCAGAGCACCAGCCCAACAAAAGTCAGAATGCTGGCGACCGCGAACAGCGATACGCCGAATTCATTTTCGTACAATCCGGCGGATTCTCCGGCGAGGCGGATGATGCCCAGTGCTATCGGCGCAAGCACCGCCGCCGGCAGAAGTCTGCGAGTGAGAACTCCAGCGGGCCCTTCGTCCATCAGGAGTGCTGGAACACCCCGATCCCTGACCGCGAAGATGATTCCGACACCGAGTATCAGGTGCGCGATCGCAGTCGGGAGCGCCATTCCCGAGGATTGGGAGACAGCGTACATGCCTCGAACTCCGAAGACGTAACCGAGTATGGCGACGAGGGCGATCAGCAGCGCCGGAGTAGCGAACATCTGCGCCCGCAGATCCCGTTTTCGGCGGTCGTGGGAAACGAAAAGGAGAGCGAGCGAATAGAGGAGAAGACTTCCAGCGCTGTTGACGGCGATGCGACCCGGTGTGGTCCAGCCCGCTTGTTTTACTCTGCTGCCGAAGAGCAGAAGATCGAATCCGGATTCGCTTCCCCGAATGTATTCGTAGAAGGTGAGGACGGAGATCGTAGCTACGAGAGCGGCGAGGGTCTGTTGGACTGCTTCGGTGGTCGCTGTCTGCTTGGGGAGCACGGCAACGACGAGCGACGAACCGGCAAGAATGAAACACAAAGCCGTCAGCGGGATCATTGGTATTCCGCCCGGCTTCCACTCTGTAATCAGAGGAAGATTGAAAGACCATCCGGCGAATACAGCTACGCCGAGGAGCGCGACAGTGGTGCCCGCTACAGCTGGCAGCCGCTCGAAAAAGCCGATTGAGGAACTGCGACGGCCCGATGGGCTCGGTGCAACTACGCTGGGATTTGCCATGTTACGCGTCGGACCGAAAACCTATTCCCGGAAGTCCTTCAGTGCAATTCTACCAGGGGATCGTTTTTCGGTCGCGAAAGAATCCGCCGGTCGGCCCCTTGTCAGGCAGAGTGGCAAGCCAGACCGCGGTCTCGGCTCCCTTCTGAACGGTGCGGCTGGCACCAGGTCCGCCCATGGAAGTCTGAACCCAACCAGGATCCACCGAATTCACGAGAATTCCCAAACCCTGCGTCTCGGCGGCGAGCACACGCGTTACGACGTTGATCCCGGCCTTCGACATCCTGTAGGCGACATAGCCAGGACCCATCTCCGAGAGCGAGCCCATGCCGCTGGACAGATTCACGATCCGGCCGCGGCGCCGGCTCTTCATGATAGGGATCGCCAGTCGCGAGAGAAGGAGAGGGCCGTAGACGTTCGTCTGCATCGTGTCGCGTATGATCTGGATCTCCTGCTCAGCATCCGCGTCCTCCTCCTCCAGCATGATCCCGGCGTTATTGACCAGGATGTCGAGACGACCGAGGTCGCGCCGGATCCAGTCCATGCAGCTTTCGATGCTCTCATCACTGGCGACATCGAGCTCCCGCGCTTCCACTGGAAGACGTTCGGAAATCAATTCACCTGCGGCACCAAGACCTTTGGCGGCGTCCCGCGAACCGACAATGACACGGATCCCCAGCTTCGCCAACTGCCGGCAGATCTCGAAACCGATTCCACGGTTGCCTCCGGTTACCAGTGCAATTTGTTGTTCAGCCATTTCCCTGTCCGATCGTGAAAGCGTTGCTCACGGAATAGTGTAGCCGCCATCGCTCGAAAAGGCGCCTGCAAACTATCTGTGCGTCTTCCATCGCGGTGCTCGACGGCAGCTTGCCTGTGTTTTCCGATGCAAACTCCTAAGTTGCTGGAATGATTGAACATCGACAGCTTCTGCCCGCGAGCGGCAGATACATCTTTGCCGGACAAACTGGCAAGTTGTGGTGACCGCAATATCATTGCACTGATTGACGTTGCCCTCCCCATTATGATCGCCTCGCGGCTAGCCGCTCCCCTCCGTCCGTCGACGAACGACATCGCCCACCTTCTGACCGAAGCGCGGGATCGAACGCTTTTGCTTGTATCCGGTCTCTCCGACGAGGACATGCACACCCAGCACGATCCTCTGATGAGTCCGATCATCTGGGACATCGGGCACATCGCGCATTTCGAAGAGCTCTGGCTAACGCAGAATCTGGACGGTCCAATCGAGTTTTCGGAAATGCCCGGGCTTTACAACCCGTTCGAGCATCCGCGCGCAACGCGCGCATCACTGACGCTTCCGACACTGGCGCAGATGAAGGCGCGTCTGGATGAAATACGCCAGCGCGTTTTTGACCGTCTCGATCGGCTCGAGTGGGACGATGACAACCCGCTCCTCGAAGGCGGGTACGTCTACAACATGGTCCTCCAACACGAGTACCAGCACAACGAGACCATTCTTCAGACGCTGCAGCTGAAGAAGGGCGAGCCATACAACCCTCCTCTTTCGATAACATTCCCTCGACGTCCAGTCACCCCGGGTGGAATGGTTGCCTTCCCCGGTCGTCGCGTAACAATCGGCACGAAAAATAGAAGCGCGGCGTACGACAACGAACGTCCCCTCCACGAAAAGGATCTCGCGCCGTTTCTCATCGACCGCACTCCGGTGACGAATGGCCGGTACCTCGATTTTATCGCCGACAAAGGCTACCAGCGCGCGGAGCTCTGGTCGGATGGAGGACGCAAGTGGCTCTCCGAATCGCGCTCAATTGCGCCCAAGTACTGGGGCCGCGACGGCGACGGATGGTTGAGCCGATCCATGAATGTCACGCGCCCGGTCGACGCGACCCGTCCCGTCTGCCACGTCTGCTACTTCGAAGCGGAGGCATTCGCGAAATGGGACGGCAAGCGTTTGCCGTCGGAATTCGAGTGGGAGGCAGCTGCATCGTGGGATCCAGCGACCCGGACTGCCCGCACATTTCCGTGGGGTGAGTCCGGCGTCAGCTCGGTGAACGCGAACGTCGATCAGTTGTCGTTCGACGTCGCGCCGGTCGGCACGTACGACGGGGGCGTGTCTCCAATCGGGTGTTACGGAATGATCGGAGACGTGTGGGAATGGACGTCGAGTGACTTCGGCGGCTACCCCGGATTCGAGAGCTTCCCGTATAAGGAATACTCCGAGGAATTTTTCGGGTCGGATTACAAAGTGCTGCGGGGAGGATCCTGGGCGACGAGACCAGGCGCGATCCGGAGCACGTTTCGCAACTGGGACTACCCGATCAGGCGGCAGATTTTCAGCGGATTCCGCTGCGCGCAGGACGCATGAAGACGAAACACTCCAGCGATCTCGTCGGTGAGACACCGCCTTACACGGTGCACCGCTCCCGACAGCAGATGCTGCTCGACGTTCGGCAAGGCCTTACCACCACGCCGAAGCAGCTTTCGCCGAAATATTTCTACGACGAGCGTGGCTCAGAGCTGTTCGAAGAGATCACCCAGCTTCCCGAGTATTATCTCACGCGCGCCGAGCGTTTGCTGCTGGAGAAGAGGATCCCCGAAATCGTAGCGTCGCTGCATCCATGTTCGCTCGTGGAGCTTGGTGCGGGCAGCGCGACCAAGACGCGGATCATTCTCGATGCAATGCGCGAAAGTGGCTGTGCCGAATGTTACGTGCCGATCGATGTGAGCAAGGACTTTCTGGAAGCGACAGCCGTCCAGATGCAGGCGGACTATTCCACCGTGCGAATCACACCCGTCGTCTCCGACATCACGGAACCTTTCGCGCTCCCGCCCGTGGCGAGCCCGACACTGGTCGCGTTCCTCGGCAGCACTATCGGCAACTTTCCGCGCGAGGAAGCGGTGCGGCTTCTATCCCACATCGCCCACGCCATGGGACCGCAAGATCGCTTTCTGCTCGGCGCGGATCTCGTGAAGGATCCAGCCGTGATCAATCGCGCGTACAACGATTCGCGCGGCGTGACGGCCGCATTCAATCTCAACCTGCTCGAGAGGCTGAACCGCGAGCTCGGCGCCAATTTCCCGGTGAAAGATTTCGAGCACCGCGCATTCTATAGTAGCGAGCATCGGCGGATCGAGATGCACCTTGTCGCGCGCAAGGCACACAAGGTGGTCATCCCGGAGATCGGCGAGATCAGCTTCAGGGAGGGCGAGGCTATCCGCACGGAGCTGAGCTACAAGTACGACCGTGCATCGCTCGAGGATATTCTCGGGGCGTCCGGACTCGTGATGGAAAAGTGGATGCCCGCGGATGACGGCGCGTTTGCGCTCGGACTCGCTCGCGCGGAGAGCTGACCCGGCATCGTGAGCCTTTCCGAGGCGCAGCTGTTGGAGGATGTCCGACAGCGCTTGTTCTCACCGTTGAACTCGAGAACTCCTCACGCGGTAGGGGTGGAGATCGAGGTCATTCCCGTTCATGCGTCCACGCGATTGCCGGCGCTGGCAAGAGCGAATGGAGCAGTCACAACCTCGAGTATTCTTTCGCAACTCGGAAAGAGCGAAGGGTGGCAAGAGCAGTCTATCGAGAGCGATCCGCCGTCCTGGAGGCTCGCCGACGGCACGAGCATTTCTTTCGAGCCGGGCGGTCAGATCGAGATTAGCAGCGCGCCGCACGCGACGGCATCTTCGGTCATTGAGGTCACGCGTGCACTCGTTGATAAAATCAGGGAAAGCATGTCGGGAGCGGCCATCGATCTGCTCACGTTCGGCGTAGACCCGTACAACGACATCGATGCCGTACCACTGCAGCTGCAACGCGATCGCTACGCCAGAATGACCCGCTACTTCGATTCCATCGGCCCCTCCGGCATCCGCATGATGCGGCAGACCGCGGCGATACAGGTAAATCTCGAGCGTGGGCCAGAGCCTCGAGAGAGGTGGACCCTTCTCAACGCGCTCGCACCGTACATGGTGGCGCTGTTCGCCCACTCTCGCAACTACGCCGGCAAACCGACTGGCCACGCAAGTTTCCGTGCGCATCTCTGGCGCACGCTCGACAACTCGCGGACTGGACTGCCCTGGGACGCAACGGAACCTGCCTCCCGTTATTTGGCTTTCGCACTCGATGCGAAGGCGATGCGAAGCAGCGATGGGAGCAAACCATGGCTCAGCTTTCGGGAGTGGATGCGGGTCGAGAGCCTTACCGAACAGGATTGGCTGTTTCATTTGTCTACACTCTTCCCCGAGGTGCGGCCGAAGGAATTCTTTGAGATCCGCTCGCCGGACGCGATCGAGATCGGACAGATCGCGGCCCCGGTTGTGTTCGCAACGGGCATCGTCTACGACGATGAGAGCACGGCTGCGGCGCTCAAACTGCTCGGCTCTCCGAGCGAGGGACTGCTTGAGCGTGCCGGTCAGCTGGGAATGGCCGACGCGGCAATTGCCAAGGTTTTGCCGCCTTTGATCGAGATCGCGTTGAGTGGGGCCGAACGGCTGGGCGCCGACTATATCGGAGAATCCCATCGCGGCGTAGCCCGTGAATACTTTGTGCGCGCACTCGCTGCCAACGACTAACGGCCACAAGTAACGATGCCCGAGCTCCCAGACATAACGGTTTACATTGAAGCGCTCGAATCACGAATCGTCGGCGAGACGCTGGAGCGAATGCGCATCCCAAAACCCTTCCTGCTGCGCTCGGTGGATCCGCCGATCAGCGCTGCGCAGGGAAAGCGGGTGCTCGGAGTGCGTCGGATGGGGAAGCGAATCGTCGTTGAGCTGGAGGACGATTTATTCCTGGTCGTTCACCTGATGATTGCCGGACGCCTGCGTTGGGTGCCGGCAGGCGGGAAAGTCCCGGGGAAGATCGGTCTTGCCGCGTTCGACTTCCCGAATGGAACCCTGATCCTCACCGAAGCAGGATCGAAGCGTCGCGCTTCACTCTGGCTCGTACGGGGCGAACAGTCGCTCGGGCAGTTCGAGCGGGGAGGACTCGAAGTGCTGGAATCGGATCTCGCGGCATTCACGGAGCGATTGATCCGGGAGAACCACACGTTGAAAAGATCGCTGACCGATCCAACTCTGTTCAGTGGAATCGGCAACGCGTACTCGGACGAGATCCTTCACCGCGCGAAGCTATCGCCGGTGAAGCACACCAGGCGGTTGAGCGACGAGGAGATCCAGCGCCTCTTTGACGCCACCCGGGCAACTCTGATCGAATGGACCGAGCGCCTGCGTCGGGAGTCGAAGGGAGATTTCCCGGCGAAAGTGACCGCGTTTCGCGATGAGATGGCCGTGCACGGCAAGTTCGGCAAACCGTGTCCCGTGTGCGGTACGCCGGTTCAGAGAATTCGCTACGCCGACAACGAGACGAACTACTGCCCGCGCTGCCAGACGGACGGGAAGCTGCTTGCCGACCGCGCGCTGTCTCGCCTGCTGAAACAGGATTGGCCGCGCTCGATCGACGAGCTCACCTGGAGTTGAGAGCTAGATCGTCCCGGCGTTGATCCATTTCACTACACGCGGCGGCTCATAGGCTTCGAACCGAGCGAGAAGCGCAACGGGGTCGCTTTCCACCACGACCATGGCCCGATGCACGTCGCGCACGAACTTCTCGGCGACAGCATGATCCAGGAACTCGAGCAGCGGATCGAAATATCCGGCGACGTTGAGCAATCCGCATGGCTTCGCGTGCATGCCGAGCTGAGCCCACGTCCACGTCTCAAAGAATTCCTCGAGCGTTCCGATGCCGCCCGGCAGCGCGATGAATCCGTCCGCCAGCTCAGCCATCATCGCTTTTCGCTGGTGCATTGAATCAACGATTCGCAAGTCGGTGAGCGACTTGTTCGCCACCTCGCGCTCCACCAGCATTCGCGGGATGACCCCTATGATGTCGCCGAGCTCATCCTGCATCGCATCCGCCAGCGCCGCCATCAGGCCCACATTCGACCCGCCGTACACGACTCCTATCCCGCGCTCGGCCAGCAGTCTCCCGAGAGAACGCGCCGCGTCCACGTATTGAGGACGCACACCGGGATTCGACCCGCAGAAGATCGCGAGACGGCGGATCTCGCTCACGCGCGTGGGCGCATCGCGGCCATCATGTTTACACCAAGACCGGCGAGCGACTGACCCCCATCGCAAACCACGATGGCGCCGGTGATGAACCTGGCTGCGTCGCTGCTCAGAAAGAGCGCGAGGTTGGCGATCTCGTCTTTCGTGGCAAATCGCTGGAGCGGAACGGTTCGAGTGAACTGGTTCCGGATCTCGGGGGTTGGAGCAAGCCGGCGCATGCCCTCTGTGTCATCGACTGCGCCCGGAGCGATCGAATTCACCCGCACACCCTCGGGGCCCCATTCGATGGCGAGGCATTTCGTCAGCATGTCCACTCCTGCCTTCGCAGCACAGACGTGTGCCTGCATCGGCATCGGAGTGAAAGCCTGCATCGCCGAGATGTTGATGATGGAAGCGCCCGGGCGTTTCAGGAATTCGAACACCGCCCGACAGGTGTTGAACGTGCCGAGTAGGTCGATGTCGACGACAGATTTGAACGCGTTCGCCGACATCCCGAGCGCAGGGGCGGGAAAGTTTCCTGCGGCGCCGCAGACGACGAGATCGATTTCACCGTGCGCGTCTCGCGCTGACTTGATTGCTCCGGCAAGAGCGTCGTAATCCCGAACATCGGCGGGATGGCCCGAAGCCGTGCCGCCCGTTGCGCTAATTTCGGCCGCGGCAGCATCGAGTTTGTCTTTAGTGCGTCCGATCAACGCGACTCTGGCTCCATGCTCAGCAAACCGCTTAGCGATGGAGAGATTGATCCCACTCCCGCCACCCGTTACGACGGCAGTCTTTCCTTCGAGTGTTTTTTTTTCGAATACTTCAGACATCGCCGTTCGCCCGTTTCTCGTGGGAACGGCAAACCTATAGTTCGTTGGAGAGTGCTGACAGTGGTAAGCCTGTTCGGTCGTCGGGATGCGAAAAACCCCGCATCCTTTCGGATACGGGGCTGGCTACTGGTGGCCCACCCGTCCTACAAGCTCAGCCAGTAGCACTTTTTCGGGGCTGCGGAGCATTCCAGGCTCTACCTCTTAGACCCATCGTACGAGAAAAGGGTTTAAAATGTTGCAAACTTTTTTTGGGCGGCTCGCCGGGTCGCCCGTTCAGAAAAAACGGGCTTTGTTCGGTTAGTCTGTTCGCCGCTTTCTGGTCGTAACCAGCGCCAGGTCGCCGGTCGAGGAGAACAGCTGCTCCAGAGCAGCTTCGGAAACGGCGGCGACTGTCTCCCTGCTAAGCGATAACTTCGTCGATCCCCCAGCGGGCGTCTCCGCAATGAGCCCAGCCGCCCGCAACGCTTGCACGTGATGCGTGATTGTCGGTTTCGAGACTCTGAGGCTGCGTGAGAGGTCCGCGGATGTCGTTGGACTCCGCGCCAGAATCGATGCGATTGCGTAGCGAGTCGTGTCGCCAAGCGCCCGGAACACTGATTCCGCGTTTATATCCGAGCGCGACGCAGGAGCGCGCGCATCCCACGAGTCTGCCACAATTCGGTCGGCGGCGGCAGCGTCAAGGACGATGGGGAAATAGAGACTGACGCGGCCGGTTTTGGTCTCGTACTTAGCCCACCAGCGTCGGGTGTTAAAAGCGGACGGAATCACGATGCAGCGCTCGATTCGGTCGAACGCGATGGACGCGCCACTCTTCGATCGAACTTCTCTTGCCTTCGCATCAAAGCTGACCGGTAGCTTGAGCTCGCCCGCGAGATCCTGCAGCGGAGCCTCCTCTTCCAGATCCCTCAGCCGAAACGAATCGGCTCGCATCCCGGGCTCGAGCGCGGACCAATCCCGGCGAAATCCAGTCTGCCAGAATCGCTCGAGCACTAGCGCGAGTTCGTCTCGGAACGTTTCGACGTTTGACAACAGCATGTTGAGGGCTTTTGCTGCGTCGGAGCTCGCATCGTAGGGCTCCAGGCCGAAGTACCGGAGCAGCTGGGCGCTCTCGGATTTCTCGCTGGCGACCGCCTGGCGAAGGCTCATCTTCCCGGCGACAAGTGCGCGAACGCTCGCAGCGTCGTGAAAGATCCCGGAGAGAACGTTGGACTTGAGTTCCTCCCCTGGCATCTCGCGAAGATTCGAGACGATCTCGTCGAACGTCATCTCGCCGGGCGTATGCTGCACGGAGTCGGCAAGCAGTGGCCAGAAAAGCGGCACCGGTGCGACTCGCCTGGCGACGCGGTCGAAGTCGCGGGGAAGTCGTCCGATCGCGCGTTTCCTCCAGAGCTCCAGCACCGACGGCGCGTTGTGCGTCAGCGCGTACAGCGCGTAGAAGAGGTCGAACCGTGGCGTTACGGCAAACGTGATTGGAAAGGCACGATCAACGGTCATGTTAGCTAACAACCTAACCCGTATTGGCCCTCTCCGACACCTCCTGATCTCGGGTTCCGCTGGCTACCTAAGCTCGGGCTTAGGCCTGCTCACCGCGAAGATTCCATTGGTCATGTCGATCCGCACCAGTCCGCTGTTCCAGATGTCGCCGCCAAGAACGCCGTCCAGCGACGCGAGAACCTGGTAGACCGGCGCCCGCACCACCGCGCCCTTGAACAGTATCGGAAATCCTCGAACGAGCACGCGCAAATCGGGAAGCACGGGAGCGCGCAGTGAGATCTCTCCGCCCAGGCCGCCCACTCGCCGGCTCTCCGTCCTTGTCGCCTGCAGCTGCAATCTGTCGAGCAGTGTCTCCGTCACGAATGTCAGCTGCGCGCCCGTGTCCAGCCCGAAATGCAGCGGGGTTCCGTCAGAGCTGGCGAGCCGCACTACGGGAAGGCCTACCCAGAACATGTTGCGATCGGGCAGGTGTCGCGAATTCTCCGGATTCCGCAGACGCAGCGTACCTTCGCCATAATCGACTTCGATATCGAGCTGTCGGATGATATCGAAGCCGATGATCCCATCGAGCTTCATCCGCGTGCTCTGATCGACAGGCCTCGGCTCGCTGATTCGCATCATCGATTCGGTGACGATCATTGTCGGCGCGTTGCGGACTTCGACCTGACCGATCTGCATCTCCGGAATCACTGACGGGTTCGCGCTCACCCTTCCCGTGCTCGTCACGATCTCCAATGTGTCCGGAACGATCGGAAGGATATTGAGATCCTGAGCGACGTCGGACGACAGCATCGTCATGCTCGACCCCGTATCGAGCCAGAAGTTGTACGATTTGCCGCCAATCCTCACTGGAATCAGCGGGGTGCCAACCGCTGAGACGGACATGGGCAGCAGCGCGGATTGCGCGCGGAATGCGAGAGTCTTCGCCGGAACGTTCTTGAATGCGGCCGCCCAGCGCTCAATGCTCGCCCGATCTGTGTGATCGGTCTTCGGCTCGGCTGACTCGCTCCGTATCGTAGCGAGCAATCCCCATTTTTCCTGATACTGGAGCGTAGCGGTATAGATCACGCGCGAGCCACTGCGGATGATGGAATCGGTCGCGGTACGGCGCAGCTGGCCGAATCCCTTCTCGGCGGAGTCTATATCACCGGCCATCAGGCTCCGGAGGGATTGGGCAAAAGCTTTCTCCGAGGGGGTACGGGCAGCTTCGACTGCCTCATCGGGATGCAGATCCGCAATTGCTTCCCAATAGTTGACCTGGCGGGACTGGCGAAGCGCGCCCGGGGAGTGGAAACACGCCGAGAGTGCGACGACCGCCAGCAAGCCGGATTTCGCTTGTCGTGTTAGTGATGGCACATGAATCTCATTGCCGTCGCGAGGCGCTGGCGCGGCCAGTGCGTTGTTCCACATCGTCGATCTATGCGATGAGCACAAGCTAGGATGCTGCACACAGATAATCCACACGAGTTCACGCCTCCCGAGATCCACCTGGGGGTGGCCGGATGGACAATTCGCCGGGAACACGCGGACAAATTCTCGAAAACAGGAACGCACCTCCAGCGGTATGCGAGTGTGTTCAACGCCGTAGAGATCAACTCCTGCTTCTATCGGCCACATCGCTTCAGCACGTACGAGCGCTGGGCCGCGTCGGTGCCAGAGGTATTCCGCTTTGCGGTCAAGCTCCCGAAGATCATCACGCATGAAGCACGGCTCGTTGGCCCGAGATCGGACCTCGATCGTTTTCTCGCCGAGACAGCGGGGCTTGGCCCCAAGCGTGGGCCAATTCTGGTCCAGCTGCCGCCGAGCCTAGCCTTTGAGGAAAGCGTCGCGCGGAGCTTCTTCAGTGGATTGCGAGACCGTTTCGACGGCGACATCGTCTTAGAGCCCAGGCATGAAACCTGGTTCACGCCCGAAGTCGAATCGATACTGGTGAATTATCGTATTGCGCGTGTGGCCGCGGATCCAGCTCGTGTTCCGGCTGCGGCAGTACCGGCTGGTTACGATCGCCTGGTGTACTTGAGGCTGCACGGTTCTCCCCGAGTCTATTACTCCGCCTATCCCAGCGAGGAGCTCCAGCGCATAACCGGCACACTCGAGGAAAAAGCGGATCTGGGGATTTCGTCCTGGTGTATCTTTGACAACACAGCGCTGGGCGCCGCGACCGCGGACGCGTTTGCCGTGCGATCCCAGCTGTCGGTCAATCAGAGAGCGGGGAAATGAGCGATAAAACCAGGAAAAGCGACGAGGAGTGGCGTAAAGAGCTCACGCCCGAGCAATATCGCGTCGCACGCAAGAAGGGCACGGAGCGCGCCTTCACCGGCGCATATCACGACAGCAAAGAGGCGGGCACCTACAAGTGCGTCTGCTGCGGAACGCCGCTCTTCGATTCCGACGCCAAGTTCGATTCCGGCACGGGTTGGCCGAGTTTCACTCAGCCGGTCAGCGACGAAAATGTTCGCACCGAATCAGACACCAGTCTCTTCATGAAGAGAACCGAGGTCCTGTGTGCGAAGTGTGACGCGCACCTTGGACATGTCTTCGACGACGGACCGGGCCCGACACACCAGCGCTATTGCATCAACTCGGTGTCAATGAAGCGCGAGGATCGATAGAGCGCGCGATGGCTTGAAAGGGAATCCATAGGTTCCCTTTTTTGTTGGCGGCTTGGTTGACAGCTTGCTCAGCGCGAAACTGCGGGTGTCAAGGCCGTGATCACCGGCGCGCTCTCGTTTCCGCAGCGATCGACCGCGGACACACTCACCGCATCCGCGTACGCACCGCCGGCGAGTCGCGGCAAGGTGTAAAACCGTTGCAGTCCGGGAACCACCTCGGTGGTCCAGTCACCTCCCACTCGCGTGCGAACCAGCCACAGCCATGTCGGCTCAGTCCCCTGTGGCTGCAATGAAATCGTATTCGCGAGTGTTACCGCATCAGTGCCCACGCGCACGATTGGAGAAAGAGGCGGAATACTATCGAGCCACGGAGAAGCTGGGACAAGTGCTCTGCTGGCATACGGACCCGACATGAGCTTCTGCGGCAGATTGTCGCCGTTCCCCATCAGAGTGCGCATGCTGAAATAGACGTTTCCCGTTGCGCCGGGCTGGGCACGAGTCAGCGCGATCTGGTTGAGCATCTCCTCCGCGAGCCATCCCGAGGGAGTACCCGTCACCTTGTCGACGTAATTGCCCGGCCAGATGTGGCGGCCTCTCGCGTTCTGTTCCACCCACCATTGCAGGAGAATCGGATAGCTCAAATCGGGACGGTCGATCGGCCAGTAGAGCTGCGGTGTGAAGTAATCCGCCCATCCGTTCAGCACCCACTTGCGTGAGTCACCGTACAGCTCGGCGTACGAATCGAATTTCCCCGCGGTTATCGAAGGGTAGCCCGGACGCCAGACTCCGAATGGGCTGATTCCGAATTTCACCCACGGTTTGCTTGCCTTGATTCCGAGGTATACCTGGTGGATCAGGCTATCGACGTTCGCTCGTCGCCAGTCATCCTTCGACAGCGATCCCCCCGACGCCTTGTACCGTCGCCAGCTGGTCGCGTCTGGAAAGTCGATGTTGTTGCCACGCCTGTCTTTCTCCTTGTAGGGATAGAAGTAGTCATCGATGTGCACGCCATCGATGTCATAGCGCTTGACCACGTCCAGCACCACGCGAATCGTCTGCTGACGCACGGCCGGCTCTCCCGGGTCCATCCACAGATTGCTCCCGTATCGCTTCACGTACTCCGGATGCGTGACGCTGATGTGATCCCGCGACGGAGCTGATCTGGCCGATGGATGGCGCGCCCGATAAGGGTTGAACCACGCGTGGAGCTCGAGACCGCGCCGATGCGCTTCATTGACCGCGAATTCGAGCGGATCGTAGTAAGGGCTCGGCGCCCGTCCCATCTTGCCCGTCAGATACTCAGACCACGGCTCGTACGGCGACGCGTACAACGCATCGGCTGCCGGTCGGACCTGCAAAATCACGGCGTTGAGTCTCAGCTGCACCGCCCGATCGAGCATCTCGAGCAGTTCCTGCTGCTGTTGCCGCGTCGACAGCCCCGGCTCCGACGGCCAGTCAATGTTTTCGACGGATGCGATCCAGGCTCCTCTGAACTCGCGGCGAACGGGCGGAGGCGGCGTCAGGTCTTGTACGGAATTTACAGGAGGTTGGCCGCACGCCGTGTCGAAGCTGATGAGCACGAAAAGTGAAAGGAGCAGGACGCTGAATCGGGTTTTGGGCATAGGACAACAATGTAAATCAGATGCGCTTGAAACGGCTGCTAGTCATCCCTGTTGTTATCGTTGCCGCGTGCAAGTCTCCGACGCCCGCGGAGCAGATGGATTCAATCCAATCCTGGCTCGCCACTGCGGAAATGGTTGGAGAAAGTTGGCTTCGTCACTCCACGCCCGACAAATACAGTCGGCAGACACTGGAGCTCTCACACGAGAACCTGCTTCAGATCTCCAGCGATCTCCTGAAATCCCCGCCGCACTGGATCGATTCCACGACGCTCGACCACATTCTCACCACAAGCCGCAAGCACGTGAATCAGATGGCCAGGTTGATTGCCGCGAAGGACGCGCCGGATTTTGAACACCAGCTCGATTCCCTTCGCGCCGACCAGAAGGTCGTGAAACAGTTCTCCGACAGCATCGAGTCCCATCAATGAAGAAGATGCTGCAGATCACGCTCGGCATCGTCACGAGCGTTGGAGGATTTCTCGAGATCGGGTCAGTGGCGACAGCCGTCCAGGCCGGTGCGTCGTTCCGTTACGAGCTCCTCTGGGCAATCCTGCTCGGAACGATCTGCCTGATATTCCTGGTGGAGATGTCGGGCCGCCTCGCGGCCGTAAGCAAGCACACGATAGTAGAGGCAACGCGAGAGCGATTCGGGTTCCCGTTCTTCTTCGTCGTGCTCGTGGGAATGGTCATCGTTGCCTTCCTGGTTCTGGTCGCGGAGCTCGGAGGGATTGGGCTTGCACTTCAAATCCTCACCGGCATCGGGTTCCCGGTGTGGGCACTACCAGTCTCATTTATCGTCTGGCTTCTCATGTGGAAGGGAACGTTCAGCCTCATCGAGAACGGAGCATCCTTGCTTGGACTCGTCACGCTCTCCTTCGTTGTGGCTGCAGTAAAGCTCCATCCGCACTGGGGCAGCGCCGCGCATGGGCTGCTTCCTACACTACCTGGGGACCATAAAGCGAAGTATTGGTTTGTCGCGGTCAGCATACTGGGTGCATCCATCTCACCTTATCTCATGTACTTCTATTCGTCGGGAGCGATCGAAGACGAATGGGATGAGACTTATATCCCCGTGAACCGATTCATCGCCACGTTCGGAATGAGTCTCGGCGGTCTGCTCTCGATGGCGGTGCTGATCGTTGCTGCTCTCGTGTTTCAGCCCAGGGGAATCGACATCCAGAAATTCGACCAGGCGTCTCTGCTTATGACGACGGCGCTTCCCAAATGGGGATTCTTTCTGTTCGCGGTCTCGATGCTGTTCGCATGCCTCGGCGCAGCGCTCGAGATCTCGCTCGCAATTGCTTATTTCTTTGCGCAGGGATTCGGGTGGAACTGGAGCGAGGATCTCACTCCCTCGCGCGACGCGCGCTTTTGCCTCACCTACACCATCATCATCATGATCGCCGCTCTCCCGCTCGTGTTCGGTGTGGATCCCATCAGTGTGACCATCATCTCCATGGCGCTCACGTCGGCCACTCTCCCGCTGGCGATAGTCCCATTCCTGTTCCTCATGAATGATCCGATTTACCTCGGCAAGCACCGCAACGGCTGGGTAAGCAATGCAGTCGTTGCCATCATCGTGTTGATTTCATTCGTTCTGGCGGTGATCTCGATCCCGCTCGAGATCATCGGAGGTTGAGATGAAGCTCGTACGCGATGTTCTCGACAAGGAGCTGCTCGACCGCGAAGAGGAGCCTATGGGGCGCGTCGATGGACTGGTGATGCACGTCGGAAAGAGCTCACAGCCCCGCATAACCCACATCGAGGTCGGTGGATCCGTGCCATGGGAGAGGGTGCATCCGGTCTTCGCCCGTCTTGCTAGGCGACTCGCTCGATTGTGGGGACCGAAGCGCGATGAGGGAATTCGGGTTTCGTGGTCCCGCGTCGAGACAGTGGGCCGCGACATCAGGCTCGACGTCGAGGCAAAGGACACCGGAGCGATCGACTGGGAAATCTGGATCGCGCATCACATCATCGAGCGCATACCTGGTAGCGGAGACGAAGAGGCTGGCGATGGATATTGAGATCCAGCTCCTCGTCGGCACAAAAGTCCGCGACGCGGACGGAGCGAACGTGGGGCGCATAGAAGAGATCCGCGTCGTGCGCCACGACAAAGCGCTGCTAGTCGAAGCCTACCTCATCGGCGTGTCCGGGCTCATTGACCGATTGTCGGCGCGAACTCTCGTACGACCTATCAGGCGCCTTTTGAGATCTCGCCATATCTATTCTGTGTACGAGGTTCCCTGGCAGGAGATGGACTTGACCGACCCCAAACGACCGGTGCTCAAGATCTCCCAACACGACCTCCGCCGCGCGAGATAGCGCCATGACAATCGCGACGATCAATCCCGCCACTGGAAAAACAATTCGCACTTTCGAGGCGTTATCGAGCGCTCAGGTTAGCGAGCGCCTCGATTGCGCAGTCACTGCATATCGCACGCACAGGCGGACCACGTTCGCGGATCGCGCGCAACTGATGCAGAAAGCGGCGACGATTCTCGACACCGAATCCCGCGAGCTGGGACGATTGATGACACTCGAAATGGGAAAGCCCATCGCTGCCGCCATCGCTGAGGCCCAAAAGTGCGCGACAGCGTGCCGGTACTATGCGGAAAACGCGGAACGACTTCTCGCTGATCAGCCGGTGAAGATGGACGACGGCAAGAACTGGGTGGCGTTCCAGCCGATCGGGGTCGTTCTGGCGATCATGCCATGGAATTTTCCGTTCTGGCAGGTCTTTCGGTTCGCGGCACCGGCGCTCATGGCTGGAAATACCGGACTTCTCAAGCACGCGTCGAACGTTCCACAATGCGCATTGGCGATCGAGGACATTTTCCGTCGTGCGGGATTTGCCGAGGGGGTTTTCCAGACGCTGCTGGTCGGCTCCGAAGTGGTAGAAGGAATAGTCGGAGACAGCCGGATCGCTGCTGTCACACTCACCGGGAGTGAAGCAGCAGGCCGCTCCGTTGCCAGCGCCGCGGGAAGGAATCTCAAGAAATCGGTGATGGAGCTGGGCGGGAGCGATCCGTTCATAGTGATGCCAAGTGCCGAATTGGAGCAGACAGCATCCACAGCCGTCACTGCCCGCATGATCAACAACGGCCAATCATGCATCGCCGCCAAGCGTTTCATCCTACATGAAAAGATCTACGACGACTTTCTGAAGCGGTTCGTGGCAGGTGTGTCCTCCATCCGGGTTGGGGATCCAATGGATGAAAAGACCCAGCTCGGTCCGCTTGCGACGAAAGCGATTCGCGACGGGCTCGACAAGCAGGTGAAGACGTCGGTTGCCGCTGGAGCGCGTGCACTCACAGGCGGCAAGCAGCTGGAAGGCGAAGGGTACTTCTACGCCCCGACTGTGCTCGTCGACATTCCAGCCACCGCGCCCGCGGCAGAAGAGGAATTGTTCGGCCCTGTTGCTTCGGTGTTCAAGGCAAATGATCTAGCCGATGCGATCCGCATCGCCAACGGGACGAGTTTCGGGTTGGGCGCATCTGCCTGGACGCGCGATGCCGCTGAGCGCGATGCGTTCGTCGCCGAGATCGAGTCGGGGATGGTCTTCATCAACGGCATGGTCGCATCCGATGCACGCCTTCCGTTCGGGGGAGTCAAGAATTCGGGATTCGGCAGGGAGCTCGGCGAGTTCGGCATCCGCGAATTCGTGAACATCAAGAGCGTGCGAGTAGTCGACGGTGGGTCGGACAAAGGCTCCGCTACCGAATAGTCAGCGCGCCGTCACAGCTCCATCACCAGCCGCACATCAGGGTCGAGCTCCAGCAGTGCCGCGCGGCGAGTAGCCAAGGAGACGAAAAAGAACATCAAAAACGACGCGACCATCGCGACGGCTGACGCAGTCACGCCTGCGGGGAAAGTGAAGACCTTCCGGTACGCGGCAGTCTCGAGCGCGACCGTCACGACGAGCCCCGTCATCATAGATGCAATCGCTCCGGCGCGCGTCGCGCCCTGCCAGTTCAATCCAACCGCAAGCGCTGGCACAAGTGTCGACGCAAATAATCCCCAACCGAAGATTCCGAGAAAGGCCACCATCGCTCCCGACCGCTGCGCAGTGATCGCGGCCGCGATCGCAATCAGAACGGTCATCGCCCTTCCCCAGCCTAGCTCGTTCCTTACTCGCTTACCGAACGCGATGGGCAGGTCGTGCGTGACGATCGCGGCGCCGATGTTGATGAATGAATTCGCCGCGCTCATGGTAGCGGCTGCGATTCCCGAGAACACGAGTGCCGCGAGGATGATCGGCGTGACGTGGAGCAGCAGACTCGGAGTTGCCTGATCCGGACTCGCAAGCGCGGGCAATCGTCCATCGAGCACGAACGACTTCACTCCGACGCCCACGCTGAAATAAAGAAGCAGCACCAGGACGAGTCCCAGTGTCTTGAGCAGCGGATACCATTTGAGCTGCAACGGATCGCGAAGCATGTAGTACTTGTGGACTGCCTGGGGCTGGCCGAGCGATCCCATCGAGAAAACAAAGAAGAACGACAACGCCGCCAGCGGCGTGAGTTTCCCCCACGGCCCGAGAAACGTGGGGTCGTGCGTCAGGATTGTCCGCGAAATCTCCCCGAGTCCGCCGCCGTAGCCCAACACAAACACGAACACGAGAACTGATGCGACGGCCATCAATGTTCCCTGAAAAACGTCGTTGTAAATCCCGGCGAGAATTCCCCCCGATGCCGAGTACGCGAGCGTGACGCCCATCCCGATCCAGATGCCCCAGCCGAGGCCGACACCGAAGATCGAGTTGATGACGACTCCCATTGCCAGCGCGTTGGTTGCCATATAGCCGACGATTCCAACCAGCATCGCCACAGCGGCGAGCCCCTGCGCCGCGGGAGACCGGTAGCGCGCCCCGATGGCGTCGGGGATCGTGATGAGATTCCGCGCTTCGCCAAGAAGTCGCATACGCTTGGCAAGCACCCACGCTCCCATGACATTGGTGACCGCCGCCGGCAGAACGATGTACATCGCGCCGAGTCCAACGGCATAGATGAATCCGGGTCCGCCGATGAAGGCAAATCCCGAGACGGACACGGAAACGGATGCAACGGTGAGAGCGACCAGTCCGATTCCCTTTCCCGCCACGAAGAAATCATCGGCAGTGCGCGTTCTCCGCGCAGCCCAGACGCTGATCGCAACTACTACCGCGAAATAGAGCACGCCTATCGCGATTACCGCAGGTTGCGCGGCGCTCGGCAATGTACCCTGCAGAAGAGATGCTGTCGTTCGCACCATCACCTGGAGAGTTCTCGATCAGCTCCATCAATCATGAGCGAGGCATGCTCTCTGTTCTCCTTGCCCATTGCGCGGACGCGCTCAACATCATCCGCGCTCAATGTCTGCGTGTCGAAAGTCAGCGCGTAGGCAACGGGCAGCACTACTATAGGAAGGAGGCCAATACCATAAATCACCACCGCTGCGCGCGCCGGCAGGCCGAGCCAGAGTTTGGACATCGGGCTTTGTGTTGCTGGTAGCGCGAGAGCGGCCCCAAAGCCGACCATAAGGACTGCGACGACGAACAAAAATGGCAGCTTGAGCGGGCCGATTCCCTGGTCCCCCCGCGTTGCGCCAAGGATCATGATTGCGCCGAGTGAGATGGGTATTCCCAAAGCGAGGAGCCACGGCGCCCAAACTGGTGTGCCGCCGTGACTGAACGCCGCTGCATACCCGACGGCGATGGTCACGATCGCCGCGCACAGAGCGGCGAGCGCCGCAGTGCGGGTAATCTTTCCGGGAGAATCCATCAGATCAATGCGAGCAGCGCGAAAGTCGCGAGCCAATGCTCGCCCATGTAATCACCCGCGACGTGTGACAGCCCCGCAGCTAGATGTCCTTCGGCGGCATCGAGCGCGATTGCATTGCGCGGGTCAGTATCCGGCCAAACGGTGGCAAGAGACCGCCAACACCAGCCTCGGCTCAGGTTCAGGCCATCGAGATGGGCGATCTTGCCGTCCGTTCGGTCGCTGACTGTTGCAGGTTCGAACAATGTCATTGGCTGCCGTTCACCGAGACGGGGAAGAAAACGGTCGAGCCAATTCAGGAAATTGCTCGCGCTCAGAACTCTTCGCATGCATTCCGCTTCCATGAGCGCCGGCGACAGAAAGTCGTCGCCTCCCGGTTCCCACGCCTGACAGTCCGCATCACCGCTATACCAGGTGCTCGCCTTTTCCACGAGAAGGCGGCGGAAAGGCTCATCACTCATCACTTCGGAGTATTCCAGCGCGAGAGTCAACGCGAAAGCGCTGTTGAAGTGAGTTCCCACGCGCGTCGGGTACGTCGCCTTTGGAAGGAAGTCCCGAAATCTCCGCACGATTTCGTCAGCCAGCGGAGCAAGCGTCTTACGCCACCGTTTGGCGTCGTCCGTGCTGTGGCGGTTCAGCTCCGCTGCGAGCATCAATAGCCACGCCCACCCGTACGGGCGCTCGAAGATGGTTCTCAGCGGTTGCTCGAGGTATTCCAGCTCTCCGCGCACCTTTGCCGGTGTAAGCTGTGCGTCGAACAGCTCGCGTATATCGGACGCTTCCCCATTTTCGGGAAACAGCCTAAGCACAGTGGCGAGCAGCCAATACCCGTGAACACACGAATGCCAATCCACGCTGCCGAAGAAGATCGGGTGCAGCTCGCGTGGCCTGCGAACATCATCTGGCCCGTTCAGAACGTGATAGAGGAGGTTTGGATACTCCCGCGTGATGTGCGACAGCGCGAGCCCTGCAAATTTGGACGCCAGCTCCGGAGTGAGAGAACGCGGTGAGGAGATCAACGACGGAAGACCAGGAAATTCATCAACAAGATGTTCGCAGCCAGCAACAAGAGCGCGGTTGGTATCTGTACCTTGATCACGGCATTTTCATCCGGAAGCTCAAGCAGCGCCGTCGGCACGATGTTGAAGTTCGCCGCCATCGGAGTCATCAGCGTTCCGCAGAAGCCGGACAGCATCCCAATCGCCGCCATGATCGTGGGGTCGCCACCGAAACGGTGGACTATCAGCGGAAGTCCGATCCCG
>DATARP010000192.1:0-2547 GCA_036264075.1 Gemmatimonadaceae bacterium
GTAGCCAGGCGCTACACGTAACGCGCTATCGCCATGCCAGACGCGGCGAGAATCCCGAATGCGATCGAGAACGTGGTCGCCAACGCACCCCTCCGTCGCACACGATCGAGCTGCTCGACGAGCCGCTCCCGCTCAGGTGACTCTTGTGTGGCAGCCAGTAGTCCAGAAAGGGCCGCCGCCCGAACGGCTGCGGGGCGTGCTACTCCAAGCGACAAAATGAACGCGACAAGCGCGGCGGCGCCGCTGATTGCGAACGTTCTCCCCGTACCTGAATCGAAATACTCCGGAGCAAAGCCGGCCGAGTCGATGTAAAGGAGGCGCGCGCCGGAGAGGATCGTCAGCGTTGCGACGATGGGAAATGCGACGAAGTATTTTCGGCGTTGCAGCCCGGCTACCACCTGACCCATCACACCGGGAGAGCCAGAGAGCGCGGGGATGAGGAAGATGGCGGTGAAGACTCCGCTCCCGAGCCACACTATCGCGCTGAGGATATGAACCAGGCGCAGGATAAGAAGCTCGGCGTACATCGGTTCAGTCTACTTCGTCACGGTCTGGGCGTGCGCTGACGGTCGCGCCCAAAGGGATCGCCCGTGATTGCTTCCGTGTGAAGAGCACACAGCCACCACCCATCGCGCCGGACCCACGTGGACGCATCGGCCGCATCGAGCGTGAGAGGCTTCCCGTCTACCGTCAGCTGCTCTCTCACCTTGTAGGCGACGATTGCCACATCGTCCGTCAGCAACCGAACCTGAACGTCGCCAACGAATTCGAACTTGTTGAGCGTCCAGGCGGAAGAGTTCAGCATTCCCGCAAATGCCTCGCGCTTGATGCTCGCCACGCCCGACGCACCTGCGACTACGCAGGAGGTGTCGGTCAGGGCCATCGCCGCGTTTACATCCTTGTCCTTTATCGACTGCCAGTACTTGTGCTCCATGTCGATGAGCTCTTGTTCCATCTTCGTGGCCGTCATGTCTCTTCTCTCCTTGCGGTGCGAGTCACCGACGCAGAAGGTATGCCCCATCCGAAAGCCGCCGCTGCGAGCGCCAGGATCGCAGCACCACCCACCACCAAACGGAAACCTGAAACAAATGCCTCGTCGATCGAGCCCTGCACGATGGCCCGTTCCCGATCGTCGACCGCGACGGACTTGAGGTCCGCGCCCGCCATCTTTGGAAGCTCCCGATCGATCCGCGCGCGGACTGCCGGCGCCAAAACCAGATGGTCAAGCCGCGGTTTGATCGTGGCGTCGAACTTCTGAGACAAGAGAACACCAAAGACGGCAATCGCAAGGAGTCCAGCGACTCGGGCAACCGTATTGTTGATCCCCGAAGCGACTCCAGCGTGAGCGGTCTCTACTGCACCCATCACGGTCGTTGTTAGTGGCGCCACCGTGATTGTCATTCCGATGCCCAGCAGGCAGACCGCGGGGAAAATGCTCGACCAATAGGAATGGCCGATCGCCCCGCGCGTAAACAGCGCAATACCCGCTGCCGCGATCGCCGGCCCGACGGTCAGTGGGAGACGCGGGCCCGTTCTCGCAACCAGACCGCCCGCCCATCGCGACAGCGCGAACATGATCAGCGCAAACGGGACGAGTGCCGCCCCAGCCTGAGTTGGAGAATAGTGCTGGACTTGAATGAGATCGAGCGGGAGCAGGAACAGAACGATTCCGAGTGCTCCGTACAACAGCAACGTCAGAACGTTTGTTAGCGTGAATGTGCGCGAGCGAAAGAGGTGGAGCGGCATCATCGGGTTGCTAGTGCGACGCTCAACCACGACGAGTAGAGAGAGGCACATTACTCCAAGGGCGAGTGACCCCATTACCAGTGGATCGCTGGGCCCGAGCGGCGCCCACTCGAGAAGCCCGAAGACGAGTCCTCCCAGTCCCACGACGCCGAGGGCGGCTCCGAGCCAATCGATGCTCTGCGTTCGGGAAGGGTCGTGGCTCTCGTCCATATAGCGCAGGGACAACACGACCACGATCACCGCCAGCGGCACGTTGATGAAGAACGCCGCACGCCAGCTCACGTGCTGGATCAGCCATCCTCCGATGACCGGACCGAGCGCAGTCGTGATCGCGCTGAATCCGGACCAGGTTCCGATCGCACGCCCGCGATCGGCATCGCTGAACGTTGCGCTGATGATTGCCAGGCTTCCCGGAACAAGGAACCCCGCGCCGATTCCCTGCAGAGCCCGCGCAATTATGAGCACGCGCGGAGATGGTGCCAGTCCACAGAAGATCGACGCGGCAGTGAACGCCACGACGCCAAAAAGAAATACTCGTTTGCGGCCGAACTGGTCGCCCATCGCCCCACCGACCAGTATCAGTGCGCTCAGAAACAGAGTGTACGCTTCGACGACCCACTGAACATCCGTGATCGTAGCGTGCAGATCTGCCTGCAGCGCGGGGAGGGCGACGTTGACGACCGTCCCGTCGATGAACGTCATCGCGGAAGCGAGGATCGTCGCTATCAGGGTCCAGCGCTGAGATTTACTCGTGATCGGCCGCCTGCAGTGCTACAACTCTCTCCGGTTCAGCTGCCTGAC
>DATARP010000002.1:0-14990 GCA_036264075.1 Gemmatimonadaceae bacterium
GCGGTGCAGAGCGTGCATCCGATGCACTTCTCGCGATCGACCTCGATCCGCATCGGCCGGCGTGGAAATACTCCGATCCCCCAGGCGATGCATTCCTCGTAATGGCTGCAGGCCTCCATCGCCGCAGTGTACCCCGCCTCCAGTAGCTCCTCGGTGTGCGAGAAGCTGAACCACCCGATGTGATTGACCTTCGGCCGGATCAGGATCATCGGCGGACGCGTCCAGGTCGCGAATGGCGCCAGCTGCAGCGCGTGCATCATTGTCGTCGCCGCGCGCACGTAGATGGATGCGAATCCCGCTGTGAGAATGTCGTTTTCGGGCTCGAGATCGCTGGAGCCCGTGTCGACTGCGATCACGGCATCCATCCCGCGGCCCGCGATCGAAACCGGGAGATTGTCCAGCACGCCACCGTCGACGCACAGCTTCCCATTGATCGAGCCCGGAGGGTAAAATCCGGGCAGCGCGCACGATGCGTACACTGCGTCGGCGACGCCCACGTTGCGAAGGCCCGGTAGTCCCCACACGATCTGCGAGCCGCGCTGAATGTCCACAGTGTTGACGAGCAGCGTCCTTTTCAGCTGATCGAACCGCTTATCTCCCGCCACTGAGTTCACGACGTTCTTGAGCGGCTCGTCGAGATAGATCGCTGGCGAGTGCTGCCGCTCCAGTAGCATTCCCATTCGATTGAGACGAAAGAGATCCCGCCGCTTGAGAGAGCGCGCGCGGTCGATCATCTCCGGAACTTCCATTCCGCGGGCGTATGCCGCTCCGATGAGGGCGCCGATGCTGGTCCCCGCGACGACCGTCGGCTCGATCCCCATCTCCTTGAGCGCGCGAAAAACGCCGATGTGCGCGAAGCCTTTCAGGCCGCCGCCGCCGAGCACGAGCGCAATCTTGTGCGCTTTGCGACGCGGCTTGCGGGGAGTTGGTCGTTTGAGGCTTCGCGGAGTCTGCCGGGGCATGCTAAGGTCGGGTGCGGGAAGTTATAATGTACTGACGTACACCACACACACAGAGTAAATCGATGACTCGTCCCACCGTTCTGCTCTCCGTCGCGCTTATCTCCATTTTGTCAGCCGCGAGAGTGAATGCGCAGACGGACGGTGTTCCCAGCCGGATCACTACCCAGGAAATCGACGCGCACCTCCGCTTCCTTTCCTCCGACCTTCTCGAGGGTCGGGCGCCTGCCACTCGCGGTGGACGACTCGCTGAGGAATACATCGCGACGCAGCTCCAGGCGTTCGGCGTCAGGCCCGGCGTAGGAGACACGTCGTACTTCCAGCGCGTTCCGATCGACGTCGTGAAAGCCGATCCGGCCACCATCAAGGTCACTGCTTCGGGCAAGGCCAACGCCAATCTCCGCTTTACGGATGATGTTGTCGTCTGGCCGGGCTCAGCGACGGATGCCAGCTCCGCGCACGGCGAACTCGTTTTCGTCGGATACGGAGCCACTGCGCCCGAGTACAGGTGGGACGATTTCAAAGGCACGGACGTGCGCGGAAAAATCCTTCTCGTTCTCGTCAACGATCCGCCCGCCACCGCCGCCGAGCCGAATCTCTTTGGCGGTAAGGCGATGACGTACTACGGACGCTGGACCTACAAATACGAGGAAGCAGAACGTCGCGGAGCGGCGGGAATGTTGATCGTGCATACGACGGAGCGCGCCTGGTATCCCTGGCACGTCGTCGTCAATTCGAATTCGACAGAGCACCGCCTTCTGCCGCGCGACCTCGCTGCCCCTCCGCCAATTGGTGTCCGGGGCTGGATAACCGACAGCGCCGCTACCGCGTTGCTAGCGCAGGCCGGCCTCAGCTTGACCGATTTGCGCAAGCGCGCCGAGTCCCGCGATTTCCGCCCGGTCTCGACCGGAATCATCATCGACGAGACGATGCGCAACAGCCTCCAGCACATGTCCGCGAACAATGTCGTTGGTGTAGTTCGAGGCATCGACCCCAAGGTGCGTGACGAATACGTCGCGTACAGTGCGCACTGGGACCACTTCGGCATTGGCCCGGTCGTCAACGGAGATTCGATCTACAACGGCGCCGCAGACAATGCTTCGGGTGTTGCAGCAGTTCTCACGATCGCTCACGCGGCTGCCGAAGGCGTGAAGCCCCGCCGCTCCCAGCTCTTTGTATTCGTCACCGCCGAGGAATCGGGCCTGCTCGGCTCCGCGTACTTTGGAGAGCATCCGACGGTGCCGGCGTCAAAGGTCATTGCCGACCTCAACATCGATAATCCGGCGTTGATCGGCCGCTTTCGTGATCTCGAAGTCCTGGGCGACACCAAGAGCTCGCTTGGACCGCTGCTCGCCGCGCTGGTCAAGTCAGAGGGAGTCCGGATCGTTCCGGATGAGCATCCCGAACAGGGACACTTCTATCGCTCCGATCACTTCTCCTTCGCCAAGGTTGGAATCCCCGCAGTCGATGTGAAGGGTGGCTACGACTACGTCGGCCATCCAATCGCCTGGGGCAAGGCGCAACGCGACGATTATACTGCGCACAGATATCATCAACCGTCGGACGAGTATCGCCCGGGCCTAGACCTCAACGGGGTCGCACAGCTCGCCGAAATCGTGTACCGGTTCGGCGTTTCTCTCGGAAACTCGCGCACTGTCCCGACCTGGAACGCGGACGCGGAATTCAGAGCAGCGCGCGAAGCCACTCAAAAGGCCCAGTGAAGCGCGGCACCGATTGGCGGTGAAACCTCCGAGCAGCCGGCAGCGAGATCCGCTGCTGGCTTTTCGAGATGAATTCCCGATCCTCGAGAAGACGAATTATCTCGTCTCCAACTCGCTGGGACCGATGCCACGCACCGTCCCGGAGAAACTGGCCGAGTACGCGCGCGACTGGGGAGAGCTCGGCGTAAGGGCCTGGGCGCGCGGCTGGTGGGAGAAGCCGGTCGACGTCGGGAATGAGATCGCTCCGCTCATGAATGCGGGCGAGGGCGAGGTGGTGATGATGCCAAACGTCACCATCGCCCAGACTGCCGTGCTTTCCTCGATAGATTTTACAAAGGGACGCGACACGGTCGTCATGACGGAGCTCGATTTCCCTTCGGTCCGCTACGCTTACGCGCAGATGGCGGAAAGATTCGGTGCTCGAGTGGTCGTGGTGCGATCCGACGATGGGATCAGCATCGACCAGGACAGGCTTCTCGCGGCGATAGACGAGAGGACACACCTCGTCGCCGTGTCACACGTTCTCTTCCGCAGCGCTTATCTCATGGATGCGGATGCGATTTGCCGGCACGCGCACGAGATGGGAGCGCTCGTCTCGCTCGACTCCTTCCACGCAGTCGGAATCGTGCCGGTGGACGTGAAACGAAGCAACGTGGATTTCCTCACTGGCGGAGTGCTCAAGTGGCTGTGCGGCGGGTCAGGAGGCTGTTTCCTCTACGTCAGTCCGGTGGTGCGCGATGTGCTCAAACCGGCGTTGACGGGGTGGCAGGCGCACTCGCGCCCGTTCGCCTTCGAGGAAACCATGGAATACACGTCGGGCGCATTTCGCTGGCTGAATGGGACTCCCGTCATTCCAGCCCTCTACGCCGCGGCGGAAGGACCGAAGATTCTCCGCCAGGCGGGCATCGGGGCGATTCGGGAGAAAAGCGTTCGACTCACGTCGCGGCTGATCGAGCTCGCCGACGAGCGCGGCTTCCGGGTCCACGCGCCGCGCAACCCTGCGAAGCGAGGCGGAACTGTGGCGGTCGATGTTCCCCACGCCTACGAAGTGACACAACACCTTCTCTCACGCAACATCCTGGTCGACTATCGCGTAGGCGCTGGTATCAGGATTGCCCCGCACTTCTTTACCAGGGAAGAGGAGCTCGAGGAGGCAGTCCACGAGATCGACAAATCCCTCGAGAGTGGGAGCTGGCAGCGCTTTTCCGAGAAGATCGCGGTGGTCACCTGAGCCGTTATCCCTCGGATGTTACTCCCTTGAACATAGTGGTGTCTAAAGAGTACAATAGATTCATACTCGACTCCTTGGAGGGTGCGTCGTCATGCCAACACCTTTTTTGAGTTCTGAAGAGTACGACGAGAGAGCACATCAACTGTACAACGAAGGACAGTATGACGAAGCTCTGGACGTACTTCGCGAAGGACTCGGTCTCTACCCGAATTCGGTGGAGCTCCACATTGGAGTTGGCTACGCACACCATGCGCGCGAGGAATACGCCTGGGCGCGACGGAGCTTCGAGGAAGCACTTGTTCTCGATCCGGATCACGAGGACGCACTAGCTGGTTTCGGCGAGACGCTCCTCAAGTTCGGCCAACAGGAGCCGGCGCTGCGCAGCTTCCGTCACACGCTGGAGCTCGGATACCAGGACGACGTCGAGCTGATGCTTCAGATCGGGCGCGCGCTTTTTCGCGAAGGCCTGATCGAGGAATCAAAGCAGTTCTTCGAGATTGCCGCACAGCAGACGCCTGACGCGGCGGAAGCCGTTTCGTGCATCGGTTACGCCGAGCACAGGCTCGGCAACGATGAGTCGGCGATCACTACGCTGCGCCGCGCCCTGCAGATGGATCCCGATCACACCGAAGCGCGCATCTACCTCGGCAACATTTTCTACGATCGCGGCGACTACGAGGCTGCGCTCTATCATCTCGATCGCTCGACTCCCGAGGACCACTGGGACGAGCTCGGAATCTGGAGATTGATCGAGCTGAAGAAGATGATCTATCGCCTGCGCGACAACGATCCCGAAATCCGTCCGTGGGAAGACAGGCTTCGCGATCTCTCCGGCGAGCTCGACGACATCGACGAGATGCTGGCCGAGATCGAGGCGAAGCACATGGACGCATCGCAGACTGAGGCAAAGGGGCAGCTCGAGCTGTTCGGCGCGCTTCTCTCCAGCTTCGCCGACGTCAAGGCCGCGCCCGAGCCACACCGCATCAAGCTCGAGGACGGAAATACCTTCGAGGGAACGTGGGAGGAGATCGTCGACAAGATGCGCGATGCAAATTGCCTGAAGGAGACTCCCAAGCCGGAGCAGGATGCAGAGAGCTTCATTCGTCGTAGTGCGAATGCAGGGCTTCTGCGCATCCTAAGGTGAGCCCGCAGAACTCACAGGCGGCGCTCAGCGCTCTGAACGGGGTCCGCCCCGTTCTCACGCACTTCGAGACTTCTCGCAATGCAGAAGATCTCGCGGCGGACATCATCGATCTGTGGACCGGCGCCGAAGCATCGCTGCAGGCGCTCGTCGGCAACTCTTCAGTTTCCGGCCAGCAGCTGATTCGCGCGGCAAGGCAGGCCGAGCTGATCACGCTCGACCAGGCACACGCTCTCCTCGAATTTCTTGCGGCCCGCGACCGCGCCAATCGCACCAGCTATAAGCCGACGCAGGCTGACGGCGACGCCGCGCTCGAGGGCTTCAGAGCGTTGGAGTCCGCACTCACAGGCAAAGCGCCAGTGCAGCGAGCGACTCCGTCGAGTCCGCTTCAGGCTGTATACACGCCGCGCGGCTCGCAACAGCAACGACCGTATTCGGCGCCTGCTCCGCAGCCTCCTCCATCGCCTTATGCGCCGCCGTCTCAGGGGGGTGGTTACAGACAGCCACCGACCTACGCCGGCAGGAAAATGTCCGGCCCTCCGACTATCGAGCAGCCACCACCGGGCTCGTTTACGCCGGCGGGAGGAAGCGGGGCGATAGGTGGCGGAGGTGTGGGCCGGAGCAACGTCGAGCACGCGCTCGCCGCCGCGGAGTCCCGAAGCCGAATGCCGAAGTTGTCACTTCCTGTCCTCATTGGCGCCGTGGTGGTTCTCCTAATCATCGTCGGTGTCTGGTTCGCGTTCAGGGGCGGTGGGTCAAGCGGCGGCGGACTGAATGCCGGGATCGACGCAATGAAGAACGGACAGCGCGAAAGAGCGCGCGGTGAATTCGCCAAAGCGGTGAAGGATGACCCCAACGCGCCGACGCCACACGTATTCCTCGCGCGAATCTCGCGCGATGAAGGGGACCTCGCTTCAGCTCGCGCACAGCTCGACACGGCGTTGCGCCTCGACCCAAAAAATGCGATTGCATTGCGCGAGATGGGGCTCGTCCTGTTTGCCAGCAAGCAATACGATCTGGCGCGCAGGTTCTTTGTCCGCTCCGTGCAGGCCAACCCGCAGGATAAAGCGTCGCAGGGCTACCTGGGCTGCGCGCTTATGCGACTGGGCCGCACGCAGGAAGGCACCAATTTCATCAACAAGGCGGGTACCGGTTCGTGGCAGGCGTGCCTGCAACCCGTGACCTCCACAACTCCTCCGCCCTTGTGATCGAATTCAGGAACGTCGGGAAGACTTACAGATCACTCCTCGGCAACTCGGTTAAAGCGGTCGAGGAGTTTTCGTTAGAGGTGGGTGAAGGCGAGATTCTCGGCATCGCCGGCCCGAATGGCGCGGGAAAGACCACCCTCATTGCGATGATGCTGGGCTATCTCCGGCCGACCACGGGAACGGTCGAGATCCATGGTCTCCCCGCGCGCACGTACATCGAGCGCAATGGCATCGGATATCTCTCCGAGCTGATCGCGATCCCCCCGAAATGGCGCGCCGACACGGCGCTCGTCCGGTACGCGACGCTGGCGGGAATATCCGATGCGAATATTTCGCAACGCGTAGACGAAGTGATCGAGAGGCTTGGCCTCGCCGAGCACCGGGGCAAGAAGGTAAAAGCACTCTCCAAGGGGAATCTTCAGCGGCTCGGGCTGGCGCAGGCGCTATTACGGGACGATCAGATTCTCGTCCTCGACGAGCCGACTCACGGACTCGATCCCGTATGGACGCAGCGGTTTCGCGGGATCGTCGAAGAATTGCGACGCCCAGATCGAACGATTCTCATCGCATCGCACAATCTCGACGAGCTACAGCGTCTCGCCGACCGTGTCGCGATCATCGATCGCGGCCGGCTCCAGCGTGTGGTGAGCACGGGTTATGAACAGGACGCACCTGCCGCGACTCGCTACAGGCTGACGCTCGCGGCAGGGTTCGACCGGATCCGCGAGTCCTTTCCGCTTGCAGAGAGCGCGGGCAGGGGTGAATACGACGTGACTGTGAGAAGCATTAGGGAGCTGAATTCTGCGCTCGCGGATCTGATCGGCAGAGGAGCGCTGGTGGCCAGCGTCGTTCCCGAGCGTTCCGTTCTCGAGCAGCAGTTCAGGGAAGCTGTGGGAGAATCGTCATGAGCCACGGGCGACTGGGTAAGTATTCGCTATGGCAGTTTCGCGACTTTGCAATCGACCGCGGCGTAGCGATCCTGATCGTTGGCTTCCTGTGGGGTTACGTGCTGGTCGCGCCGTTTCGCGCGCCGGGCCAGCAGCTCCAGCTGAATCCATTTTCGCCAGTGTGGCCGCTCCTGATCACGGTCGCTTCTTCGATTGTGTCGGTCGCCGTCCTCATTGCGGTTAACGGCATCGTCTCGCTGGACAGAAAACTGGGCTACTATCGCTTTCTGTTCTCCAAGCCGGTGAGCGTCCTCGCCTTCTACGCTCAGCTCTATTTCGTGCACATGGCGGGCGTAGTGGCGACGATGCTCGTTCTCTCCCTCGTCCTGCGCACGATAGTTCCGGATTTCAGCATTGTGAATTATTTGCTCTACACCGGGCTGATGTTCGTGGCGATGGGAGGCATCGGCTTTTTCATCTCGGTGGCGACGCGTTTCGACTGGGTCACGCTCGCCGCCGTCTGGCTCGGGTCGCGCGCACTGCGCGATTTGTACGGGGCGAAGCCAGGACTTCCCGGAAAGCTGGTTCAACTCCTTCCGCCAGTTCACAAACTCAATGGTGTCGCTGATGATTTGATCACTCGCGGCAGCGCGCCCACCAGTGACGTGATTTGGCTGCTCGCTTACGGCGCCCTGTTCTTCGGTCTCGGGCTCGTCCTCCTTCGTCAGACATCGCTCGCGGACTAGCGAGACGCCCTGCCAATCTCTCCGCCTGCGGCAATGAATCCGAACAGCGTTCACAGAACAGTGCTCCCGAACGGTTTGACCGTACTCGTGCAGGAGGATCGGTCGGCTCCCGTCGTTGCGATCGTGACGTACGTGAAGGCCGGTTACTTCGACGAGACAGACGACCAGCAGGGTCTCGCCCACGCACTCGAGCACATGTTCTTCAAGGGGACCGCGAAGCGCGGTGTCGGCGATATCGCCAAGGAAACGAAGGCGAGCGGTGGTTTCCTCAATGCGCACACCATCTACGATCACACCACGTACTACACGGTGCTGCCGTCGTCTGGCTTCGCACGCGGCCTCGACATACAGGCCGATGCGTACGCGAACTCGGTGATCGACTCCGGCGAGCTGGCGAAGGAGATGGAAGTCATCATCCAGGAAGCAAAGCGGAAATCTGACAGTCCCTCGGCCGTTGCTACCGAGACGTTGTATGAGCTGCTGCACGATGCCCACCGAATGAGGCGCTGGCGAATTGGGCGGGAGCCCGGGCTGCGATCGTTTACGCGCGATGGGATGAACGAGTTTTACCACAACTTCTATCGGCCGTCGAATACGATCCTCAGCATTTCCGGCGACGTAGATCCGGCCGATGCGTTGCGTCGCGTGACGGATCTGTACGGAAATCTCGCGGCAGGAGATCCGGTTAGGACACCTGGCCCCCGAGAGCCTGAGCACGATGGGTTCCGATACCGCGAGCTGGCCGGTGATATCGCGCAGAGCCAGCTAGTGCTGGGTTGGAGAACGCCGGGCACGCTGGATCCGGATACACCCGTCCTCGACGTCGCCGCGGCGATTCTGGCGACCGGGCGCGCATCCCGCCTTTACCGGTCCGTTCGCGAGAAGAAGCTCGCATCGTCCGTCAGCGCGTACGACTACACGCCATCCGAGCTCGGCGTGTTCGTCGTCCACGCAGAGACCGAGCCCGAGACTACCGGAGATGCAGCGGCAGTGATCTGGGATCAGATGCACCAGCTGCGTGTCGGGTCACTCGAGGACCACGAGCTCGAGCGCGTCCGTCGCATCTTTGAGGCGCGATGGGCAAGGCGGCTCGAAACCGCCGAAGGGCGCGCCAATTACCTCGCCGAGTGGGAGGCGTTGGGCAGCTGGCGGCTGGGGGACGAATACTATCGGCGGTTCATGTCCGCATCCGCCGACGATGTGCAACGGGTCGCGCGGAAATATCTCTCCGAGGAAAGAGCGGGTGCCCTCATCTATCGCCCGGAGAGCTCGGCGATCGTCGCCCAGAGCGCTGCGGACATGCAGCAGCTCCTTGGGGCCGGCCGTTCCGACCGCCTCGAGTCGATCCCCCGCCGCACTGCGCCAGGAACGCCCGAAAACAAAGGCGCCGAATTCGACAAGGAGGAGGCAGGAGTTTCAGTTTTTCGCACCGCGGAAGGAGTTCCTGTATTGATCCGGAGGAAGGCCGGCACGCCGATCGCCAGCATTGGGATTTACATCGTCGGCGGTGCCGTCGAAGAGGAAGCGAACGAAGCGGGACTCACGCTGATCACTGCGCGCGTGATGCTCAAGGGCACGACGACGCGCAGCGCTGCGCAGATCGCTGAAGATTCCGAGATGCTCGGCGGCACGATCTCGGCGAGCGCGTCCAGCGACAGCTTCGGATGGTCTTTCTCTGTGCCGAATGCACGACTGGCCGAAGCGCTGGAGCTCCTCGGAGACGTAGTTCAGCGCCCGACGATTCCCGAAGATGCATTCGAGACAGAAAGGGCTGTCGGCCTCTCCAACGTCGCCATGCTGCGCGATGACATGTACCGGTATCCGGCGCGCCTCGCGAGCTCGGTGGCGTTTGGCAGGCATCCTTACGGCCGCCCCGTAATGGGAACGGAGGAGTCGCTTCGCGCAATTACCGCTGAACAAGCGAGAGAGTGGCATCGCTCGCGCGTTCTGAAGTCGTCCGCGGTCATTGGAATAGTTGCTGATGTGGACGTGAAGGAGGCCGCGGACTTAGTCGCGCGGGAATTCGGCGTGCTCGAGCCGAAAAAGGCGCCGAAGGTCGGCAAGCCGAAGTGGCCCAAGACGGTGAAGATCGCGGCGGAGTCACGCGACAAGTCGCAAACGGCGATCGCCCTGGCGTTTCCCGCCCCGTCGCGTAGCGACGATGATAGGCACGCTGCCTCGCTGATAGGAACTGTTGCGAGCGGACTTGGCGGGCGCTTCTTCGACGAGCTGCGCGACAGGCAGTCGCTCGCCTACACCGTCCACGCGGGATTGAGCGAGAAGAAATTGGCCGGAATATTCGTCTCGTACATTGCGACATCGCCCGAAAAGGAGGAGGTCGCGCGGAGCGGACTGCTGGCCGAGTTCGCCAAGCTGCGCGATCAACCCGTGGGCGAACACGAGCTGTTGCGCGCCAAGGAGTACACCATCGGCACGCATGCTATCTCTCAGGAGCTCGGGGCCGCGGTGCTGGCAGAAATGCTCGACGCGTGGATGTTCGGCGCAGGCTTGCATGAGCTCACTGAGCACGATACGCGTGTCCGATCTGTCACGGCGGCACAGATGCGCGACGTCGCGCGTCGCTATTTCGATCCCGCGCGCCGGGTGGAAGGAATCGTGCGCGGAGTTGGTCGAACCGTCTAGGAGCTACTGGGCGCTGGAACGAAGCCCTTGCTCGGCGCGCAGGATAGCAGAGGTGGCGGGCCGTAATCGCCCGCCTGGTGCGCGCAGTCCTCGCACTGTGTAATAGTCTCCTGCCTCGTACACCACGAGTCCCTTGATCGGCGTCTCGGCGGTCGCCCACGCGAGCACTCCCCAGATCGCTCGCGCCTGGTTCTGCTCACCGTGCACGAGAGGATATCCGCCAGCGGCGAACACCCAGTGTTCCTTCGGATTTGGATAGAGGCGCATCCACCGTTGCGCCACTCTCATGTGCGTATCGAGTGATCTCGCGCCGTCGAAGCCTGCCAATAGGGAGAACCCCATGACATCGATCGGGGATCCACGCTGCGCGGCCCACGCGTAGAGCGTGCTGTCGCGAGTGCCGTAACTGCTGATCGGCAGCGCGATCTTGATCCGCGGATAAATGTAATGCGCGACCCGCGCTGCTCGAGAGAAGTAGTCGATCCAGTACTGCGGGGTCTGGTCTCCGAGAACGCGAGATCCTTCTTCCATTGGATCTACGGCGGGAATGAGGTAGTCGGGCTTCAGGCGCCTCGCGATTCGGTCGATGTCCTTGAGGCGCGCCGTCGTGTAGCCGTCGCGCGACTGCTTGATCTCTTTGTCTCCGTTTTTCGGGTACCCAAGGGCGACGATGATGAGCGTGCTGTCGGCGCGGGCCTCATCGATGGAGCGTGCGAGCGAGTCCAGCGGGACACCGCGCGCGGCTTCCGGGTCGACGACGATGCTGATCGCGCCCACGTTCAGAGTGTCCGCGAGGGCGAGATCGTAGTCGATCCCCAGCGGTGGCGGGCCGCTTCTCAGATCGGGAAAGATCTTGAGTCCTATCCTGAAATCTCCCTCGGGATGCTCCTGGAGCTGGTCCTTCGAATGCACCGCGTAGCTCTTGATGCCCTCGTAAGCGCCAGGGAGCTCGACCAGCACCAGCGCGGTCATCGCGATGGCGGCGCCCGCGAGCCCGACGCGTGCGAGGCGCGTGAATCCCCACCGCGCTGGTAGAGATGGCGCGAACAGCGGGACCTGCAGAAAGATCGGGTTCCAGAGTGCCGGCGCGCCGAAGAAGGTGCCGAGCATGCTCGCCTGGGCAGCATTCAGAGCGAGTCCGAATTCCGCGGGCGAATCTCCCCGAGTTATGACGAACTTCGTCACTGCCACCGTCGCAATGATCACGTTGTACACGAGCAGCGGAAACCCCAGCAGTGGAGTCACCAGCCTGCGGGTCAATGCGTAGATGGTCTGCAGAACGAACAGCAGGGCAGTGAACGGCCAGAGCCAGGCTACGAGGAGGATCGCGCGTCCGTAGAGAAGCGACTGCGCGGTATAGGCTACGACGAGTGCCGGAACGAGCAGAAGCCCGGCGATGCCTGTGATTGCCTGGAACGCGCGCGGCGTGCGACGCAATTGCGCGATTCGGCCCGCCATCAGGACGTCCCACGCTATCATCGCCAAACAGAGGGCGACGTAAAGGGGCCCGAGCAACCCGCGCGAGGTCATCGAGCGAAGCTAGACATGAGGTAACGCGCTGGCAAGCGCTGCCTGCCGCTCTTACTTTTCGGTCGCATGAATCGCAGCGCCCTGTTTACTCTTCCCAATACGATTTCGCTGTCGCGCGTGGTGCTGGCGCTCGCGTTCGTGCTCGTGTCGGAACCGTGGGATCGCATTGCGCTGATCGGCGTCGCGGGTTTTACCGACATCATCGACGGCTGGCTCGCGCGCCATGAAAAATCGGAGAGCACCGCCGGCGCTCTGCTCGATCCGCTGGCTGACCGCGTTTTCGTTCTCGTTGCGATTTCGACCTACCTGATAGAGGGGCGGCTGACCACCGGCCAGTATTTCATCTTCCTGACACGCGACCTGGCCACCGCGGTTGGGTTCGTAGTCGCCAAAATTATTCCAACGCTGCGTCCCGCGGTGTTCAGAGCGAGGATGCTAGGCAAGATCGTCACCGTCGTGCAGCTGATCGCGCTTGTGGCGATAATTGTGATCCCGGAGCTGACGAACGCTTTGGTTGTGACGATCGGAGTCATCTCGATAGCGTCGATCGTAGACTACACCATCGCGCTGTGGCGCGGTCGCACCCGGTAAGTGGCGCTCGACCGGACGGCCGTGGCATTCGCGCTGGCGCTCGCGATCACGATGCCAATACCGGCATCAGGACAAGTCCCGACGCAGTCAATCCAGAGCGAAGTGCGTGTCGATGGTTTTTTCGCTCGCAGCGGCGGCGTGGAGGCCGGCTACGGCATCAGCATCCCGGCCGGCATCTACCTGCGAAGTGGACTTGTCGGAGGCGTAGGAGCTGGTCGCCACGGCGTCGAGTCACGCGCGGATTTCGTCTCACGATTCAGCCTCGATCCGTTTCGCCAGGGGCGCTGGGCACCTTACGCGGGCGCGGGGTTGTCGGGTCGATTTCGTGCCTCCGCCGACGGAGGGTCGAAGGCGTTTCTGCTTGTGTACCTCGGCCTCGAAGGTCCGCTGCCTAACGGCAACCTGTCCGGATGGGTGCCGGCGGTAGAGCTGGGCCTTGGCGGGGGGGCCAGGCTCGGCGTGATCCTCAGGAGAGGAATCGCCGGCAGGCGATAGCATTCGGGTTAAAAAAAAGGGCGCCGAGTCGGCGCCCTCTCTCAGACTGCTTTTCTGACCTTGGGCGGCTGAGCGAATCTCTCGCCGAGCACCCTCAGCTCTTCTAGTTCCGACGGCTTGAGCTCGTGGTAGCGCTCCGTAAGGTATGCCATCGTGTTGTCGAACCACTCTTTCTGATCTTCGGGCGCCGAGCCGACTACGCCACAGCGAATAACCTGCTGGAACAGCTCGTCCCGGGCCTCCTCAAAGGGAGTTGCCTGTCGGACTGGCTCCTTCCTGAATCTGTTTTTCTGAGTATTCATCAATTCGGCTGGAGTAAAACGTCTATGAAATTTTGCTTCATCAATCTACTGATCTTAGACACCATTTCATAGAAGAAAGGTTCATGCCGCCGCTCGTCTTTTGATGAAATCGAGCAGCAATTCCGAGAGATGCTCGGGATTTTCCTCGGGGACGAGCCTCGCAACCCCCGCAAGGCGCACCAAACGCGCATCGGGGATCGCGTTGACCAGGCGATCCGCGAGCTTGGGATCGACCCATTTGTCCTCGTCTCCCCAGATGATGAGCGTCGGAGCGTGGATCTCGGCGTACTCGTCTTCGTCGAGATCGGCGCGGTGCACCGAGCTGGCCAGCGTGAGCAGATGATTTGCGCCGTCTTTTCCCACGAATGGCGCCAGGTACCGCGCGACCAGCTTCATCGGCATGTGCTCGGGATCGGCGACACTCCCCTTGAGCACGCCCTCGAGGAGCGGAGCCGCTCCCATCACGCCTCGCGTCAGGCTGAAGGCGAACCGCGCCGTCCGTCGCTGCATCTGCGTGATGTCCTTGGCAGGAAGCTCATCGAAAGCCGGAGTGTTGATCAGCACGAGCTTCTCGACCCGGTCCGGCCGGTTTGCCGCCAGCTTCATGGCGACGTCGCCGCCAAAATCGATTCCGACGATCACCGCGCGCGAGACGCGCAACACCGTCATCGCCGCATCGAGATACTCAGCCTGCGCTGCAATTCCGAAGTCAGAGTCCAACGGACGATCCGACTGACCGTGCCCGAGAAGGTCGACGGAATACGCGGTGTGTCCAGCGGCTGTTATCGCGGGCGCTACCGCGCGCCACAGAAAATTGCAGGTGCCGAAGCCATGCAGAAGAATCACGGCAGTTCCACCGTGTCCGTACCTTTCGACGTGCATAGCTCCTGGACCGACGGGAGCTCTTAGGACATCAGCTTGCATCTCTATACCCCTCTCTTAGCTTTCGCGACACAACCGACTCAGCCTTCACAGCTGACAAATTCGACCACGGAAAATGCCCCCGAACAACGATAGACCGAGAGACAGGAACGTACCCGGCAAGAGCGCCGTGAGGGAAGCCCGCAGTGCATCAAACCGGCCAAAAGCTTTCTTTTGGCTGCTTGGCGCAATCGTGGTCGTCGGCGTTGCCGCATTGGGTTACGTGGTAACCAAGCCAAAGGCTGGCGCGACAGACGCCATCCAGGTTGCGGACACGACCAACGCCGGCCCCTCTCAGGGCTACTTGATGGGCAAGGTCGATGCCCCGGTGAAAATCCTCGAGTTCGCCGATTTCGAGTGTCCCGCCTGCGCGGGTTTTTCAGTGGTGACCGAGCCGGATGTCAGAACCCGTATCATCAACACCGGCCTGGCAAACATCACCTATTTCGATTTTCCGCTCACTCAGCACCGGAACACAGTGGCCGCGTCGAACGCGGCGGCATGCGCCGACGAGCAGGGCAAGTTCTGGCCAATGCACGACCGGCTGTTTCAGGCCCAGGATGAGTGGAATGGCGAGGCTACCGACAGCCCTAAGGCGTTCTTCAAGCGCTACGC
>DATARP010000036.1:0-9049 GCA_036264075.1 Gemmatimonadaceae bacterium
TCGAGCGCCCGCGTGAAACGTCACACGGCGATTGGGCGACAAATCTCGCCATGGTTCTGGCGAAGCCTCTCAGGTCAAAGCCGCGCGACATCGCGGACAAGCTGCGCAATTCGATCGACCTCGGACGTGCCGGAGTGTCGCGGGTCGAGATCGCCGGCCCGGGTTTCATGAACTTCTGGCTCGATGCGGGGAAGATCGCTTCGGGACTGGGCGACATCATCGCCGAAGACGAGAGTTACGGTCAAAGCGAAGTCGGTGGTGGCCAGGTCGTGAACGTCGAGTTCGTCTCGGCGAATCCAACCGGCCCACTTCACGTCGGTCACGGCCGGCAGGCCGCCCTCGGGGACGCGATCGCGACGCTGCTGGAGACAACGGGCTGGAAGGTGACGCGCGAGTTCTACTACAACGATGCGGGTGTGCAGATCGACAATCTGGCTGCCAGCGTGGGCGCGCGACTGAGCGAGCTCGAGGGAAAGCCATCGCAGATCCCCGAAGGCGGATACCACGGCGAGTACATCCGCGAGATCGCTGAGCGCTACAAAGCCGACAACGAGGGAATGTCCGTCCGGGAGTTTGCCGTCCGGGAGCTGCGCAAGGAGCAGGACATCGACCTCCAGGCGTTCGGCGTCAAGTTCGACAAGTACTTCCTGGAGTCATCGCTCTACACCGACGGCATGGTCGACGATACTGTGCGGTTGCTGATCGCTTCAGGAAAGACGTACGAGCACGAGGGTGCGCTCTGGCTCCGCACCACCGATTTCGGCGACGACAAGGATCGGGTGATGCGCAAGAGCGATGGCACCTACACCTACTTTGTGCCCGACGTCGCGTATCACGTGACGAAGTGGAAGCGCGGATTTCACCGCGCGATCGACGTTCAGGGCGCCGATCACCACAGCACAGTCACTCGCGTGCGAGCCGGACTGCAGGCGCTCGAGATGGGAATGCCGGCTGATTATCCCGCGTACGTCCTCCACCAGATGGTTACCGTCATGAAGCATGGCGAAGAGGTGAAAATCTCAAAGCGCGCCGGTAGCTACGTGACGGTACGGGATCTCGTCAATGAAGTCGGGCGGGATGCAGTGCGCTATTTCTTTCTGATGCGGAAGAGCGACTCGCAGCTCATCTTCAACGTCGATCTGGCGGCGTCGCAGTCAGAAGAGAATCCCGTCTACTACATCCAGATGGCGCACGCGCGCATGTGCGGGATATTTCGAGTGGGTGAGATCGACCCCGCGTCGGTAACTGGCAAGGCGGCGCCGCTCCAACTGCTCGCAGAGCCCGAGGAGCAGGAGCTCATCAAGGCACTCGTTGATTTTCCCGCGCTAGTGGAATCTGCGGCGGAGACGCTGGAGCCGCACCGGATCGCGACATATCTGCTCGAGACCGCGCGGCTGGCTCACCTCTGGTACCACAAACACCACGTCCTCGAGCAGACCGAGGACATAACGCGGGCCAGGCTGGCACTCGCTCGCGCCGCGCAAATCGTCCTCCGGAACGGAATGCGCATACTCGGAATCACTTCTCCGGAGAGAATGTAATTGCCTCCCCGGCAATCGCGGTTAGGATTAGCCGCGCTGGCTACAACTCCAAGGAAATAGGAAAGAATGTCGGTATTGGTTGTTGGTTCTGTAGCGCTCGACTCTGTCGAGACACCTTTCGGGAAAGCCGAAGATGTGCTCGGCGGCTCCGCTAATTTCTTTTCGGCATCGGCGAGCCACCTCACCAAAGTCAGCGTCGTTGGCGTCATCGGGTCGGACTATCCCGTGGAGAAGCTGGACCCGCTGAAGAAACGCGGCGTTGATTTCAGCGGGCTCGAGCGCGCCGAAGGTACGTCTTTTCGCTGGCGCGGCCGCTACCGCCACGATCTGAACTCGGCCGAGACGCTCGAAACACATCTGGGTGTCTTCTCGCACTTCAGCCCGAAGATCCCCGAGAAGCTTCGTTCCTCTCCGTACGTCTTTCTGGCCAATATCGATCCTCGTCTCCAGCTCGACGTTCTCCAACAGGTGAAGAAGCCGAAGCTTGTCGCCTGCGACACGATGAATTTCTGGATCCAGAGTCGCCGCGCCGACGTCCTCGCTCTTCTCGAGCACGTGGACCTTGTGACGCTCAACGACGCCGAGGCGCGTCAGCTCACTGAAAAGGTGAACCTGGTGCAGGCGGCGCAATGGATCATGGCGCGCGGGCCCAGGCATGTCATCATCAAGAAGGGCGAGCACGGCGCGTTCATGTTCACCGAGAAGTCCATCTTCTTTGCGCCGGCGTTCCCGCTCGAGAGCGTTTTCGATCCGACCGGCGCCGGCGATGCGTTCGCCGGAGGCTTCATCGGATATCTCGCGGCGACGGGAGACCTGAGCGAGGCCAACATGCGTCGCGCCGTGATCTACGGATCGGTAATGGGGTCGTTCGCGGTGGAGAAATTCTCAATCGAGCGATTGATGACAGTCACGCGTGCCGAGATCGATCAGCGCGTCAAGGACATGCGCCGGCTGGTGGCATTCGAGGAGGAGCTGCCGGCGTGAGCGATGATGCGCTTCGCTACGGAAGCGCAGGCGTGGATCTCGACGCTTCCAACGCTGCGAAGAATCGGTTAAAAAAACTCGTCGAATCCACCTTCACGCCTGGCGTGCTCGGTGCGTTTGGCGGCTTCGGCGGGATGTTCCGGCTTCCGACAGGGCTGGAGAAACCGATCCTCGTCTCGAGCGCTGACGGCGTCGGGACGAAAATCAAGGTTGCCATCGAGGCCAACCGCCATGACACGATCGGACGTGACCTCGTCAACCACTGCGTCAACGACATCCTCGTTCAGGGCGCACTGCCGCTGTTCTTCCTCGATTACGTGGCGTTTGGAAAGCTCGATCCATCCGTAGTCGAGTCCGTCGTCGCGGGGGTCGCCGCCGGCTGCCGCGAAAACGGTTGTGCGCTAATAGGCGGGGAAACAGCCGAAATGCCCGGATTGTACGTTCCTCCCGATTACGATCTGGCGGGCTTCATCGTCGGATATGTGGAGGAAACCCGCATTCTCGGACCGCACAAAGTGCGGCCCGACGATGTCCTGGTTGGTCTTCCAAGCTCGGGACTGCACACGAACGGATACTCGCTGGCGCGGAAGATCGTGAACGATCGACTGAGGCTCGCGCCGAACGATGCATTCCCCGGTGGTGGCGGGGCGGTCGCAGACGTTCTTCTGGCTGAACATCGGTCTTACTTGCCGGCGCTCAGGCCGGTGCTCGATCGCGTTCACGCCATGGCGCACATAACGGGTGGTGGATTGCCGGAGAACCTGGACCGTGCGCTGCCGAAGACTCTGGACGCCGTCGTAGACACGTCCAGTTGGGAAGTACCACCTGTTTTCCGGGTGTTGCAAAAGGCGGGGGCAGTCGATCCCGCCGAGATGTACCGAACGTTCAACATGGGTGTAGGAATGGTGGTCATCTGCGCGCCGGCCGACGTCAAATCTGTATTGTCGGCCGCTTCCGCAGCCGGAGTCGCGGGTTGGAAGCTCGGCTCGCTCAAGCCCGGATCCGGGGTAGTCATACTCTCTTGAGGAATTCAAAGATGAAAGCAGGCGTGTTCGTTTTGTTCGCAGCCGTTGCCTTTGGCGCGACTTCAGTACAGGCTCAGGGAATTGACACGGGGCGTTGCCCGCCGGGCACGGTGAATGGTTTCGGAGTTCCAGACCAGACGCGCGCCTCGCAGGATGCGTGTCAGAAGGCGATCGATCTCTTCCAGTACATGGCCCCGCAGCTGGGCGCCGCCATCACCGGAGGCAACGCAACGCTTGGTCAGGGAGGAAGCCTCGGCGGTCTGGGGCATTTTTCTGCCGGGTTTCGCGTAAATCTCGTTCAGGGAAGTCTGCCCCAGGTTCAGAACGTCTCGCCTGCTGTGACCGGCGCGACGAGCAGCACCTACGATACAAAGACCCAGATCCTTCCGATGCCGACCGCCGAGTTGGCGATTGGAATCTTCAAGGGCTTGCCACTGGCTATCACCAACGTCGGTGGTGTCGACCTTCTCGTGAGTGCGTCGTATCTGCCCGAATTCAACAACAGCAACGTCAGCGTAAAGGTTCCGAACGGCTCCCTCAAGTTCGGATACGGCGCGCGCGTTGGGATTCTCCAGGAATCACTGCTCGTGCCAGGTATCTCGGTGAGCTACCTCCACCGTGAGCTGCCCACGGTCAGCATCGCGGCGAACAGCAACAATGACTCGCTGTACGTCAACAACCTCAGCCTGAAGAGCAACGCCTGGCGCGTTGTCGCGAGCAAGAGCCTGATATTCTTCGGTCTTGCCGCAGGGTTTGGTCAGGACAAGTACGATGCGTCGACGGACATCAGTGCTCACGTTGCAGCGCGCACTGTCCCGCCGACCGGGGCAGCGAACGCTGGTCCGGTGTCGCTTTCACAGAACCTGACCCGCACGAATGTGTTTGCTGATTTGTCGATGAACCTTCTGCTTTTCAAGCTGACCGGCGAAATTGGACAGGTTTCCGGTGGCACCATCAACACGTACAACAAATTCAATGGCAAGCAGGCAGCCGATTCCAGAATCTACGGATCGGTCGGAGCTCGATTCGGCTTCTAATGACGCGCGCGACGCAGAGTTCATGCGTCGCGCGCTGGCCCTTGCCCAGCTAGGCTGGGGACAGACAGCGCCGAACCCTATGGTCGGCGCTGTTGTCGTTAAGGACGGCACCGTCGTCGGCGAAGGCTACCACGCCCGTTTCGGTGAGGCGCACGCGGAGGTCGTGGCTCTCAAGGCCGCGGGCGAGCGTGCGCGGGGGTCGACCCTGTACGTGACGCTTGAGCCATGCAATCACTTCGGCAAGACTCCGCCTTGCACCGAGGTGATACTACAGGCCCGGATCCAGCGAGTCGTCATCGCTGCTGCTGATCCAACGGCGCTTGCCGGTGGTGGCGCCCGTCACCTGATTGACTACGGAGTGCAGGTCGACTTCGGCGTCGAAGAGGCGGCCGCTCTCGAGCTCAACGCTCCGTTTTTCTTTACGGCGGCCAATTTCGATCGGCCGTGGGTGACGCTCAAGCTCGCTCTCTCGAGCGACGGGAGAATGAACGACCCATCTGGCGAGCGCCGTTGGATCAGCAACGAGCTTTCCCGCAACGAGGTGCAGAGGATGCGCGCCAACGTCGACGCAATTGCCGTTGGCCTGGGAACCGTCCGCGCCGACGACCCAAAGCTTACGGCGAGAGGTTCAGTGCGTCCGCGAGTCACGCCTACGCGCGTCGTGTTCGACAGGAACGCCGAGACCACACTCGACGCCGTTCTCGTCCGTACGGCGAAGGAAACCCCTACCATCATCTTTGCCCATCATCCTCCAGTAGCCCGGCTCGCGGCGCTCCACAACGCCGGGGTCGACGTCTTCGACGCGGAGGGCCTGCCGGATGCCCTCAAGGCGCTGCGCGGATTCGAGGTGCAGCACTTGATGGTCGAGGGTGGTGCGCGGCTGGCCGGAGACTTCCTCCGGCAAGGGCTGGTGGACAGACTGGTTATCTTTCAATCACCGGTCACACTTGGCGCGGGCGGTCTGAGCCCGTTCGACGAGCTGTCCGACTCTTTGAAAAAGGAGTTGCAGAGCGCCCGTGTGGTGCGCCGCGCCGAGTTTGGCGAAGATGTGATGACCGAGTACGCGTTGCGCGAGGCTTGAGATGTTCACTGGATTGATCGAACAGGTAGGCGAAGTGGAGAGCGTGCGGCAGACGGATGCCGGACGCGAGCTCCGCATTCGTGCTCCGTTCGTTGATCTGGAAGCGGGTGAGAGCATCGCCATGAATGGTGCGTGCCTCACGGTGCGCGAATTCGGAGCTGGCTGGTTCGAGGCGGCTGCCGTGCTCACCACGCTCGAGCGCACGACGATCGGAAGCTGGAAGAACGGCACGCGCGTGAATCTCGAGCGCTCGTTGCGGGCGGCTGATCGTCTCGGTGGGCACATCGTCCAGGGCCACGTAGACTGTGTTGGCGTAGTCTCCTCTCGCGAACAGTTGGGCGACGCGCTGCTGATTGATCTTTCGCTTCCGGCTTCTCTCGAGCCGTTGTTCGTGCTGCACGGCTCGATCGCCATCGACGGCGTCAGCCTTACAGTGAACGATCTCAAGCCCGGCGGAGTCCAGGTCTCGTTGATCGACTACACATTGCGTCATACGACGCTTGGGGATCTCAAAGTGGGAAGCAGGGTGCATGTTGAGGCCGATGTGATAGCCAAACACCTGCGCCGGTTGCTCGAGCCCTACCTGCGAGAGACATCCGCGGTAAATTCCATCACGGATTTTTCGCTGGAGCATTAGAAGATATGGAGTTCGGAACAGTCGAGCAGGCGATTGCCGATATCAAAGCCGGCAAGCTTATCATCGTGGCGGACGATGAGGATCGCGAAAACGAAGGCGATCTCATCTGCGCTGCGCAGCTCGTCACACCCGAGCTCATCAACTTCATGATCCGGAAAGCCGGTGGCTGGATCTGTCTCGCCCTCACCGGCGAGCGCGCCGACCAGCTCGATCTTCCGCAACAGACCGAGACCAACACCGAAGAGTTTCGAACGGCGTTCACAATGACCATCGATGCAGACGAGCGCTTCGGCGTCACGACTGGTGTGAGCGCACAGGATCGCGCGAGAACCATCCAGGTTGCGGTCGACCCGAAGACTGTTCCTGCCGATCTGCGTCGTCCCGGACACGTTCCTCCATTGCGGTCGCGGGATGGTGGCGTGCTACAGCGCGTGGGGCACACCGAAGCCGCCGTCGATCTGGCGCGGCTCGCGGGACTCGCTCCGGCCGGTGTCGTGTGCGAGATCCTCAGTGAAGACGGCTCCAGCGCGCGGCGGCCGGAGCTCGAACGATTCGCGGCGCAACACGGGCTGACGTTCATCACGGTGGCGCAGGTTGTCGCCCACCGCCTGCAGACCGAACGCCTCGTGCACAGAGTCGCTGAAGCCCGGCTCCCAACAGACACGGGCATCTGGCGCGTGCTCGGGTACAGGAACGACGTCGACAAGCACGAGCACATCGCTCTTGTCTTTGGCGACGTCGGTCCAGATTCCAGCGTGCTGGTGCGGATGCACTCCAAGTGTCTGACCGGCGATGTCTTCCACTCGCTCCGGTGCGATTGCGGCTGGCAGCTGGAGACAGCGATGAAGATGATCGCCAAGGAAGGGAAGGGCGTGATCGTCTATCTCGATCAGGAGGGGCGTGGCATCGGCCTCCTCAACAAGCTCAAGGCATATGAGCTACAGGATCAGGGCATCGATACCGTCGAAGCCAACGAGCGACTCGGCTTCAAACCCGACCTCCGCAACTATGGAATCGGCGCCCAGATACTGCTCGACCTCGGGCTGAGAACGATCAGGCCGATCACCAACAATCCGCGCAAGCTGGTTGGCCTCGAAGGGTACGGCCTTACCATCGATGAGCGCGTGCCCATCATCTCGATCGCGCACGACGAGAACTCCAGCTACCTCGAAGCCAAGCGAGCCAAGCTCGGACACCTGTTCGCCTCTTAAATGGCTGAATTCTCGGGACTGCCCAGCGGTGTCGGGCGGCGCATGGTCGTACTCGCCAGCCGATTCAACGAGCCGATTGTCAAGAAGCTGGTCAACGGCGCCCTCGAGGCACTCCTCAAGTACGGCGTCCTCTTTGAGGACATCGATGTGGTGTGGGTCCCGGGCGCCTGGGAGCTTCCCATCGCTGCGCGCTGGCTCCTGGCGAACGAGCGCTACGACGGCCTCGTAGCTGTCGGCGCGGTCATCCGCGGCGAGACCGCACACTTCGACTACATCGCCGGCGAAGCTTCGCGCGGCCTTGCCGCCGTCAGCGCCGATGCAGAAACGCCGATTGGCTTCGGGGTTCTCACCTGCGACACCGACGAACAGGCTGAGGCGCGCGCAGGCGGCGCGCATGGAAACAAGGGCTGGGACGCGGCTGTCGCTACACTCGAGATGATCGATCTCTACGACCGCCTCGAACCCGACGATGCGGATTGAATCGCGCGCTCGCGCGCGGGCGCTGCAGGCGCTCTACGCGTGCGAGATGCGGGGCGGAGCGAATCTAGATCGGGTTGCAACGCAGGTGTGGGACGATCTCGCCGTCGCTCCCGAAGAACGACGCCTCGCCGGCCTGCTCGTGCGCGATGTCGCGAGTGGTGGCGCAGACCTGGACTCCCGTCTCGCGGACGTCACCACGAATTGGCGGCTGGAGCGGCTGGGCGCGATCGAGCGGTCGGTGCTCCGACTTGGCGCGGCCGAGCTGATGAAAGGCGAAACGCCGCCGCGCGTCGCGATTCAGGAAGCCGTTCGACTGGCAGAGAGATTCGGTACGTCGGCGAGCGCGAAGTTCGTCAACGGAGTGCTCGACGCCTTCGCCCGCCAGGCCGGCATGATCTAGTGCGCATACTCGTGTTGAACTGGCAGGACCATGAGAATCCGCAAGCCGGTGGTGCCGAGCTGCATCTCCGGGAAATCTTCAGACGGCTCGTTGCACGTGGTCACAGCGTAGATCTCCTCTGCAGCTCGTGGGAAAACGCCCAGCCACGCGTAACACTAGACGGCATCTCGGTCCACCGCATCGGGACTCGCACGAGCTACCCCTTTTTGGTGCGACGCTACTTCGAGAGGAATCTCCGCGCGAACAACTATGACGTAGTCATAGAGGACCTGAACAAGGTGCCGCTCTACACGCCGATGTGGGGCGTGCCCAAGCTCGTGGCCCTCGTTCACCACCTCTTCGGCGCGACGGTCTTTCGTGAGGCCCCGGCGCCACTTGCAGCTGCAGTCTGGCTATCCGAGCGGGCGCTCGGCGCGCTCTATCGAAACATTCCCTTTGAGGCCGTCAGCGTGAGCACTGCCGACGATCTGGTGAGGCGTGGCATCCCCCGCGGAGCGATAAGAGTGATCTACAACGGAGTCGATTCAGCGCGGCTTACTCCGGATCCGAGCGAGCGATCTGAGAAGCCTTTGTTCGTCTATCTTGGGCGCCTCAAAAAATACAAGAGGGTCGAGGTTGTCATTCGCGCCTTCGCCGAGCTCAACGTTGCCGAG
>DATARP010000059.1:0-4384 GCA_036264075.1 Gemmatimonadaceae bacterium
ACCGTGGTCACCGGAACCGTCTGGAGTGGCGAGCTGCTCACGGACGCCAGTCTGCGTGTACTCCCGGGCGACAAAACCGCGCGTGTGAGGAAAACTGAGCAGCACGGAGTGTCCGCGGATCGCGCGCGAGCAGGTGCTCGCGCAGCGATAGCACTCGCTGGGCTCGAGCTGGCTGACGTCGCAAGGGGGAGTGTCCTCGTAACCGACGAATCCTGGCAAGCCACGTCCATGTTCGAGGCCGTGCTCGCGGTCGTCAGCGATGCCGCCGATCGGCTGTCGCCTCGCACGGAGCTGCGGGTGCACGCCGGCGCGAGTGAAGTCGGGGCGAGAATCAGCTTCGGGGAACCTGTGTCGGGTGCGAGCACGCCGACGCTCGCCCGCGTTACGACCGACGCGCCGTTGGTCTTGCGCGGCGGTGACCGCTTTGTGATCAGGCTTCCGGCTCCGCTCCGGACAATTGGAGGAGGGACGGTTCTGGATCCGTACGCTCGCCGGCGTTCGATGCCGATTCTTTCGCCCGACCTTTTGGAGACTCTTCCCGCTCTGCCGCTGGAGCGGTTTCGATTTCTCCTCGACGCCGAATCGCTGCGAGGAATCGCCGTTCGGGACGTTCCTGTTCGGGTCGGTTGCGCTCCAGCCGAAGTGGCTCAGCTCATCGAGAGGGCAAACGCCTACGTTGGCGTGCGCAACCTTTTCTCGTCAAAGGCTGTCGAACAAGTAATGGCAACAGTGCAGCGTATAGTCGCGGAGTATGAGATCAGGTCTCCTCTCAGCCCCGGCGTTCCCAATCGGACGCTGAGAGAAGGGCTACGCGTCGACGGCGAGCTGGCCGACATCGCGATCCGGGAGATGGAACAATCCGGAACCATCGAAGCGCATGGTCCGGTCTTGCGGCGTAAAGGTTGGTTGCCTTCCCCAAGCCCCAGCGACATCGAGACCAGCAACAGGCTGGCGCATGATATTTGCGCTGCTGACCGCGAGCCGCCGAGCGTGGGTGAGCTGGTCGCGCGGTACGGCAACACGGTTCCTGGCTTGCTCCATTACCTGGAGCGCAAGGGGCGCGTCGTTCAGGTGGAGACGGAGCGCTATTACGACCGCGGTGCTGTCGATGGGTTGCTGGCGAGGATGCGGAGGGAATTGGTGCCCGGACGCGTGTATGCGCCCGCGCAGCTAAGGGACGTACTGGGATTCTCCAGGAAGTACCTGATTCCGTTTCTCGAGTTTTGTGACAGGATTGGCGTAACAGAACGCCGGGAGGAGGGTAGAATCCTGAGGCACACATCAGTAACTCTGCTTGACAGCTTTCAAGCTCCTCCGTAAGTTCGCGGCAAGAGAACATATGTCCACCTTCGTAGGAGTTAGCGTCTAGAGATCCTCTTTCGTCAGTATTTGGAGACAACATGAAGCACCTGTGGCGGGCGCTGTTTTTTGTGCTCGTGCTGGGCGTGTTCATGCCAAGTCGTTCGACGGCGCAGGGGACTACCCAAACCGGCGGAGGACAAGGCGCCGGGTTGCAGCTAGGGCAGAATTTTCCGAACCCGGTCAATCAAGACACACGGATTCCTTTCGTCATCGGCGATGCGCAGGGATGCACGGATTCCGGACGTCTGCACCGCGTAAGTCTGCGGATTTACAATTTGCTGGCGCAGCTGGTCGCTGTGCCGCTTCTGCAGGGCGGTGGGAACGCTGCTGGCGGCGAGCCGCTGGACGGACTGCAGTTGACTTGCAATCAGTACCTGGCGTATTGGGACGGTAAGAACTCCCAGACCGGAGAGGACGTTGCCTCAGGCATCTACCTCTACAGGCTGGAAGTCGACGGCAAGGTTCTGGTCAAGAAACTGATCATCAGGAAATAACACGTCTGACATTTTGGGGCGCGCACTGGCAGAGCCGGTGCGCGCCTTCTGATTTCTGCGGGCGAAATGTGCCAGGTTGGCGGGTTTTATGCGGCACCGCGGTTGCACCCGTGAGGCCAATCTGCGTGATCCCCCAGTCCACCCCTCATGATCAATCCTGACCGCCTGACAGTAAAAGCAACCGAGGCGCTCAACGAGGCCGTTGAGCTCGCCCGGCGCGCGGGAAATCCGCTCGTCTACGATCTTCACCTCCTGTTGGGCCTCCTCGCGCAGGATGAGGGCATCGTCGTTCCAATTCTGCAGAAGATCGGCGTCAGCGTCGCGCAGCTTCGCGAAGCCGTCGGTCGGGAAATGGCGAGGTATCCGAAGCAGTCGAACGCCCAGCCGACGCTCTCGCGCGAGCTCAATCAGGTTTTCGACAAGGCCGAAGCAGACGCGAAGAAGCTCGGCGACGAGTTCATCTCGACTGAGCACCTCCTGCTCGCGCTTTCCGATGTGAAGGGCACTGAGAGTCGGAACCTGCTCACAGGTGCAGGTGCGACGCATGAAGCGCTGCTCGAAGCGCTCGAGTCGGTGCGAGGATCTCATCGCGTTACGGATCAGACGCCGGAGAACCAGTACCAGGCGCTCCAGCGCTACAGCCGAGATCTCACCGAGGCCGCGCGGAAGGGCAAGCTCGATCCCGTGATCGGCCGCGACGAGGAGATTCGGCGCGTCATCCAGATTCTTTCTCGCCGCACGAAGAACAATCCGGTTCTCATTGGTGAGCCCGGTGTGGGAAAGACCGCAATCGCCGAAGGATTGGCCCAGCGAATCGCCAACGGCGACGTGCCGGAGGGGCTCAAGAACAAGCGCCTGGTCGCTCTCGATCTCGCGGCGTTGATTGCCGGGGCGAAGTTCCGCGGAGAATTCGAAGAACGCCTCAAGGCCGTCCTAAAGGAAGTCACGGAAGGGGAAGGGCAGTTCATCATGTTCATCGACGAGATGCACACGCTCGTCGGCGCCGGTAAAGCCGAGGGCTCGATGGACGCCGGCAACATGCTGAAGCCGATGCTGGCCCGCGGAGAGCTGCGCGTCGTCGGGGCGACGACCCTCGACGAGTATCGGAAGAACATCGAAAAGGACGCGGCGCTCGAGCGTCGCTTCCAACCTGTATATGTCGGCGAGCCGAGCGTGGAGAGCACGATCGCCATTCTGCGCGGCCTCAAGGAGCGTTACGAGACTCACCACGGCGTCCGGATCACCGACGGCGCGATCGTCGCCGCGGCAACGCTTTCAAACCGCTACATAGGCGATCGGTTTCTGCCCGACAAAGCCATCGATCTCATCGATGAGGCCGCATCGCGGCTTCGCATCGAGATCGATTCCGTCCCGCAGGAGATAGACGAAGTTGAGCGCCGCGTCACTCAGCTCGAAATCGAGCGGCAAGCGCTGCAGAAGGAAAAGGACAAGGCTTCGCGCGAACGTCTGAAAAACCTCGAGCGCGAGCTCGCCGAGCTCAAAGAAAAAGCATCAGCTATGCGCGCCCAATGGCAACAGGAGAAAGAAGTCCTCGGCAGCGTCGCCAAGATCAAGCAGCAGATCGAGGAGTCGCGCACCGAAGCGGAGCTGGCAACGCGTCGCGGTGACTTGCAGAAGGCGGCGGAGATTTCTTACGGGACGATCCCGCAGCTCGAGAAACAGCTTCAGGAGTCGGAGCGGAAGCTGGCGAGCCGGCAGCAGGGTGGAGCGCGATTCCTGAAGGAAGAGGTCACCGCGGAAGACGTCGCCGAGATTGTGGCGCGCTGGACCGGAATTCCGGTGTCGCGAATGATGGAGGCAGAGCGGGAACGACTCACTCGCCTTGAGCAGGTTCTGGCCAGCCGAGTCATTGGACAGGAAGAGGCGGTCCGCGCCGTCGCGAACGCCGTGCGCCGTTCGCGCGCCGGGCTCCAGGATCCCAACCGGCCGATCGGCTCGTTCATCTTCCTCGGCCCGACCGGCGTTGGAAAAACTGAGACCGCCCGCGCGCTGGCTGAGTTCCTCTTCGACAATGAGCAGGCGATGGTGCGCATCGACATGTCTGAGTACATGGAGAAGCACGCGGTCGCACGGCTGATCGGAGCGCCTCCCGGCTACGTCGGTTTCGAGGAAGGCGGTCAGCTGACGGAAGCGGTTCGCCGCCGGCCGTACTCGGTGGTGTTGTTCGACGAGATCGAGAAAGCCCATCCCGATGTGTTCAACATCCTGCTTCAGATCCTCGACGACGGCAGGCTTACGGATTCGCAGGGGCGCACCGTCGATTTCCGGAACACCGTCATCATTATGACGTCGAACATCGGCAGCACTTACATCCTCGAGCACACCGGCGACGATCGGGCGGTGGTCGAGGCGCAGGTGACCAACGCCCTCAGACAACATTTCCGCCCCGAGTTCCTCAATCGCGTCGACGACATCATCATCTTCCGCCCACTCGGCAAGGCTGAGATCGAGCACATCATCGAGCTGCAGTTGAAGAAACTGGAGAAGCTGCTGTCGGACAGGAAGCT
>DATARP010000128.1:0-3412 GCA_036264075.1 Gemmatimonadaceae bacterium
CAAAGCACGCTCCTCCGCCGGACCAAGGGCGACGTCATCGTCGGCAACCTGCGCTCGCGAACCATGCCGAGGCGTTTTCTTCGAGCGACGTTGGCGTGGCTCTTCCTCCGCCTCGCTCGCAACGGCAGTGATCCCAAGACAGTTGTCGCACCCGTCGCACCTGGCTCGAGCTGCGGGATCACCGAAATACCGGAGCACGAAGCCGCGGCGGCATTCCTTTGTGTACGAATATTTCTGAACTGCCATGAGCTTCGATGTCTCGGCAGCGCGCCGTCGATCAATCACCGGCCAGTCGATGCGGAACAGGGAGAGCGGTGCCGTGCGGTCAGCGAGATAAAGTCCCGCTCCGATTTTCTCCCATGTAAGGAACTGTCGCTCCTCGAGCGACTCCAGCAAAGGCATCGATGCAACGGCACCGCCGAGGCCGGGCGGCAAGCCGTCGAGATCAACGATGGCGCCCGTACGAAGAGCCGGTCCTACTCCGCGCCACAGCGCGCGCAGCAACCCCAGCTCAGCGTTTGCGTCGCCGAGCAGCTCGCGCTTGATCCTATCCGGCGTGGCAAGGAGTCTTACATGGACACGCGCCTGCTCGCCGTTACTCGAGGCGACCGCGCCGCTCCGCTCCAGAATTCTCAGAGCGCCCTCGATCTCTCTGGCATTGACCTTGGCCTTGACGAGACGCACCAGGTCTTCGGGTTGAGCGCCTACGAATCCCTGTTTGTCGGACAGCTTCTTGAGCGCTTCGTATGTCTGCTCCACCGTCGCCCTCTCGGGATAGGATCCCTTGATGAAGAACTCGTGGGTGAAGCGATCGGGGAATGCGTGCAGGAGGAACACATCCGAGTGCTGGCCGTCGCGACCGGCGCGCCCCGCTTCCTGGTAGTACGCCTCGAGAGTTCCCGGCATCGCGTAATGAATCACAAGCCGCACATTGGGCTTGTCGATTCCCATCCCGAAAGCGTTTGTTGCGACAATTGCCCTGATGCTCTCCGACATGAACGCGTTCTGCACTTCGTGCCGGCGAGCATCGTCCAATCCGGCGTGGTAGCCGGCAGCGGGAATTCTCGCGCGCTCGAGGACAGTCGTGAGGTGATCAACCGCTTTGCGCGTGGAGGCGTAAATGACGGCGAGCCCGTCCTGCTTTCTGAGGATCTCCACGATCCGCTTTTCCTTCTCAGCGTCATTCTTTACCGGGATGACGAAGTAATGGAGATTCGGGCGATCGAATCCCGTGATGATCGTCTCCGGATTCCTCAGCGCCAGCTCACGGCTAATGTCTCGCCTCACTTCGGGCGTCGCTGTCGCTGTCAGCGCAATCGTGGTCGGTGAGCCAAGCTCCTCATGTACCTTCTTGACGCGAAGATAGCTCGGCCGGAAATCGTGACCCCACTGACTGATACAGTGCGCTTCGTCGATGGCGAGGAGCGAAACCCCAACTTTCCGAAGACGCTCAGCGGTCCTTCCGTAATCGAACCGCTCTGGCGCGACATACAGAAGCTTGATCTCGCCGCGTTCCACTCGCGCTAGACGATCGGAAACCTGGCCCGACGAGAGCGTGCTGTTGATGAATGCCGCCGGCAGTCCTCGCGCGGTCAGAGCGTCCACCTGATCCTTCATCAGGGAGATGAGTGGAGAGACCACGACGGTGAGACCGGGCATCAACAGGGCTGGCACCTGGAAGCAGAGAGATTTTCCTCCACCCGTTGGAAGCACCACAACGGTGTCTCGGCCGGCGAGGATCGCCGAGACAGCGGCTTCCTGTCCCGGACGGAACGCAGGGTAGCCGAACGCGCTCTTGAGCAAATCGCGTGCGTTCTGAAGTGTCGGATTCGGCATCCGAGGAAAGGTAGCGATACCTGCGAGATCGATGGGACCCCACGTCGCGTGTGTAATTGTTGTGCTGCGAAGAGCCGGTTGAGCTAGATCCCTTCTATCAGGCGGGCGTATAGCGCAGGATCGGCATTTCCCCCGCTGATTACGCAGCAGACTCGTTTGCCCTTTAACCGGGCTGGCTCCGCCAGGACGGCGCCGAGCGCGAGCGCGCCCGTTGGTTCCGCCTTGAGATTCGCCAGTGCGAAGAGAAGTCGCACACCCTCCATTATCTGCTCCTCGGATACCTCGATCACACCAGACAATCCCTGGCTCAGGATGTCCCAGTTTCTGTCGCCCATGCGCGAAACCCTCGCCCCGTCCGCGATCGTCGCTGATTCTCCGGGTTGAGTCACGATGTGGCCCGCCCGGAACGATTCGGCAGCGTCGTTGGCCAGCGTGGGCTCGGCCGCCAGGACCTGCGTTTTTTTTCCGCTGCGCTCCACCGCTTTTACGAGGCCGGACGTCAGGCCGCCACCGCCGATTGGGGCGATTATGAAATCGAGATCGAGTCCGAGCGCAAAGAGCTCGGTCGCAAGAGTTGCGTTCCCTTCGATCACGAACGGATCGTCGTACGGGCTGGCCACGTACGCCTCAGGAAATTGCTTCGCAAGCTCGGCCAGTCGGTCCAACCGACCTTGCTTCTTCACATCTAGCAGGTCGACCTCCGCGCCGTACTCACGCACGGCGTCGACCTTTATCTTTGGCGCCGCGGCGGGCATGACGACGGTGCACCGTTTCCTGAACAATGAGCAAGCGTAGGCTATGGCCTGCCCGAAGTTCCCCGACGACGCGGTGATTATGTGGGCGTGCTTTACGTTCGAAGCAACGTTGTACGCCGCGCGAAACTTGAAGCTGCCGGTGTACTGAAGGGTCTCGCTCGCCAGCACCACGTCGACGCCGAGTTTTCTGGAAAGACGCGGCGCATCGACGATCGTCGTCGGACGCGGACGCGTCACTGGAATCCGCTGGGCGGTCGCGGTTTGAAGAACCGGAGAATCAGCGCGATGAAGAGAAACGCTATGCCGGCCCACCTGAGGGCACTGTCATCCGTGCGAATCCCCCAGCCGAGCAAGACCGCGGCGATTAGCATCAACGCGAGTTTGGCGAGGGTAAAAGGAGTCACGTCTCCTTCCTTCGGCTCGTGAACCGCTTCACGCCTTCGCGAAAATCGCTCGTTGCGCGCGCATCTGCATTGGCGACGATTCCAGCTGAGATTCCGTCGAGGAAGCCGATATTGTCGAGCTTGTAGAAGAGAGATTTGGTGGCGGCCATCGCTCGCCGCGGCTGCTTCGCGAGCTGGTCGAGCACCGCCTGCGACAGTCCCTCGAACTCGGTGGCGGCGAAGACGCGCGACACGAGGCCAAGTTCCTTTGCTTCGTCGGCCGTCAGGATACGACCTGTGGCGACAAGGTCGAAGGCCTGCTTCTCGCCGACGGACCGCCGCAGCATCGTCATTACCATCGCCGGCACGAATCCGATCGTTACCTCCGGATACGAGAATCTGGCCTCTTCGTGTGCGAGCACAATGTCGCATGCAGTC
>DATARP010000161.1:0-31455 GCA_036264075.1 Gemmatimonadaceae bacterium
CCTGCGAAAATCGCGGTGGCTGGTGTCGCCGATCGCGGCGCCGCTCGTCGCCGGATGCTGATGAATGATCTCCGCGCCTAGCGCGGCGTGCACGGTGCAGGGAATTCCCAGTCGGTGCGCCGAGAGCATCACGGACAAATCGGCGTTCGACAACGCCAAAGTCTCGAGAGCGCGGGCGAGAGATTCACCCATTCCCCATTCGTTGTTCATGCCGGCAATGAACGCTTCGTTCATTCCCCGTCCGGTCTCCTCGGCCATTCCGAACGTGCCATCCACCAGGCCGCGAGCGACATCTTCCGACGTGGCGCCGAAGCGGGCGATCTCGTAATCGTGGATGGCGGCGGATCCGTTCATCGCCAGATGCGTGATCACTCCGCGCTTCATGAGGTCGATCAGAAGCGGTGCCAGTCCGGTCTTGACGATGTGCCCGCCAAGCATGACGACGACGGCGCGCCGATTCTTTTTTGCGTAAGCAATCGCTTCGACGACGCGTCGGAAATCGCGCGCGACCAGAACGTCAGGAAGGGATTTAAGGAATGCGGAGAAACTGCGATCCTTGCCGGGTGGTGAGGCGAACTCCGCCGCGGCGACTTTGTTCGGGCGCCGCTCGATGGGAACGGTGCGGACCTTCGAGAGATCGGCTTCCGCGATGATCTTGCGGGCCGCACTCCCTGATTTTGCTCCCGTTTTCCCTTTCGAAGAGATGGGACGCGAACGGGGGCCGCGATTACCGTCTACTGGCTCGGCGATGGGAAGTAGGACTTGAGATAAAGGTTCAGTGAGCCGAAGGACAGCTTCGACTTGAGCTGAAGCATGATGTGCCGATCGTCATCCGAGAGCCAGATCTCGGCGTGACCGTTCTCCGAGAAGATTCCCTTCGTCTTGATCACCGGCTGAATCACGATTGCGTCGAAGCTCCCGGCGGGCACCCTGATGCGCTCCCTCCGCAGCACCCGAATTCGGACCGGATTACGATCGGGGCGGAAATAGCGGTTGAAGTCGTAGGTCTGACCGACGACGAGCGGGATTGTGCGCACGAAGTACAGGAACGAGCCGTCATCGAGTGGTTGGCTAACCGAGGGCTCTTCGGTCTGCGGTTTTTTGGTAGTCTGAACGAAGACGGCGCGCTCGGGATAGATCTCGAATCTGCGCTCGGTGTCCTTGCCGCCCTCCTCGAGCTCCTGCACGAACCGGAGCGAAGAGAGCGTTTCCGCGTCCATCCAGCTCTCGTAGACGTCGTTGACGCGATATAGGAAATTTCCGCCCTGCACCCAGAAGGCGGTGTGCCAGGCGACACGCCCGCGAAGATTGTCGAGGGCGACGACCTCCATGTGAGCGTTACCGACCCTGAGCGCGCCGAACTTGACGTCGTACTCCAGTCGCTCACCGACTCCGAACGGGACCTTGGCGCGCTTCACGCCATTTACGACGACGATCGTTGGCGCGGACACGGCAGGCGTCACCGGATCCTGTGCTGACGCCGTCGCGGCGATTACACAACCAACGAGTGTGACGCCGGAAACGAGTGCGGATTTCACGCTGTACCTTTGGCTGCAGCCGCGAGGACGCGCGCCTTTCGGCTGAAGCGGAAAAGATTCAGGCCGTCCGCAAAGGGGCGGATCCTGGTCTCGCGGGTGCGCACGTCATAGCGTGGCGCCAGATCGACTGTCTCCAGCCGGCGCGCAAATCTCCGCGCCTGCAGCAGCAGCTCCGCGTTCGCAGCCCAGCCGCTGCTTGTAACGACCGGCTTGTCCCCAAGCACCTTGAGCAGCTCGCGGAGAACCGAGATACGATAGAGCCTGTAGCTAGTGAAAGGATCGCCGTCTGTCTTTGGCAATCCTGCGCGCTGGATCCAGTCCGCGATGCGGCGGAGCCTCTGCACGGGTGCGGGCGCTTCACTCATCTCCTGCTTCGCGGCGACGATGTCTGCCCCACCCTCGAATCGCTTCACCAGCTCCGGGATGTGCTCCGGCTGATCAGTGAAATCCGCCTGCATGATTATCAACGCATCACGGCGGGCGTATCGCGTGCGCCGGGAGACTTCGCGAACGAGCTTGTCGATGGCGAACCCGAATCCTTTGCGATCTTCACCCCGGAGGACCGTCAGCGGGATCACCTCGGCGTATGGCTCGACAGTCTCACGGGTTCCATCCGTGCTCCCGTCGTCGTAGACGATGATCTCGTACTCGCGCGAGTAGTCCTGAAAAACACGGCGGATGCGCCATAGAAGCACACCGACAGTGGGACTCTCGTTGTAGGTCGGAATACAGATGTAGAGCAAGGAGGATTCGGTTTGAGGTCCTGTTACGAAGCTGTCAGAGGCAAGATATGAGTAACGGACGATTAGCCGCTACCCCGCGATAACTCTATCGTACACCTCAGCAGTTCGATCGATCATCGTCTTCGAGTCGAATTCACGGGCTCTGGCCTTCGCGCCGGCACCTAAGCGGCTCCGAAGAGCATCATCGGTAATGAGCTCGGCCGCGGCTCGCATGAATCCGCTGATGTCGCCCGCCGCCACGAGAATTCCGCTCTTCCCGTCCTCGATGACCTCGGGCAACCCGCCGACGGCAAAGGCTATCGGCGGCACCCCGATGGCCATCGCATCTATTACCGACGTCCCCAATCCTTCTGATCGGGACGGGTGCCAGAGCACATCGAGTCCTGCAATCGCATCGTGAATCTCCTCGACGAACCCGGCGTCGAATCCTTCCACTCCAGCGACGCTCGTCCCGCCTTTGCCTTTGCCGCCGAGGAGAACGAGGCGCGTGCGTCTGAAGACCTCGCCGGGCAATCGGCGAGCGATGCCGCTGATCATGTCCAGACCCTTTTCCTGGGTCATTGCCCCGACGATGCCGCAGACGACTGTGCTCACCGGCCAGCCGCGCTCCCGTCGCCAGTTGCGGGGACGCTTCACCTGTGGCGCCGGGATTCCGGAGTGCACCACCTCAATGAGGCTCGCTGGAATTCCGGTTTTTACCATCACGCTCTTCACCGCGTGTGAGATCGCGATGAACGCGTCGACACCGTGGCGGTACTTGAGGCGGACCTGTTTGGGAGGGAATGCAACGCGGCGCGTGACGATGAAGCGAATCTTTCTCTTGCCGAGGAGGGCGAAGCGGGCGATGGAGTGAGAGCGGGCGTCGTGGGCGTGAACGATGTTCGCGCCCCACTCCCGCGCCACGGCGCGCAGCTCGCGCGCGGCGCGAATGTCCCACTCGCCGCGCAGGGTGAGTCTATACGTGGGCAGTCCAGCGTGTTCCGCGCGCCGGATCAACGGAGAGCCTGTCGGTGCCACCACGAGTACTCGGTAGCCGAGATCACGAAGTCCGGTGGCGAGCAGGAAAACCTGGCGCTGACCGCCGCGCCAGCTGCGACCAGAATCGATGTGAATGATTCGGGCGCGGTCCACTACGCTCCGAGCTTTTGCGCGAACGCCTTGAACAGACCCCGATCCCAGGGCTCTGGCGAGTCCGTCATCTCCTCGGGGTGCCACTGCACGCCCATCACCCACCAGTCGCTCGTCGATTCGATCCCCTCGATCACTCCGTCCGGCGAGCGGGCTGTGACGCGCATTCCATCGGCGACGCGCTTCACCGACTGATGATGAAACGAGTTGACGGTGAGATGCTCGGCGCCGACTGCCTTCGCGATCAACGAGCCACGCTCGACGGAGATCTCGTGGGTGCGCGAATCGCGCTGCGTGTCTTCGTCGTGTGAAATCCTGGTGTCACATTGCGAAGGGATGTCCTGCACGAGCGTCCCGCCCAGCGCGACGTTGAGAATCTGGATTCCGCGGCAGATGGCAAGAACTGGTTTCCCCCGACTCCTCGCCGCTTCAATCAGCGCAGCCTCCGTCGCATCGCGTGCGGGGTTGACTGAGCGTACTTTTTCGTGGCGTTTTTCGCCGTAACGCGCGGGATCGACGTCCTCACCTCCCGTCAGGACGAGCCCGGAGACTGATTCCATGATCGCCGCAGCGGCGCTAGAGCTCGAGAGCGGAGGGACGATGAGTGGTATGAGCCCTGCACCTTCGAGGGCGGTCACGTAGGCGGCGGTAAGCCGAACACGACTGGTATCGCCATCGAGGCGGATACTAGCGGTAACTGCAACTGTGCAAGCGGGAACCGGCTTGCGCGCGGACGACACGAGTGATCTCTCTTGGACAGGGAAGGTTGGCATTACTGTTCGCCGCCGCGTCGGCGACAATCGTACAGGGTCAAAGTCTGAACGGGCCGCCTGTCACCTGCAAGGGGGAGCGCATCAGTCGCATCGACGTAGAGTCGAATCCTCCGTTCCGAGTCAACGGCGAGAACATCTGGCAGCGCGCCGGACGTTTTGCGGCGAAACAGCACGTTACCACCAAGGACTGGATCATTCGGCGGTATCTCGCGCTGCAGGAGGGGGACCGCTGCACCGAGCTGCGACGGAGCGAGTCGGAGCGCATTCTGCGCGCCCAGCCGTTCATCGCCGACGCGACAGTGCTCGCGTACCCCGATAGCAGCGGCGGCATAATCCTCAACGTCACGACCGTGGACGAAGTTTCGCTGATCGTCGGAGCGTCGGTGACCTCGAAGTCTCCGCGTTTCCGGGCCCTCACGCTCGGCGAAGGGAATCTCCTTGGCCGAGCGATCCACGCCGAAGCTGGCTGGAAAACCGGATACGGTTTCCGGGATGAGTACGCCGCAAAGGTCATCGACTACCAGTTCATGGGGAGGCCCTATCAGGCGCGGCTGGAAGGCGGAAAGCGCCAACTGGGAAGTGATTGGGCGATGGAAACGGCCCATCCATTTCTCACCGACCTGCAGCGCATCTCGTGGAGAACGACCGCGGGAAATTCACTCGGCTACTTCGAGTTCAGAAGGCCAAACACAGATCCCAACGCGGCGGCGGTGGCTCTGCGGATTCAACGCTCCTACAGCGACATCGGTGGTGTGATCCGCGTCGGGCCGCCACTCGGTCGTGTAGCCCTCGTGGGCGGATCGATTTCGTTCGAAGACGAGAAACCAGGGACGCAGCCGGTCCTCATCGGCGACTCCACCGTTGTTCCCGACACGAGCCAGGCACTGATAAACCGCTACACCACGCACCAGACCGCACGAATCAACGGACTGTGGGGCGTGAGAAACATTCACTTCGTGCGCGTGAGTGGATTCGACGCACTGGAGGGGACCCAGGATTTGCGGACCGGTGTGGAGCTCTCGACACTCGTCGGTAAGGGGGTGCGGCTGCTTCGGGGAAAAGAGCAGGATTGGTTCGGGTCGACGAATCTGTACGCGGGCGCAGCGTCACAGGTCGCGTTTACGGCGCTCGAAATCTCTGGCGAAGGCCGGCGCGATCAGGCCGGGAACTGGGACGGCATCCTCGCTCACGGTCGCGCCGCACTGTACATGAAGCCATTCAACAGACAGACGTTCATGTCCGATCTGACCTGGAGCGGCGGCTGGAAACAGCGGATTCCTTTCCAGCTCACCTTCGCCGATCGGGACGGAGGTCTCCGCGGATTCAGATCGTCGGAAGCAGGCGGCGGGCGACGTCTGATCGGCAAGGTCGAGGACCGCTATCTGATCGGCAGATACAAGCAGGCGGCGACTGTTGCAGTGGCGGGGTTCGCGGAGGCCGGAAAGATCTGGGCCGGCGACACTCCGTTTGGAGTCAATACTCCGCTCTACGCGTCCGCCGGGTTCAGCCTTCTCGCGGCATCTCCTCCACAATCGCGGCGCACCGTTCGAGCGGACTTCGCCTTTCCCATCAAAGGACAAAGCGACAAGAGGGCAGAAGTGCGAATCGTCGTGACAGACTTCACGCGGATGTTTCGGATCGAGCCGCGCGACGTGACGAACAGTCGCGAGCGTTCGGTGCCCGCGTCGGTTTTCAGCTGGCCGTAAAATTTTGCTAGCGGGAGGAACCGGGGACAAACTCCCAACGGCCTGTGGCCTGGGCGTTTATTGTCAGCTCCCTCGGTGAAAGGACGGTTGGTACGGGTCCTCCCGATGTCAGCACAGCCGATTGCAGCTGGAATGCCTGGCCGTACTCTCCCGGCATGCTTGCTCCTGCCGTAATCGAGATCAATCTCCCCAACGTTCCGCCGGCGGCGCTCGCAATTGTTTCCGCGTCTGTGCGCGCTTGACGCACCGCGTCTCTCATCGCGCTACGCCGTGCTTCTTCCAAATGTGGCGCGCCGAACTGCACAGATGTGATATCGGTGGCGCCGCCGCCCAAGGCAGCATCGATGATTTTTCCTGCCTGCTCAGGGCCGTCGATCTGCGCTCGAATGGAGTTACGCGCTGTGAAGCCGTCGCGGTGGCCTTTGCCGTCGAACGACTGCTCCACGCTGTAACCCTGATTCGTCAGGTTGTCTGCGGTGACGCCAGCCGCGCGCAGCGCGCTTAATGTCGATGCAACCTTGCCTGCGTTCTGAGAGGCCGCTTCCGCGGCGGTTCCCGCGCGGCTGGTCACGGCGATCATAACGACGGCGAATGTCGGCGCCAGACGCGTTTGACCAATCCCGATCGACGTAACTTCCGGGTCGCGAGCCGATGCACTGTTGGGGAGTTGAGCCCTCGCGGACGCCGTTATTGCGCACGCCAGCAGCGCGGCGACCGCCAGCGATCTCACCGGTTCCCCGCCGGAACGCCACGCATCATTTTGCGCACCGGAAACACCAGCAGGCCGCACAGCACCGCGGCGATGAACAGGAACAGCGAAGTCTGCTGGAACAGCACGGGCATATCCTGAAGCTTCTCCGGATCCACGCGACCCCCGACCAGACCAGCGATCAGATTTCCGAGCGCGGCCGCCATGAACCACACGCCCATCATCTGACCCTTGAATTTCAGGGGCGCAAGTTTTGTCATCGAGCTGAGTCCCACTGGACTGAGTGAGAGCTCTCCGAAAGTCTGGAACAGGTAGCTCAGCACGAGCCACCAGGGTGAGACGAGAACCTTGCCTCCCCCGCTGATCACGATATTCGACGCGAGGACCATTACCACAAATCCGAGACCCGCGAAGAACAATCCCCATGCAAACTTGGCAATGCTCGATGGATCTTTGCCGCGCTTGCCGAGTCCGAGCCAGAGGGCGGCAAAGACGGGGGCGAGAGCAATCACAAACACCGAGTTCGCGGACTGAAGCCATAGAGTCGGCATTTGCCACCCGAAGACCACGCGATCCGTGAAATCTCTCGCGAACAGGTTGAGTGACGTGGGCGCCTGTTCGAACGCGGCCCAGAAGATCGCCGCGAAAATGAACAGCAGGATGATCACTACGATGCGCTTCTTCTCTTCGGTATTCAGTCCGCCCAGAGCGAAAACGTAGATGAAGTAAAGAAATGCCATTCCGACTATGACCACGGTCATCTTCTCGCCGACCGCGACTGGATTGATGTGCATGGAGCCGGTCATCACGAGTATGACGACCAGTGCGATTACTGCGAGGCCCGCGCCGACAATCAGCTTGATGCGACGATGCTCGGCAGGGTCGCTCGACGCCGGGGCGACTCCCACATCGCCCAGAGTCTTGTCGGCACGGAGCCAGTAGGTGAGCACGCCGATCAACATGCCGACTCCTGCTGCCCCGAAGCCAAGGTGCCAACCGACTCTTTCACCGAGGTAGCCGGTGATCAGCGGCGCGACCAGTGCGCCGACGTTGATGCCCATGTAGAAAATCGAGAATCCTGCGTCGCGTCTCGATCCACCTTCGGGGTACAGATCGCCGACGATCGCAGAAATATTGGGCTTGAGCAGTCCAGTGCCGAGCACGATGAGAATCAGCCCGATGAAGAACGCCGAGTGGGCGAAGACGATCGAGAGCGCGATCGAGAGGTGCCCAAGGGCGATGAGGATCGCCCCGTACCAGATGGCTCGACGAAGTCCCAGGAGCCTGTCCGCGATCCAGCCGCCAGGGAGTGACGAGAGATACACGCAGGCAGCGTAAATCCCGACGATTGCTCCGGCTGTCTCTCGCGTGAAGTTGAACCCTCCGCTCGCGAGCGCCGCCGTCATGAAGAGAATGAGAAGCGGTCTTATGCCGTAGAAGGAGAAGCGCTCCCACATCTCCGTGAAAAAGAGTGTGGAGAGGCCCACGGGTTGTCCGAAGAAAGTCGCCGTGCTCGCGCCGCGTAATCCTGGAGGCGGCTCGTCGTGGGTCACTGTACCTGCCGAAGGCTGCTGGAAAACGTCTTTCGAATCTCTCGGCATTGTCGGAGGAGTGGGGGTCGCTATGCGTGAACCGCGGCGAGCGGAAGATAGCGCTCGGGCGGATGTACGCCACCAGCCTGCTTCTGTTCCTCCCACGTGATGGTCGTGGGTGGCTGCTTGATGCACGCCGCAAAGTGTCCCGACGCTTTTTCCTCGAGCGGTGGGACTATCCTCGAGCACGCTTCGTCCTTCGCCGGGTGATGGCACCGCGGATGGAAGACGCACCCCGATGGAGGATTGGCCGGCGAAGGAACATCGCCCTTGAGTATGATCCGCTCCTTTCGCGCCTTCGGGTCTGCGACTGGAACGGCGGAGAGCAGCGCCTGCGTGTAGGGCATGATGGGCTCGCGGTAAAGATCGTCTGCGGTCGCGAGCTCCACGATCTTACCCAGATACATCACGGCCACGCGGTCAGCGATGTGCTCAACCACCGACAGGTCGTGCGCGATGAACATGTAGGTGAGATCGTGTTCGCGTTGCAGATCCACCAGCAGGTTTATCACCTGCGCCTGCACCGACACGTCGAGTGCGGAAACAGGCTCGTCGCAGACGATGAACTTGGGCTCCACGGACAGCGCGCGGGCGATGCCGATGCGCTGACGCTGTCCGCCCGAGAACTCGTGGGGGTAGCGCGTCGAATATTCGGGACGCAGCCCGACTTCCTGCAGCAGCTGCTTCACTCGCGCATCGGCGGCCGCGCCTTCGGCGAGCTTGTGTATCGTGAGGCCTTCCCGGATGATGGCTCCGACAGTCATTCTCGGATTGAGGGAAGAGACCGGATCCTGGAAGATGATCTGCATCTCGCGCCTCAAGGCGCGCAGCTCAGAGGTCCCCATCGCGTTCACGTCGCGCCCCTCGAAGCTGACCTCTCCCGAAGTCGGCTCGATGAGGCGGAGAATCGTGCGACCGGTGGTAGTCTTGCCGCACCCCGACTCGCCGACGACGCCAAGCGTCTCGCCGCGCGCCACGTCGAACGAGACATCGCTGACGGCCTGGACTGCTCCAACCTGGCGCGCGAACACTCCCTTCTTTATCGGGAACGCCTTCTTCAGGTGCCTGACCGACAACAGCGGCGATGCTCCGTTCATGCGACCGCCACTCCCTCTTCCACCACTAGCGGAGGGTGCGGATCGTTGCGGCGCCCCGGCTCGATCGCGAGGTGGCAGCGCGAAACGTGACCGGCGCCCACCTGATAGAGAGGCGGATGCTCGCGCTCGCACAGATCCCACGAATAGGGACAGCGCTCCCTGAACCGACAGCCCTTCGGCCACTCTGTCGGCGCCGGCACCGTCCCCGGAATCACGTTCAATCGCTCCTGATCGTGACCGATGTGGGGCATCGAATGCATCAAGCCTTCGGTGTAAGGGTGATGCGGCTTGGCGAAGAGCTCACCGACCACAGCCTCCTCCACGATTTCCCCCGCGTACATCACGATCACCCGCGACGTCGTCTCGGCGATCACTCCCAGATCGTGGGTGATCATGAGAATCGACGTGCCGATCTTTTTCTGGAGATCCACGAGCAGCTCGAGGATCTGAGCCTGAATGGTTACGTCGAGGGCAGTTGTCGGCTCGTCAGCGATCACGAGCGCCGGCTTCATCATTAGAGCCATCGCAATAAGAACGCGCTGACGCATTCCGCCCGACAACTGGTGCGGGTACTGCTTCGCGCGCTGCTCGGCGTCGGGTATCCCCGTGAGCGACAGCATTTCGACCGCGCGGTCCCAGGCTTCCTTCCGGCCAATGTGTGCGTGGACGCGCGCGACTTCGGCGACCTGATCGCCGACTGTGAAAACCGGGTTGAGCGCGGACATCGGCTCCTGGAAGATCATCGAGATGCGGTTGCCCCGAATGTCGCGGATGTCTTCGTCGCCGAGCGTCACGATGTCGCGACCCTCGAACTCGATGCGGCTGCCGGGCTCGATGCGCCCCGGTGGCTGGATCAGTCTCAGAATCGAAAGAGCGGTGACGGATTTGCCGCATCCGGACTCGCCGACAATTCCTACCGTTTCTCCAGCGCCCACGTCGAACGACACTCCATCCACCGAGCGAGCGACACCCGCTTCAGTGTAGAAATACGTCCTGAGGTCGTGGATCGAGAGGAGAGGAGTCGTCATCGATTCATGAACGGCGATCGTGGGCGTCTCGCAGGGCTTCGCCGAGGATGTTCAGCGTCATCACCGTAAGGACCATGAAGAGACCGGGAAAGAGTGACATCCACCACAGCGTTGCAACCTGGTCGGCGCCGTCCTGAATGATGTTGCCCCAGCTTGCCACCGGTTGCGGTACGCCGATGCCCAGGTAGGAAAGTCCGGCTTCGAGGACGATAACGTGGGCGACTCCGACTGTTGCCGCAACGACGATTGGGGAGATCAGATTCGGAAGCAGGTGCCTCGACACAATTCTTCGCCGGCTCGCGCCCAGTGCCTGCGCGGCGGTGATGAACTCCGCGTGCTTCAACGCAAGAACCTGACCTCTGACGATGCGGCTGAGGCCGAACCAACCGGTGAGACCGAGGAACAGGATCAGCGAGCCGACGGAGGGCTGCGGCCACGCGACGAGGATCCCCAGAAGCAGGAGAAGCCGGGGGATCGCGAGAAAGGCATCGAGCACGCGCATCATGACGGCGTCCACCAATCCGCCCGCGTACCCCGCGATCGCGCCGTACGCCACGCCAAAGGTGAGGCTGACCAGCGTTGCCAGGAATCCGATCGCCAGCGACAACCTCGCTCCGTAGATCACGCGGCTCAGCACGTCGCGACTGTATGGATCGGTTCCGAACGGATGGGCGAGCGAGGGACCAAGACTCTTGAGACCTACGATATCCGGCTGGGCTGCGGGATCGTACGGCGCGATGAACGGCGCGAGAAGTCCTATGAGGACAATCGTGGCGAGGATGACCAGCGCGGCGCGCGATGATGGCCTGCGGAGAATGCGGCGCAAGCCGAGTGCGAAGGCGGACTCTCGTAGCCGCGGTGCGCTAACGATCGCGGAGTCTTGGATCTGCCCAGGCATACAATAGATCGGCGAGGAGACTGCCGAGCGTCACCATGATGCTGCCGATGATCACTCCGCCCACGACGAGCGGATAGTCTCTGGAGCTGATGGCACTCACAACGGCGAGCCCCATACCCGGCCACGCGAAAATCTTCTCGATGAAAAAGGCGCCGGTGAGCAGCGCGGGAAACGACAGGCCGATGAGACTGATTATCGGGAGGAGCGCGTTGCGCAACGCGTGACGGCGCAGGATCTCGCGCTCGGTCAACCCTTTGAGCCGCGCGGTGCGAATGTAATCGGCGGGAAGGACGTCCAGCAGCGCGGCCCTCTGATACCGCGCGACTCCGCCGGCGGCGAGAACGGTAAGCGTCAGCGCCGGGAGCGTCAGGTGCCGCAGTCTGTCGACGATGCGCGCGCCCAGGTCCATGTATTCGTGCATTACGGCGTCGACTGCGCCGCCGACGGGAAAAATCGGCAGCCAATACGTAAATGCCAGCAGTGCGAGGATCGCGAACCAGAAATCGGGCATCGAGAACAGCACCAGTGTCAAACCACTCAAGGTGTGATCGACGAGCGATCCCCGCCTGGCCACCTGAATGAGCGCGATGAGAATGCCGAGCAAAAAGCTTCCGACCAGCGCGACGCTCATCAGCAGCAGCGTATTCGGCAGGGCGGAACCGAGAACCTCGAGCACGGGGCGGTCGTGCGAGAACGACCACCCGAGATCACCGCGGCCTAGCTGGCCGATGTAGCGGACGAACTGTTCGGGAAGCGGCTTGTCGAGACCGTACTGCGCGCGCAGGGTCTGCCGCACACTTTCGTTAACGTTTGGGTTGTCCATCACGGCGCTGAACGGATCGCCTGGCGCGAGATGGATGAGCGCGAAGCTGATCGCCCCGACGAAGGCGACGATCACTGCGGCCTGCGCGAGCCTTCGCGCGAGGAAGCGGATCACCCGCTAAGGAGTTTTCTGGCTGGCCGAGACCCACCAATCCGGGATGTGTGCCCACCAGGCATCCGATCGCATCGGCGCAGGGTGCACGCGCGCGTTGTACCCAACCGTCGGTCTTGGCTCCGCCAGCCAGATCGCGGGCGCGTCCTGAATGATCGTGTCGTAAGCCTTGGTGAAGTAGGCCTTGCCGGCCGATGGATCGAACGAGGCCAGCGCGCTGTCGACGTACGCGTCGAAGACCGGATTCTCATACGAGCCGTAGTTGTTGCCGCTCGATGAACGCGAGCCGGCGGTTCCCCACGACCCGCGAACAGATCCCGGACTCGGCTGCGGGTTCCATTGCCCGATCGCTGCGTCGAAGGCGCGCTTGCGCTCCTTCTCCACAAGCACCGGGAAATCGAGTTTTTCTACGTCGACTTTGACTCCGGCCTGACGGAGCTGTTCCTGAATAAGCACCGCCAGCCCTACGCGCACCTTGCTGGTGCTCGGAACCGAGAGCGTGAAGCGCAGCGGACGTCCGTTGCGCGAGCGCATTCCGTCGGCGCTGGTGATACGCCAGCCCAGGGAGTCGAGTATCTGGCGCGCGCGGGGAAGATCGAAGGGAATCTGGGCGAGGTTCGGATCGGTGGTCGCATAGGCGCGCACCGTGGGGCCGAGCGCGGGAAGCGCGAGGGTGTCGTATACGCTTCGGACCATCGTGACGCGGTCGGTCGCCATCGTCAGCGCGCGCCGAAGCTCACGATTGCCGAAGATCGGGTGCGGCTTCGCGCGATTGGCAGGATCGCGCAGGTTGAATTGCGCGAAGAGATACGAGAGGCCCCGATACGTCTGGGCTCTCAAGTTCGGGTGCTTGGCTACCTCCGCAATATTCTCGGGACGCAGCACCTCGAAGAAGTCGGTTTCAGCGGTGAGGAATCTGGTGAGCGCGGTGGGGAAATCCGGGGCGATGCTCCAGACCACCCGGTCCAATTTCGGCGCGCCCCGATAGTTGTTTGTGTCGGCCGCTACCTCGACAGACGTTCGCGGCGTCCATCGCACGAATCTGAATCGTCCTGACCCAATCGGGTGCCTCGCGGCATCGGAGGCCCTCCACGCAGCCGGCGCGATTCCTTTCCAGATGTGTTCGGGCATGATCGGCATCTGGTAGGTCGCGTCGTAGAACTGTTGCGGGGTGCGCTTGTGAAACCAGAATACAGCTGTCGCCGAATCAGGTGTGCTCACCGAGTCGATGTTCGTGAGTAGCGCGGCGACGGGGCTGCCGAGCGTCGAGTCCCGGGTGCTTTGCACCGTGAATCGCACGTCGCCCGAGCGCACGGGTTGCCCATCGTGCCACTTTGCGCGCGGGTTGATGTGGAACGCGATGCTCAGCGAATCAGGACTCCAGGCCCAGCGATCGGCGAGACGCGGAGTGAAGCCGCCGTCGTTTACGATGTTGAGCGAATCGCCTATCTCCGCCAGCCGATCGTATATGAGATCGGCCATCTGCGCGGCCTGAACTGTGGAAACGAGGGACGGAATGAGAACGTCGGGGTCGCCGCCGGTGGAAATCGTCAGCGTGCCACCCGACTTCACTCCTGGTGTGGAATCAGACCCCGTACAGCCGGCGAGCAGCGCAAGAGCGCAAAGGAGCGCCAGTCGCTTCATCGTCGCCATGTCCATTCTGTGTCGAGAAAGTGGGGAAGCTGCTTCAAGGCGTTCGCTCGGATTTCGCCTTCATCAAGCTCGGTCGCGTCCGCATCTTCCAGGGATCGAACGGCCTCGAACATGGCGCTCGCTACTTCGCTCGCGTCAGGAGCGCGGCCAAGCAGAGCTGCGAGCGTTGCGGGTTGTCCGATGACGCTGAACGAATCGTCCATGGTGTCCGCTGCAAAGGAATTGAGAGAAGACTGATCATCCTCGACGAGGATGGAGCCGTGCTGCAACAATGCTCCGCCTTCGCGCCATTGCGCGCTGCCAACGAGCTTGGCACCGTTTGCCACAAGCTCGCCTTCAGCCGGCGTCTCGAAGCAGGGACGGATGCTCGGTGCGGCCGCGCGCTCGCTTGTAGCGGCAAGTCCTGCGACGACGCCCAGCCGCGCGAGGCCATCGAGCAGAATCCGGTTGATTCGGGCGTACGCTGCTCGCAGAGGCTCCGCGCTGTCGAGGGGAGCCGTCACGCTGTACGTGACTTCGCGATTGTGCAGAATCGCACGGCCGCCGGTTGGCCGTCGCACGACGTCGAGACCAGCCGCCTGAATCCTTTGAACGTCGTAGAGGCCAAGCGCCGGCTGATGCCTGCCGAAGGAGAGCGTTGGGTGCGCCCACGAGTACACACTGAACACCGTCTCCGACGTGTCCGCGGCTCGCGCCTGCAACGCGGTGTCCCGCGCCATGTTCTCGGCGCCCGAGCGTGGCGGAGCGAGGAGAAGTCGCCAGCGTCCGTAACTTCGCCGGGGGTGCATAGAGTGTTAAATTGTCACTCTTATGAGCACTACAATCAAGCAGGTAGAGGCAGCGATCCCTCCTGCTGAATCCTTTGTTCCAAGACATGTCGGACCCGACGAGCGCGACGTAGCCGAGATGGTGAAAACACTCGGTTTTGCGTCCCTGGACGCGCTCATTGACGCAACCGTGCCCGCGAAGATCCGTCTGCGCGGCGGGCTCGATCTCCCCAAAGGCCTCACCGAGCCGGAAGTGCTTGCGTACTTCCGAGCGTTGGCCGCGAAGAACCAGGTCTTTCGCTCGTTCATGGGCATGGGCTACTCGGATTGCGTGACCCCGCCCGTGATTCAGCGGAACATCATGGAGAATCCCGGCTGGTACACCGCCTACACGCCCTACCAGGCAGAAATTGCGCAGGGAAGACTCGAGGCGCTTCTCAATTTCCAGACGATGGTGATCGACCTCACCGGACTGGAGATCGCGAACGCATCGCTTCTGGACGAGGCGACAGCGGCGGCAGAAGCGATGACGATGAGCTACGCGATCAAGGGGAAGCCGGGAAAGGAAGTATTTCTCGTCGCATCAGAGTGCCATCCGCAGACGATCGACGTGGTGAAGACGCGGGCCGGCGTCCGCGGCATAGAGGTGCGCGTGACGAGCTACGCGGATTTCCAGATCGGGCCCGAGGTCTTCGGAATACTCGTGCAGTATCCGGCAACCGACGGCGCGGTGATCGACTATACGAAGACCTGCGAGCAGGCACACTCGGCAGATGCGCTGGTGACAGTTGCCGCTGATCTGCTGAGTCTGGTACTCCTCACGCCGCCTGGCGAATGGGGCGCCGACATCGTCGTTGGCAACAGCCAGCGCTTCGGAGTTCCGCTCGGTTACGGCGGCCCGCACGCAGCGTTCTTCGCGACGAAGGATGAATTCAAGCGCCAGCTGCCGGGGCGTATCATCGGCGTCTCCCGCGACGCCGATGGCAAGCCCGCGCTGAGGATGGCGCTGCAGACGAGAGAGCAGCACATACGTCGCGAGAAGGCGACGAGCAACGTGTGTACGGCGCAAGTGCTGCTGGCGGTAGTTGCCAGCATGTACGCCGTGTACCACGGTCCACAGGGGCTGACTCGCATCGCGAAGCGAGTTCACGGATTCGCCACCGCCCTGGCGGAGGGGCTGCGCCGGCTCGGTTTCGCCATCGCCCACGACGACTATTTCGACACAGTTCGGGTCGCGCTCGGCAAGCGAAGCCCGTCGGCGATACTCGACGAGGCGCGAAATCGCCGGATCAATCTTCGCGCGATGGACGACAGAAGCATCGTCATCGCGCTGGATGAGACGGTGACCGGCGAGGACATCGAAAACCTCTTTGCATCGTTCAACGAAGGTAAAGAGCCCGGCTTTTCGCTCGATGACGTGGTGTCCGCCGCGGACTTCCGCTATGACGAGCGCTTCAACCGCACCACTCCGTTTCTCACGCACCCGGTGTTCAACAAGCACCACGCCGAGACGGAGATGCTGCGGTACATGAACAAGCTGCAGTCGAGGGATCTCTCGCTCGTTCACTCGATGATTCCACTCGGCTCGTGCACCATGAAGCTGAACGCGACCGCGGAGATGATGCCGATTACGTGGCCCGGGTTTGCCAAGATCCATCCGTTCGCCCCGCTCGAGCAGACGGAAGGTTATCAACGCCTGTTCGACGAGCTGGAGCGCGCGTTGGCGGAGATCACCGGATTTTCCGCGGTCTCGCTGCAGCCGAACGCGGGGTCGCAAGGAGAGTACGCTGGCTTGCTGGTGATCCACGCCTACCACGCGTCGCGCAACGAAGGCCATCGCAATGTCTGTCTGATCCCGCAGTCCGCGCACGGCACGAACCCGGCGAGCGCGGTGATGGCCGGCATGAAAGTCGTAGTGGTGAGGACGGACGAGCGCGGAAATATCGACGTCGAGGACCTTCGCTCGAAGGCGGAGGAATACGCGCTGAACCTCGCGGCGTTGATGGTCACGTATCCGTCTACCCACGGAGTGTTCGAGGAATCGATCGTCGAGGTCTGCAGCATCGTCCACAAGTACGGCGGACAGGTGTACATGGACGGGGCCAACATGAACGCCATGGTGGGTCTGTGCCGGCCCGGGGATGTCGGCGCCGACGTGTGTCACCTGAATCTTCACAAGACTTTCTGCATTCCCCACGGCGGCGGCGGTCCAGGAATGGGCCCCATCGGAGTGGCGAAGCATCTCGTGCACTTTCTGCCCGGCCATCCAGTGGTGAAGCTCAATGGCCGCGATGAGGTGGGAGCTGTCTCGGCGGCGCCCTGGGGCAGCGCGAGCATTCTTCCGATCTCCTATTCCTACATCAAGCTGATGGGGGCCGAGGGCCTCGAGTACGCGACGAAGATTGCGATACTGAACGCGAACTACATCGCCAAGCGCCTCGAGCCGCATTTCCCGGTGCTATACAAGGGCGCGCACGGAACCGTGGCGCACGAGTGCATCGTCGATACACGGGTGGTGAAGCAGTCCAGCGGCGTCGAGGTCGAGGACATCGCCAAGCGTCTGATGGACTACGGCTTCCATGCTCCGACCGTGTCGTTCCCCGTGCCCGGAACGCTCATGATCGAGCCGACGGAGAGCGAGCCGAAGGAGGAGCTGGATCGGTTCTGCGACGCGATGATCTCTATTCGCGCGGAGATCAGGGAGATCGAATCGGGTGCGGCCGACAGGCAGGACAATGTGCTCAAGAACTCACCACATCCGATGAGCAGGGTCGTCTCGACCGCCTGGACACATCCCTACACCAGGGAGCAGGCGGCATTTCCCGCCGAGTGGACGCGGGACTTCAAGTTCTGGCCGGCGGTGGCGCGTGTAGAGAGCGCCTATGGTGACCGGCACCTGGTATGCTCCTGTCTCCCGACAGATTCTTACGTAGAGGCGGACACGGGAACCACAGGGGGTTAAAGCGTGCACTGGGGCGGAATTGTGTTCGCGGCGCTGGTGATTTTGCTGGCTATTCCGTTCGCTCTACCGCACCTGCGAAGCCCGGATAGTCCGTTGAAGACCGACGGGGCCGGGACACTGCTGGCGCTTGTGATTATTGCCGCCGTGTCTCTGGGTTTCGTGAACGTGATTCGCGCGCTTGGGGCGTTCGAGAACGACGCCGCTTATTGGGCCGCGAGCCTCGCGCTGTCGGCTTTGTTCTGGGTGATGTTGCTCAGGCTGTGCTGGAGGGAGCGAAGACAGCGTCCGCGATGAGCGACTCGCGGCAGCCCTGCTAGCCGATATGCGCTTTGTAAGCGTCCGGCTTCATCAGCCCATCGATCGCTGACGGATCACTCGGCTTGATCCTGATCATCCAGCCGGCTCCGTAGGGATCAGTGTTCACGAGGGCCGGCTCCTTGTCGAGCCTGTCGTTGATGGCGACGATCTCACCGGCGATCGGCGAGAAGAGCTCGGACACCGCCTTTACCGCTTCGATAGTGCCGAACACATCGTGCTTCCCGAACTTGGTCCCGACCTTCGGCAGCTCGATGTACACGATGTCGCCTAGCTCGCCCTGAGCGAAGTCCGTGATACCGATCTCCACCGGATCACCGGCGCTCTTTCCCTTGCGGACGTACTCGTGCTCTTCGGTGTAGAGAAGATCGCCGGGGATATTTGCCACTTCTGCTCCGCTGTGATGCGTGATTGCTTGCCGGCGAAGTTCGGACGCCGGGCGCGAAGTCTATCGGCGGTCTAAAAGAGAGTCAAGAAACGCGGGCTTCGCTTTGCGCCTCTACGTACGCGTCGGAGGTTTCCCCTGCGCGCGCACTCGTGCGTTGAGCATCTCGCTGAAGGGAGCTCCAGAGCGCATTCACATCGCGCTCTAGATCCTGGAGGGAGCCGGTGTTCTCGATCACGTAATCCGCGCGGGCGCGCTTGAGCTCGGCCGGCATCTGCGAGGCGATCATGTTCATTGCGTCCGTCGCTTCCATGCCCCGTGTCGCAACCAACCGCTCGAGTCTCAGCGGGCGGGGGGAGTCGACGAGCACGATCGCGTCGAATTCGTCGACGATATTCCGCTCGAACAACAGCGGAATGACACAGATGACGATTGGATCTCCGCGCTCTCTGGCGTGGGCGATTTCCCGGTCCCGCAGGCGCGTCACGCCCGGGTGGACGATCCGGTTCAGCGCGTCAAGCTCGCTTTGATCGGCGAACACGATTCGCCGGAGCGCTGCACGGTCGAGGCTGCCGTCGTCGTTCAGGACGTCCTTGCCCCAGCGTTTAACGATGTCTCTGAGAGCTTGCGTCTCGGGTTCGACGGCTTCACGCGCCAGCAGGTCTGCGTCGATCACTGTGGCGCCGCGATCGGCGAGCATTTTCGCAACCTCTGACTTTCCGCTCGCGATGTTTCCTGTCAGTCCAATGCGAATCATCTGTCAAAGGATTGAAGTGGATTCCGGCAGCCCGCGCGGCAAGATAGGACGTTCTTCCAGACGTGTCACGCGTAAACTGCTGCTTGCGACGCCAGGCTTACTGCTGAGCTTGGTCTACAGCAGAGCCACCTGAGCTGCATCGCCGGCTGGAACTGTATGGCACATTCTGCACCGCGCTTCGTACGACTCCGTACCACCAACCATGATTTGGGGGGAATTGTACGGTGCCGGGCGCCCACCGATGAGCCGTTGGTTGCGGCTGGCGGGGCCGCCGCAAAGGACACAGATCGCGTGGAGCTTGTCGACCACTTCCGCGATCGCCATCAACTCGGGCATCGCCCCAAAGGGTTCGCCGCGGAAATCGGTGTCCGTTCCCGCGACGATTACGCGGCGGCCCCTCGCTGCCAGAGAGGTCACCAGCGGAACGATTCCTCCGTCCATGAACTGGGCTTCGTCGATCGCTACGACGTGCGCGCTCGGGTCGATCTGCTGGGCGATCTGCGCTGCGGAGTCGGCGGGGATCGCCTCGACGGTGCGCCCGTCGTGGCTCGAGACGGTATAGATGCCCGCGTAGCGGGCGTCCAGGTGCGACTTGAACACCTGCACGCGTTTGCGAGCGATGATCGCGCGCCGAACACGCCGAATGAGCTCCTCGCTCTTTCCGCTGAACATCACGCCGGCAATGACTTCAATCCATCCACCGGCCTGGTGGAATGGTCCGCTCGGTCCGCTCACGACCGGTCGCGATCTCTACGGGGAGGACCTCCGCGACTCGATCTGTCCGGCGGTCCGCCCCGACGCGGCGCCCCTGGCCGACCACGTGGCGGCGCTCCGCGATCGCGCGGGCTGCGATCCCGAGGAGCGCCGCGCTCGGGTCGATTTCCTCTCGGAGCTGCCGAGCGGTCTCTCTCTTCCTTGTCGCGTTCTCCACGGACAACGACACGTCTTCCGCGGATCATCGCGCCATTGATTCGGGCGATTACTCCGGCCGCATCGGCATCGGCAACTTCCACGAGAGCATGGCTCTCGCGAAGGTCGATCTTCCCGACGTGATCTCCGGGAATTCCTCCTTCGCCGGCAATCGCGCCCATGAGGTCGCCGACTTTCACTCCGTCGCGTGTTCCGATGGTCATGAAGAGGCGCGTCATTCCGCCTGCCGGAGCGCCAGGCCGGTCGCCGCCTTCCGTCGGTCGCGGCTTCGCGGCCGGAGCAGCGTTTTCCGCCGCCGCGCGACGCTGAGCGCGCTCGCGCTCGAGAAGGTAGAGCGCAGCCGCAGCCAGCTCTGACGCATCGAACTCCTCGAGGAGCGGCTCTAGCGCGATGATCTCACGCGGAGGAACCCCGCGATCCAGCACTGCTCTCAGCTCCTGCCGGACCGCCGCTTCGCGATCGTGTGCGCGACGCTCGGGTCCGGCGAGATTGAGTGGCGCCAGCCGCCCACCAGTCAGCTCTCTGAGCCAGGCGATCTCACCCGGTCTCGCCAACACCACGACCTGCACCGGCTTTGCCTGGGCGGCGCGCTGAAGCTCCGCGGGCGTGACAGGAGGCTGGAAGAAAATCACGGCGTGCGCCGGACCGCCGAAATCGCCTTGAGTTGCGCGAACGTTCGGGTCGTCATCGTGGTAGCCGAGGGTGCGGAGAGTCTGCTTTGCGCTCTCGAGCGTCGGACCATCGCGCGCTACTATGACGGCTGAAGGAGGATTGAGATCGTCGAGCAGCCGTCTGAGTGCCGCGGGTTTCGCGCTCGCGCTGACGGTGATGTGCCTGACGATCGGAAGCTCGTAATTCTCGGGCATCTGGGGGGCCTCGACCTCTGCCGCACCGACCTGGCGCGCACGACGGGCGTAGCGCTCGACGAGATTCTCGATAACCGGCGTGACTTTGCGCACAACGATTACGCGGGTTGCGTCGCCAAGCTCACTCAATAGTGCCTCGAGCGCGGCAACGGAGGCCTGTCCTTCCTCGAGTACGTCATCGGCCCAGGCGAGGACGACCGTTTTCACCGAGTCGACCTTGAGCAGCGAGGCGCGGACGAGTCCGCCCAGCTCTGCCGCGCTACCGGCTACAGCGAGCACCGGGCGGGTGTTGAAGATCCGCGCGGCGCGAGAGGCATTCGTGACGGGGACGACTTCAATACCAGCCGAACCTGTAAGCCGCAGCACGGTCTCCGAGATGGTGAGCGCGGTTTCCGCATCGCGGGTTACGACCACGACCTGCGTGCCTCCCGTCGCGAGATCGACGCGCGTCAGGACCGGAGTCAGAAATTCCGCAATCGACTCGGTCGTATGCGGAAGCGTGTAAACCAGATTCTGGTGGCGGCCCGCTTGTCCGGAAGGGCGCTCTCCGACTTCCTCCGATTCCAACATCTCAAACCTCTATTTTGCAACGTGGCGCAGTGTCCGCCCCGCCGGTATCGTTATATGTCTCACCCTCGCGGCGACGCCGCTCACCAAAGATAGCAGCATCGGGGCCCCCATGATTACCGCCATCGTATTGATCAAGGCCGAGCCGCAGTTAATCGCCAAATGCGCGACGAAGCTCGCGGGAATAGATGGCGTTTCGCAGGTCTATTCGGTCTCGGGCGAATGGGATCTCGTCGCGATGATAGAGGTCGCGGAGCACGAGGCGATCGCGCGCATCGTTACCGAGGAGGTCACGGTTGTTCCGGGCATCAAGTCGACCCACACTCTCACTGCATTCCGCGCCTACTCGAAGAAGGACCTCGAGCAGGCGTGGGACATCGGGCTGGAGTAGTCGCGGTGCTCGTGAGCAGCTCAGGCCCGGACGCGGCGAGCCGGGCCGCGCTTCGGTTGTTGATGCGACAGCTCCCGGGGGTCAGCGTTCTCGACGGCGCGGGCACCGTTGAGCCCCTGGTTGGCAGCGATCCTCCAACTTTGCGGGCAGCTTCAGTAATCGAGGGAACTGCTTTACGCGCGATGCGGGTTCCCGATTTCTCGCACGAGGCGAAGTCGGGATTCGGCGCATTCCTCGACGGAACGCAGAAAGTACAGGTCGTTGCGCATCATGCGGGAATGCCGATCGTCATCGGAACGGTATCGGCGGCAGTGCGCATTCGGGTCGATCGACGCATGACGACGTGGGGAATCCAGCCGCCGCGCGTGGAGCGGAAAATGTATTTGCCCCTGCGATATCTTCCCGCGCCCGCCGAGCTGGGCGCCGACGCGGCACGGGACAGCTGGCAAATCGTCGACACCTCGACCGCTGACAAGAACGGCGAGTACCCGAGCCAGCACCCGGCGGTTCTGCTCGAGCGCGCGACTCGCGCAGTGGATCAGGAACGGGAGCAGCTTGAGGACCGCCTGGGGGAGGCGTGGTGCGAAAACGGCATTTCCCCGATCTTCATTGACGGTGGAATCAGCAGATGCGCGAGCGTGGCATCGTCGCCGCTCGCTGTTGGAGTGATCAAGAGCCATCGCACGCTCTACGTGGAGGGCGACGCTCTCCGCGTTGTGCTGGGCCTTCGAAAGGGCGAGCGGTCTTCGGTTTTCCGGGTGTCGCCGCGGTCCAGAAATTCTGTGATGAGCTGGTACCTCCGGCTGCGCGCCGGAGAAGGCCGCGACCCGCTGTGGGGATTGGTGCGGGTGGAAGTGGCCGAGCGCGAACGCCCGTCGGATCGCGCCAACGAGATATCCCGATGGATAATGGCGGAGACGACTCCGCTTTCACTTCCCGACGGACGTTGGGACAAGCTGGCGTACGGCGTCCGCGACTGCGAAGAATTTCTGAGAGCCATTTCATGAGCGAGGCACTGGGACGCGTAGTCGCCACGGAGCGGAAGCCCAACACTCCGCACGAATTCCATTTCTGGACGGCTATCAATTCCCCGGTCGGAATAGGGACGATTGTCCGCGTGGATGGAGCCCAGCCGATGGACGGGCAGATTCCGCACATCTACGGAATCGTCGTCGAAGGATTCAGCTACACGGATTTGCAGTCGCCCATGCACGACGTACTCGGCCACGACGGATCGCCGACGCAGGCGGGATTTGCATCGACGGAAAGGGCAGAAATCCGGCTCTACACTGCGGCGGTGCTACGACAGATTCCCGAAGAGCCACTTCAACCTGTGCCGATGGGACAGGTTTTCCTGGCCGCGGAAGAGGACGTGCACGTTGCACTCCGGATGGACAGCTACCTGAAGGAGGGAGCCAACACCGGAATTCCGGTTGGGGTATACCGCGCCGGAGGAACCGACGCGGTGATCTACCTGGACGCCGACTTTCTCCTCGGTCCCGAGGCTGCGCACCTCAACATCACGGGTGTATCCGGCCTCGCTACCAAGACGAGCGCGGTAGAGTGGCTGATCGCTTCGCTGTTCACGCACTTCCCCGAAGAAAAGGGATCGATTGCCGCCGTCTGCTTCAACGTAAAGGGCCCCGACCTTTGCTACCTCGACAAGCCGGGCAGGATCGAGACGACAGACGAGGCACTCTACGAGAAGCTGGGCGTCGAGCCGAAGCCGTTCCAGAGTGTCGAGTACTTCGCCCCGTACACGGCAAAGGGCCTCGCGCTCAACACGTTCCGGAACAACGAAGAGCTGCTGGACAACGTCACTCCGCTGACCTGGGGGCTCCGCGAGGTCCTTCAGTACGCCGAAGTGCTCCTCAACAAGGACGACATCGACGCGAAGGCCGATGCGCTGATCGACTTCATCACCGAGAACGTCGTCGACAAGGAATTCCCACCGGATGGGGTTCTCTCGAAGAGTCACCGGGTTCAGTCGTTCTCGGAGCTCGACGCATGGTTCCGGGACATCCTTCAGGGACTGGAGAAAAAGAACGGCGAGAGCTGGCGCACGCACCACGTGGCGACGATCCGCAAAGTCCGGAACAGGTTGTCCAACATCTCCACCCGATGCGCCGGGCTGGTGACCGATTCCGGGGCCGTGAGCGACCTCCCGTTCGGGAGCTTTGAAGACAAGACGGTGTACGTAGTGGACGTCGCAAATCTCGAGGAAGATGCGCAGGATCTCATCTTCGCCCGCATCGTCTCCAAGCTCCGCGAGCACCTCGAGAGAAGGGACCTCGGCGTCAAGCACTTGGTGGTGTTCGTCGACGAGCTCAACAAGTACGCCCCGGGGGATGGACCCGACACGTACGTCCGGAAAATGTTGCTCGACATCGCTGAGAGGGGCCGGTATTTGGGGCTGGTGTTGTTCAGCGCGCAGCAGTTCCGGTCGCAGGTGCACCGTCGCGTGGTCGGCAACTCGGGCACGGCGCTCTTCGGGCGGATGGATCCGGACGAGCTATCGACACCTGGGTACGCGGTGCTGAGCCCGGCGACGAGAACCAAGCTCGCGACGCTGGAGAAGGGACAGCTGATGATTCGCCATCCACATTTCACGCAGCCGATTTTCGTGCGCTTTCCGCGGCCGTCGGTCATGCAGGGCCGCGAAGGATCCGAGCGGTATCCGCAGGCGAGCGAGATCTCTCTCGAGGCGGCGATCCTTCGCGCGCTGAGGCCGCTCGATCCGACGATTACGTTGCCATGGGTTCAGGAAATCACAGCGCTTTACACGGAGCAGGAAGTGATTCGCGCGCGGAACGCGACGCTGCTGGCCCGGCCGAATGACGTCAAAGCGTACTTCAGCTCGCAGTTCAGGAAGATCATTCCCGCGCAGCCAGCGCAGCGTCCGCTGGCGGGAAGCATCCGTACTGTGCCGGAGAATGATCCCTATGGGTTCTAGACCCTCCCTTATTGTCGCATTGCTGGTTTTCGCGCACGCAGGTTACGGCCAGTCCGTCCTGCTCCAGATCCGCCCCCACATCGGCGACACCCTGCGGATGCACCTGTCGCAAACGGTGGAGATGAACGGAACAAAGCTCGGCCATCGGCGCGATACGACGTCGATGACCACCGCGATCGAGGTTTTCACTCGCGCCATAGCGGAGCAGTACACATCGGGCGGGACACTGATGCGGACGATTACCGATTCCGTCGCCATGACTCCGGCGTCGGCGGCGTCTCTCGCCGATCTCAAGCGACGGGCGATGCAGGCTAACCCGGTGTTGCTGCGAGTCTCGGCCGACGGCGGGATGGAAATGGTGGACGATGGCGACCCCAACAGCGAGCTGCGCCACATCTTCGGCGAGATGCCGGCTGTGCTTACTCGGAGCCCCGTGGCAATCGGAGGGAAGTGGACGAGGGAAATGCAGATCCCACTCAGCAGCGAGCCTGGCGCTGTCGGCGCGGTTCGCGCAACGTTCCGGCTGGACTCGCTCGGGAGAAACGGAGACATCGCTTACATCTCGATGCGCGGAACCATGTCGCGAATAAACACGCCGGGCGCCGCGCCGGCCGGACCGGGATACGGCACGTCGGGCCAGCTCTCCGGAACCATCCAGATCGATCGACGCCTCGGCTGGATTACTGATTCGAGGAGCACCATCACCGTGCATTCCACGATTGAATCTCCCCCGGATCTCCGGGGCGATCCCAAGGGGGAGCCAATGCAGGTGCGGACGAAAATCACGCAGTGGATCCGGGCAATGCGGGCACGATGAGACTCGTTCACCTCGCTGACATCCATCTTGGATTCCGGCAGTACCAGCGGCAGACGCCTACCGGCATCAATCAACGGGAATACGACGTAGCGAAGTCGTTGAGCCGGGTGATCGACGCCGTGATCGAGCTGCGGCCGGACATCGTTCTCATCGCCGGCGACGTCTTTCACACCGTCCGCCCGACGAATCCCGCGATTCTCCATGGATTTCTTCAGTTCTCGCGTCTGATGCAGATGCTTCCGGACGCGACTGTGGTGATGATCGCGGGCAATCATGACACTCCGCGTACCACTGAGACGGGTTGCATTCTGGGCCTTTTCCGGGGACTCGGAATTACCGTCGTCGACGGCGTGTCGAAGCGCATATCGGTTCCCGAGCGCGACCTGATGATTCTCGCCGTGCCCGACATGGCGCAGGACAAGCCTGCCCTCGAGCCGGATCCCACCGCGAAATTCAACGTCCTCCTTCTCCACGGGGAGATCGAAGGAGTTCTGCCCAAGTACGGACGCGAGCTCGATCGGTCGACGATGGAGATCACAAAGGAAGAGCTGGGCGCGGAGAAATGGGACTACGTCGCGCTCGGACACTATCATGTATATCGGCCGATCGCGCCCAACGCGTTCTATTCCGGCTCACTCGACTACACGAGCACGAATCCGTGGGGCGAGCTTGCGGAGGAGCGCGAGTTGGCGATTGGCGGCAAGGGAATCATCGAGCACGACCTGGCGACAAAGGCCCACAAGTTTCACCCGCTGCCACCCTTGCGGGCATGGGTAGATCTCGCGCCTCTCTCGGGCGCGGGTCTCTCACCAGCTGCGCTCGACGAAGCGATTCACGCTGCGCTCGACAACTGCGAGGGCGGCATCGACGACAAGATCGTGCGACTCGTCGTGCGCGACGTGCCGAGGCACATACTTCGTGACCTGGACCACAAGTCACTGAGAGAGTACAAGCGAAGGGCGCTGCACTTCAATCTCGACACCCGGCGGCCGGAGATCGTGCGTCCGGAAAAAGGTCAGGGCGCTCCCGGTCGGCGCGCCTCTCTCGCCGATACCGTGCGCGACAAGCTCATGTCTCGCGTTCTCACCGAGAACATCAATCGCGAAGCCCTCGTCGAGCTGGGATTGCACTATCTCCGCGAAGCCGACGCTCTTGCGGGGCCGGCGGAAGAGGAAGCGATCGCTTGAGACTGAATACCCTCAGTCTCACCAACTTCCGCCAGCACGCGCGGACCGAAATCAACTTCGAGACCGGCCTCACCGGTATTATCGGACCCAACGGCGCCGGCAAGACGACGATTCTCGAAGCGATAGCGTGGGCCCTCTATGGCAACGCGGCGATTCGCGGGAACCGCGACTCCATTCGCTTCATGGGCGCGGGCGCGCGGGCGCCCGTCGAGGTGCAGCTCGACTTCGAGCTGGGCTCGCACCGGTATCGCGTCTGTCGTGGACTCTCGAGCGCCGAAGTCTATCTCGACGGCGCCGACACTCCGATCGCCAATACCATCTCGGGAGTAACCGACCTGCTCCAGCGCCGTCTGGGGATGTCGCTCTCGGAATTCTTCCACACTTATTTCACCGGTCAGAAAGAGCTGAGCGTCATGGCAACGATGACGCCGGCAAAGCGCGGACAATTCCTGTCGCGTGTTCTCGGTTACGAGAAGCTGCGCATCGCCCAGGACCTCACCCGCGAGAAGCGAAATCGCGTGCGAGCGTCGATCGAAGGAATGCATCGCGGAATGCCGGACCCCGAAGCCGTGCTGCGCGCGCTAGCCGAGGCGGCTTCTCGAAAATCGGAGGCAGAGGGCCGCGCGCACCAGGCCGCTCATCGCGGGGCTGTCCGCGCGCGCGAGATGATGGCCATCGAGCCCCGCTGGGAGATGGTGCAGCGGCAGCGCGAGCAGTCCGCGCAGCTGCTCACCCAGATCACCGTCGCCGAAGAAAAGGAAGCGGCGCTGCACCGCGACTCGGAGCGTGTCGTGCGCGAGCTCGAGGGCGTGCAGGCAGCGCGGGCTCAGCTCGACAATCTCCGCGAGGCGATCGAGCCGCTGTTCGCGCTGAACGTCGAGCTGCAGGCCCTCAACACGCTCTACCGCGAAGAAGGCCGGCGCAAAACGCTCCTCGAAGCGGAGTCCGCTTTGCGCGAAGAGATCGCGAGGCTCGCGGACCGCCATTCGAAGATCGAGCGCGCGCCTGCTCTCGAGGAAGAAGCCACGCTCGAGCTGGAGAAAAAACGTATCGAGCTGGAGGACGCTCAGGGGTTACTCGAGGCGAGACGCACCGAATGGGTGCGCGACAGGCAGGAAGCGCAGACCAAGCGTGAAGCGCTTCGCGCCCAGTACGCCGAGGTCAAGGTCCAGCGCGATCGGGTGGTCTCGCTCGGCGAAAATGGCGAGTGCCCCACCTGCAGCCGCCCGCTCGGCGGAAGCCTGCACACAGTGGTCGAGCACCTCGACGAGTTGATGGATACCGTGAATGTCGACGGCAACTACTACAAGGCGCGCGTAGAGCAGCTGGAGCAGATGCCCGACGACGTGCGCGAGCTGGACGAGAAGCGTCGCCTCCTGATGCAGGAAGTCGGAACGCTAGAGAGGCGACTCGCCAAGGTTCAGCTCGCGGTTCAGGAGCTCGGCACCATCGTGCGGGAAATTGCCGCCAAGCAGCAGCGCCAGGTGCAGATGAAGCGCGATCTCTCGCGCATTCCTCCGGGTTACGATCCGGCGCGCCATGCGGAGGTCATCGCCGAGGTCGACCGGTTGATGCCGATGGAGGCGGAAGTGGGTCGCTTCCAGGCCATGTTAGAGCGCGAGCCGCAGCTGAGGCTGGAGCAGACGCGGATCGCGCAGGAGATCATGCGCGTTCAATCGACGCTCGGCACTCTGCGTACGAGACGCGCGCAGATCTCCTTTACGGAGAAGGATTTCAACGAGCTGAAATCAGAGTTCGACCGCGTTCGCAGCGAGCTCCAGGAGTCGAAGGTTGCCGCGGCGCGCGCGCAGGAACAGGTGTCCAGTGCGACCGTGGCTCTTGCCGCGGCGGAGGCGGCGGCAGAGGATTTAAAGAGAAAGGTCGCCGAGCTGGAGGTGCTCCAGGACGACCGGCGCATACACGACGAGCTGGACCGCGCTTTTTCGGACCTGCGCACGGATCTGAATTTTCAGCTGCGTCCGGAGTTGTCCGAGCTGGCGAGCGCGTTCCTCAGCGAGCTGACCGATGCGCGCTATACCGAGCTGGAGCTGGATGATCAGTACAACATCGTGATTCTGGAGGACGGTGTTCCGAAGCCTGTACTTTCCGGTGGAGAAGAAGACCTCGCGAATCTCGTGCTGCGCCTGGCCATCTCGCAGATGATCGCCGAGCGCGCGGGCCAGAACTTCTCGCTCCTCATTCTCGACGAGGTGTTCGGATCGCTGGACGAAGCCAGGCGGTTCAATGTCGTCGAGCTTTTGCGCGGACTCCACGATCGGTTCGAGCAGGTTATTCTCATCACCCACATCGAGCCGGTGCGCGAGGGACTGGACAGGGTGATATCTGTCAGCTACGACGCGGATCTGGGATCTTCTGTAGTGACACAGAGCGAGAACGAAAGCGTCCGCATGGGCGATGATCTGCGTCCGCGCCCGTCCGACTCGGGCGCGAGGAAGCGTCGCAGAGGAGACCAGGAAACGATCGACGCCGGGGCTGACGCGGGGGCGGCGGCCTGATGGCTTTCGCCCGCAATTGGAGACACGCCTGGGTGTCGGAGACCCCGGAGCGCGTCAGCACCCGCGAGATCCCCGCACTCAACGCCGTGTTCAGCGAGGCGTTTACAGAGCGCTACCGCAAGGACGGCATGGTAGGTGTAAGGGTGCCGCACCTGAACCCGGCTGTTTGGAGATTCGCGATCACCGACGCCGTAGATGGCGCAATGATCTGGCGGAACGCGCGAGACGGGATCGCGGCGTTCAACATGGTACATCGTTCGGGCGTCGAGGGGTGGATGGGCCCTCTCGCGGTTCATCCCGATTATCAGGGGCAGGGAATCGGCAAGATGATCGTCACGACGGGGGTCGACTGGCTGAAAAAGGCTGGCGCGAAGGTGATCGGACTGGAGACCATGCCCCGCACAATGGACAACGTCGGGTTCTACTCGTCCCTTGGCTTCACGCCGGGCCATCTCACGGTGACTGTGACTCTCGATGCGGCGCGAAGTGGAATTCAGTCGACTCTGATGTCCACACTCGATCCGCATGAGCGAGAGCTGGCGATCAGGCAGTGCCGGCAGATGCTTCACCAGCTGATGCCCGGGTACGACTACACGCGCGAAATAGTTCTCACCGCTCAGCACGAGCTCGGCGACACTGTGTTCGTGCGCAGGGGGAACGACGTCGTGTCCTTCGCGATTTTTCACTCTGTGCCTTTGGTCGAGGGCCGCGCCACGGAGGAGATGCGCGTTCTCAAGATCGGAGCGCGGAGCGAAGCCGATTTTGATCACCTGGTGACACAGCTGTGCGCGCACGCGCGCGCAAAGGCCGGCCGACGCGTGGCGATCCGGGTTCAGGGCCACTACAGCGACGTCTATCGGCGCCTGATGGCGCGCGGGGCGCGGGTGAGGTGGACGGACCTGAGGATGTCCGTCCACGACTACGCGGAGTCGCATCCGACGGATGGCGGAATTGTTTTATCGAACTGGGAGATCTGAGGGAAGCGGGAAGCGGAAAGCGTGGGCACCTTTGCACGGCGATCAGTCCGGGGATGAAATGGCGAAAGCAACCGTAAAGAAAGCGTCGAAGGCAAGAAAAGTCTCAAAGGCGAGAAAACCTTCCAGGGCAACCAAGACCTCCAAGGCAAGTAAAACGTCGACTTCCCGCGACGCCGAAGCGCTTCTGCTGGTCGGAACGATGAAAGGCGCATTCGTTCTACGCTCGGACAAATCGCGGAAGAAGTGGAAGATCGAAGGACCTCATTTTCGTGGAGAAGCTGTCTACGCGCTGCTGCACGATACCCGCGGCAGTCGTCCGCGCACGTTCGCTGCCACGAATAGCATGCATTGGGGACCTACGCTTCGAACGAGCAACGACAACGGCGTCACGTGGAGCACTCCCGGCCCACAAACAGTTCGGTTTCCCGCGGAGTCAGGGCGCGCTCTCGCCCAGATCTGGCAGATCGCGCCGGGCAGGCGAGCCGAACCCGACGTTTTCTACTGTGGTGTCGAGCCTGCCGCACTGTTCGAGTCGCGCGATGGAGGCGAGAGCTGGCAGCCAAATCAGGGATTGCTCAACCACGAGCATCAACCCAAGTGGCAGCCTGGTGGCGGAGGACTTTGCCTGCACACGATCGTTCTCGACCCGGGCAACCCGCGCCGGATGCTGATCGCGATGTCGACGGGAGGAGTGTATCGCACGGACGACGACGGCAAGAGCTGGCGGGCGCGCAATTCAGGTGTCCGTGCCCAGTTTATGCCCGAAGAACAGCGCTACCCCGAGTTCGGCCAGTGCGTGCACAAGGTGGTTCACCACCCCAGCCGCCCGGGCAGACTTTTTCTCCAGAATCATTGGGGACTCTACCGGAGCGACGACTGGGGGGACAATTGGGTCGACATTGCCAACGGTGTGCCCTCGGATTTCGGATTCGCAATGCAGATGCATCCGCACGATCCGGATACGGTGTACATAGTGCCGATCGAGGCGGACATCTTCCGCGCGACCCCAGAAGCGAAGCTGCGCGTCTATCGGACGAGGAACGCCGGCGCAAGCTGGGAGCCACTCACTCGAGGGCTGCCCCAAAGCGGTGCGTACGAAAACGTTCTTCGCGATGCGCTCGCCGCCGATTCATTCGATTCGGCCGGGATCTATTTCGGAACGAGAAGCGGAAAGCTTTACGGTTCTCGCGACGAGGGTGCGTCGTGGACAGAGATCGCAGACGCGCTTCCGCCCATCGTGTGCGTGAAGACGGGAACAGCGGGGGC
>DATARP010000166.1:0-8160 GCA_036264075.1 Gemmatimonadaceae bacterium
ATTCAGCTCGCGCATCGCCTGACGGAGCGCCTCGCGTCGTTCCGCAGGTCGAAGGAAGGAAGCTGGGTCCGCCCCGACGGCAAAGCGCAGGTGACCGTCCTCTATGAGGACTACCTTCCAATCGGTGTCGAGACCGTCGTCGTCTCCACCCAACACTCGGAAGACATCTCGAACAAGAAGCTCCGCGAAGCGATCATCTCCGAGGTGATCGAGCCGGTCATACCAGAAGAGCTGCGGGACAAGACGATCAAGTTTCACATCAATCCAACGGGGCGTTTCGTGATCGGGGGTCCCCAGGGCGACGCTGGACTCACCGGCCGCAAGATCATCGTCGACACCTACGGCGGAATGGGGCGTCACGGCGGCGGAGCATTCAGCGGCAAGGATCCGTCGAAGGTCGACCGCTCTGCGTGCTACGCGGCGCGATGGGTGGCCAAGAACATCGTTGGAGCCAAGCTCGCGCGGCGCTGCGAGGTGCAACTGGCGTACGCGATTGGTGTGGCACAGCCCGTTTCCGTAAACGTCGACACCTTCGGAACCAACACGGTCCCCGAGACGACTATCATGAAGGCCGTCATGCAGGTATTCGATCTCACGCCAAAGGGCATCATTAACGCGCTCGACCTGAGAAAGCCGATCTACAGTCCTACTTCGTCCTACGGCCACTTCGGGCGCGCGCCCAAGAAGAACGGGAAGGGCACGCTGTTCACGTGGGAACGGCTCGATCGAGTGGCCGATCTCAAGAAGGCCGTGCACGGTAAGTAAGCCGGCGGAAGAAACTGAGTGTATGATAAGCTGGCCGCGTTCGCGGCCAGCTTTTCTACTTTCCGCCCATCACGTTAACTTGAATTCATGCAGCTGGTAGAAGTCGAAGTGATGCGACTCGGTCTCGACCGATCGACGAACTCCTATGTGGTGATACTGCAGGAGAAGGGCGGAGCCCGCCTGCTGCCGATCTGGATCGGGCAGCCGGAGGCGGAGTCGATCGTCATCGAAATGAACAAGCTCAAGCGTGAGCGCCCCCTCACCCACGACCTCTGCAAGAATCTCATCATCGGAATGGGCGGCACTCTGCGACGCGTTCACATCACGAAAGTCGAGAATCGAACCTTCTACGCGGAGCTACACATCGCTCGCAGCTCCGGCGCAGTGCACATCGATGCCAGGCCTTCCGACAGCATTGCGATCGCGCTCAGATTCGAAGCACCCATTTTTGCGCAAGAGAGTCTCCTCACCGCGCTGCTGCTCGAGGAGGGCCAGGCCGCACCGGAGACACTCGCCGAACCCTCTGAAGAAATGTCCGCGGATCAGCTGAAAGAGTATCTCGAGAACATGCGTCCCGAAGACTTTGGGAAGTTCAATATGTAAGCTGGCGGTCCTGCTCTTCTTGCAGGCCGCTCTTCCCACCGCCCCGCAGCAGGTATCCGGACGCATCACGCGACCTGGGACTCACAGCATGCTTCCCGTCGCCGGCGCGTGGGTCGTTCTCCACCGCGTAGGACCCGATCGGGCGGGTCCACTCGATTCAACCAGATCCGATCAGCGCGGCCGCTACAATTTCAATTATGTCCGGACCGGCAGCGAGGACGCTATCTACTTTGTGTCCGCGTCGTACGACGGCATCGCGTACTTCACGCCGCCCCTCGCCGAAGGAAAGGTGAGCGGCGACGACGCGGAAGTGTCGGTCTTCGACACGACCTCGCATCCCGTGCCCGTCAGCCTGCGTGGGCACCACGTCGTGGTTTCGGCTGTGGATGCGAATGGATTGCGATCCGTCGTCGAGGTCTACGATCTGTCGAATGACTCATCGGTGACGCGTATTGCGCCAACCGACACGCCGAAGGACGCGACGTGGCAGACGCACGTGCCTCCGGGTCTCACGAATTTTCAGGTCAGTCAGGGCGACATTCCCGCCAGCGCCGTGTTCTACTCCAAGGGCTCCGTGTACGTGTATGCTCCAATCGCGCCCGGCATCAAGCAGCTCTCGTTCTCCTATGCGCTTCCCGCGAAATCCTTTCCGTTGAAGCTTCCGCTCGAAAAGGAAACGGGCATCTACGAGATGATGATCGAAGAAAAAGCCGGGAGCGTCACAGGCCCACACGTCCGCGAGGTGGATCCGGTGACGGTGGAAGGGCGCAACTTCCGGCGATTCCTCGCGTCCGACATGCCGGAAAACGCGGTCGCGGTAATCGATCTTCCGCCACCGCCGCCGGACCGAGCCATCGATCCGCGATACATGGTGGCGATTACACTGCTCATCGGTGGGACGATGATCGTCGCGCTTGCGCGGGCGCTTCGGCGTAGATAGTTTCGCCAGACAATTCATCGCGGACGGGAGCCACGGAAACCGGTGTGACGCCGGTGCGGCCCCGCCACTGTAACGGGCACTAACGCAGACTCGAAAATACCACTGACCGCGGAGCGGTCGGGAAGGTGAGTCCAGCGGCCCGAAGCCAGGAGACGACTTTCGTCCGCGCCACTTTCGCAGAACCTCGGGGGAGGTGCTGGTGGCGGTCAGGCGTCTTTTCGGCGCGTGCTCGTTGCGGGCATTCCTCTGGGAGGAGTGTCCGTTTTGCTTTTTCGCCGCTCGCTTCTTGTGGTGCCCGTACTCGCCGTCTGGGCGTGCGCCGACTCCCGCGCTCCGTCGCTTGGCGGGAACGACGACTTCGGTGATCCGATCCGGATCGGCGCTAGCCCGACACGTATCGTCTCGCTCAACCCGGCGACCACAGAGATCCTGTTCACGCTGGGCGCGGGCACTCGTCTCATTGGCCGGACGAAATACGACTCCTGGCCTGATTCAGCGAAGCTGATTCCGCCGCTCGGCGACGGAATACAACCGAACGTCGAAGCGGTGCTGGCCGTGCATCCCGACCTCGTGATTCTTTACGCGAGCCAGGACAACCGACCAGCGGCGGGCCGATTTCGGGCGGCTGGAGTGAACACTCTCTCACTCAAAGTCGACCACATCTCCGATTTCCGGCGTTCGGTTCTTCTGTTGGGAGCGGTACTGCACGACTCCGCGCGCGCAAAGACTGTCATTGATTCCGTCTATCGCACGCTCGACAGAGTTCGCTCCGCGACCGCGCACCTGACTCGGCCGACAGTTTTCTGGCACATCTGGGACGCGCCGATCATCACGATCGGATCTGGCAGCTTCATGAACGAGCTGGTGGATATCGCGGGTGGCAAGAACGTATACGCCGACATCGCCGGTCCTTCCGCGCAGGTCTCCCTCGAAGACATTTCGCGTCGAGACCCGGAATTCATTCTGGCCGGCCCAATCGGGAAAGCCCAGATCGCGTCCGATCCCCGGTGGAAGATAGTGCGCGCCGCGCGGGAAAATAGAGTCTTCGCCGTGGACACAATGGTAGTTGCGCGGCCATCCGTGAGACTGGGAGAAGCCGCCGTCTCGCTCGCGAGTCTCCTCCACCCCGGTACGCTGCGTTGACGCGATTCAGGGGATGGTACTGGCTGTTCCTCATCGCGGCGCTGTTTGCGATCGTTGCGATCGCTGTGGCTCGCGGTGCGGTATCGGTGCCGCTGGCGGCGGTCTTTGAAGCGTTGCGGGGGCGCGGTGATCCCACCGTCGTCGCCATCGTGCGCGATCTGCGACTCCCACGCGTCGTCCTCGCGGCGCTCGTCGGTGCGGGGCTCGCCGCCAGCGGCGCTGCCCTTCAGGGTTCGCTTCGGAACCCGCTCGCCGAGCCATACCTGCTGGGCGTGTCCGGCGGAGCGGCGGTGGGAGCCGTGATTGTCTTTGCGCTTGGCTTCACCGCCGATTTCGCGGTCACGCTCGCCGCCTTTGTTGGCTCAGTTGCTGCCGTGCTGTTGGCGCTCGCTGTCAGTCGGGTGGGAGCGCGCGGCCAAAGGGCAGACCTTCGCACACTGCTGGTGGCCGGGGTGATCGTCGGCGCATTCGCCAACGCGGCAATCATGGTGGCGCTGGCGAAGGCGGAGCCCAACACAATTCGCGGCGCTCTCTTCTGGATGATGGGCTCCGCTGCCGACGCAAATTGGCAGCGAGTGGGCTGGCTCGCAGCCAGCATTCTCGTCGCTGGCGGCGCGCTGGTCTACTGGGCGCGAGAGATTGATGTCCTCTCGCTCGGAGAAGAGACCGCTGCCTCCCTCGGCGTCAACGCAGAAAAATCGGGACGCCGTGTCTTTCTCATCGCCGCGCTTCTCGCCGCGGCGACCGTGGCCGTTGCGGGGCTGGTGGGATTCGTGGGCCTGGTCGTCCCCCACATCGCCAGGCGGATGGGTCTCCGCGCGCATCGCCCGCTCGTTCTCGCTGCGGCACTTATTGGGGCGACACTTGTTGTCGCTGCTGACCTCGCGGCGAGAACCGCTGCACCGCCGACAGAGCTGCCTCTTGGAGCGATCACCGCGCTCCTGGGCGTCCCGTTCTTCCTCGTGCAGCTGAGACGGGCCGCATGATATCCGTATCCGATCTCGTCGTCTCATATCCGCGCGCTGCGAGAAACGCTGTCGACGGCGTAAGCTTTGTCGCCGCTTCGGGAAAGCTGACTGCCTTGGCTGGACCCAACGGATCGGGCAAGAGCACGATCGTCAGAGCGCTGCTGGGTCGCGCAGACATCCTGCGCGGGTTAGTCGCCGTTGAAGGCAGCGACGTCCGGAGCCTGTCGCTCACCGAGCTCGCGCGCCGCGTTGCAGTCGTTCCCCAGCGCGAAGAGGCAGCATTTCCGACCAAGGTGCGCGATTACGTTGCGCTTGGCCGGTACCCGCACCTCGGACTCTGGCGCACAGCGAGCGCCGCCGACGAGACGGCGATCACCGATGCGCTGGAACAAGCAGGGGTAAAAGCGCTCGCCGATCGTGATACCGATGCCCTCTCCGGCGGAGAATGGCAACGCGTCCGAATTGCTCGTGCACTCGCGCAAAAAGCTCCGGCGCTCGTGCTGGATGAGCCAACCACATTCCTCGATGTCGCGCACGAGATGGCGATTTTCGAGCTGCTCTCTTCGCTCGCGCGCTCTGGACTCGCAGTGCTCCTGGTGAGCCACCAGCTCAATCTCGTGGCCCGCTTCGCCGACACGATTGTACTCCTGAACGAAGGCAGAATTGCCACGAGCGGACCGCCGAGCGATGTCATGAAAGCGGACCGCCTCGAATCGATATACGGATGGCCCGTTGTGATTACGCATGATCCCGCGGTTGGAGCCCCGGCACTCGTGCCGCTGCGGCGCCCGCGCACTCTCTCCGACCGTTGAACCTTTCCACGACAAAACGATGAACTATAAAATCTTCTCACTCGCCCTGCTGACATTCGCCGCGACCCCGCGGAACCTGGTGATCGCTCAGGAAAGGGACACCACACAGCTCCGAACTGTCGTCGTGTCCGCCTCGAAGGTTCCGCGTCCGGCGAGCTCGCTCACTCAGCCCGTCACCGTGCTTCTGGGCGACGACCTTCGTGCCCGCGGCGTGACCAGGGTGTCGGATGCGTTGCGCGAAGTGCCCGGAGCCATGCTCGTGCAGAATGGATCGTACGGCGCCGTGACGTCGCTGTTTCTCCGCGGGGGAGAGAGCCGCTATACGAAGGTGCTTATCGACGGTGTGCCCGTGAATTCCTCCGGCGGGTTTTTCGATTTCAGTCATCTCACGACAGATAACATTGACCGCATCGAGATCGTGCGTGGACCGGCGAGCGTTCTGTATGGAGCGGACGCCGTCTCGGGCATAGTGCAGATCTTTACGCGGCGCGGGACGGACGAATCGCGCGCATCGGTCGGCGCCCGCGCGGGAACCTATCACTCATTCGACGTCGACGCGGATGCTGCTGGCGGCAATCCGCTCGGGCAATTCTCGCTCGGGGCGGCGCGCCACTCCACGGACGGCACGCTACCATTCAACAATCAGTACAAGAACGGTACTCTGAGTACCGCCCTGACTCTCGGACACGACAGTGAAGGCGATGTCAGGCTGTCTGCCCGCTACACAGCCGCGGAATTTCACTATCCGACCGACTTTGCGGGACAACCTGTCGACACGAACTCCTATCGCACGCAGCACCGCCTAACGGTAGGACTCGATGCGGGGAAGACCCTGTCTGATTACGCGCAGGCTCGGTTCCTGGCGGGGACGAACGAGGTTTCCGATCTGACCGAAGACATCGCCACGCCGTTCGGCGCTCCGGCCCCCGCGCATTCGGCGTTCAGATCGCGTGGCTACCGTCGCAACGCCGAAGGCAGGGTCAGCTTGTTCCTTCCGTCAAACGCTACCGTCACGGTCGGAGCGAGTTACGAAGGCGAACACGAGAAGAGCTCCAATGGCTCGGGGCCCGTCGGTGGCCCCACGACCCAGACCGATTCCTTCGATGCCTCCCGGCACAACGTCGCGTACTACTCCGAATTGCTCGGCAGTCCCGCCGATCGTTTTTCTTACACGGTCAGCGGAAGAGTCGATGACAATTCGGACTACGATCGGTTCGCCACTTACCGCATCGGCGCGAACGCCGGAATTCTTTCCGTTCTTAGGGTGCGCGCTTCCGTCAGCACCGCCTTCAATGCTCCGGCATTCAACCAGCTTCGGCCGACTCTGTACACAGTTGGAAGCCCCGATCTCAGGCCCGAGAAAATTCGATCGGCCGAGGTGGGACTGCTGACTGCTTCATGGGCTGAGCCAATTCGGCTGAGCGCGATGTACTTCACCCAGCGTTTCTCCGATCTCATTCAGTACGTGAACGGCGGTCCCCCCAGCTATAAGGGCAGCTACGCGAACCTCACTGGAGCGAGTTCCAATGGTTTCGAAGCGGAGCTCGATCTTTCACCGCTGCGAAACTGGCGTGGAAGCGCGAGCTACACGATCGTCAATCCGCGAGTTACCGAGGTCCCACCGGGATATCAGGGCAGCGATAGTGTCGGGGACGCGCTGATCCGGCGTCCGAGCCATTCGGGGAGTCTGGTCATGAGCTATTCCAGTCCGGCGGGCGCGGGTTTCGGCGTCGCCGTCAATTTCGTCGGGAAAAGACCGGACACGGACTTCGCGCAATTTCCATCGCCCCGCGTCACGCTGCCATCGTATACGAAGCTGGATTTTTCCGCGGAAATTCCAATAGCCGATCGCAGTCGCGGCGGACTCAGCCTGAATGCGCGACTGGAAAATGCGCTGAACAAGCGCTACGAGGATGCGCTTCATTTCCAGGCGCCAGGACGCACCTTGCTGATCGGCGCCCGCGCGTCAACGCTCTTCTAGACACTCGAATGGCGCTGCGCGGCTGAGGGTGCCCGTCGAGCATTAGATTCCAGTCATGTCCCTCACCGTGACTGAAGCGATCGTCCTTCATGCTTTCGACTATCTCGAGAGCTCACGGATCATTCGCCTTCTGACGAGGGATGGTGGTGTTCAATCGGTGCTGGCCAGGGGCGCGCGAAAGTCGCGCGGGCGCTATGGCTCGGCTCTGGATCTCTTTGCTGAGGGAACGGCGCAGATTTACGTGAAGCCGAATCGCGAGCTTCACAACCTGTCTTCGTTCGAGGTCTCCCGTTCCCGCAGCGAGCTCGCCCACGACATCGGTCGATTCACCGCGGCCTCGACAGTAGCGGAGCTCGCCCTGCGTTTCGCTGGAGAGGATTCTGGTCCGGACCTCTACGACACGGTCATAGATGTCCTGGACAGGCTGGCGCGTTCGTCGCCCGAGCATACAATCGAAGATGGTCTCGCCGCTTGCTGGCGAATCGTCTCCGTCCTCGGCTTCACGCCGGAGCTGTCGAGCTGCGCTCTCTGCCATACTCCATTGCGCGACACGGATGAAGCGACGTTCTCTCACGGATCCGGTGGGGTGATCTGCCCTTCGTGCAGCAGGCTCGCGCCCGCTGGACGAAGGATTCCCGCTTCTGCCCGCGGGTCGATCAGACGCTGGCTCGAGGGAGTGGAGTCGACGAGCCTCAGTGATGCGGAAGCGCGCTCTCACCAGAGACTGCTCCGCGAATTCCTGGGCGCCCATCTCAGCGACGACAGGCCGTTGCGCGCGTTCGCAGTCTGGGAACACGAGCGCTGGTCAGCTGCGTGATAATCGGAACGGCAGGGCACATTGATCATGGCAAGACCGCCCTCGTTCGAGCGCTCACTGGTGTTGACACCGACCGACTTCCCGAAGAGAAGCGCCGGGGAATAACCATCGACCTCGGCTTCGCCCCATTG
>DATARP010000167.1:0-5510 GCA_036264075.1 Gemmatimonadaceae bacterium
TCTCGCGCCCGCGCGCATCCGCCAACTTGCGCGCAATGCCCCGGTAGAACTGGGCGTCGGCAACCTTGTTTTCTTCCTCGAGCCCGAGGGCGGCCCGTTCCAGCGCGTAGAGAATGTTGCCGAGATAGAGTTGCGCGAGGGAGGCGACAGACTCGTTGTTGTCAGCCATGCGTCCGGGCTGGCGGAATGGGGGTGACTTCGCGGTCGGTGTTCGTCCCCTCCGCGGCGAGCACGCGCACGACTACGGCGGTGATGTTGTCGTTGCCCCCGTTCATGTTCGCTTCCTGAATCAGGGCGTCCACGATTCGCTCGGGCTTGGCGCGCGACAACAGAAGCTGTTGTATCCGCCTGTCGTCGATCATACCCGTCAACCCATCGCTCGCAAGAAGGAACGCGTCCCCGACGCGGGCTTCACCGTCGAACACGTCCGGCTCTATCTCGTCGGCCATTCCGATGCAGCGTGTGATGACATTGCTCTGCGGGTGTCGTCGCGCCTGCTCGGGAGTTAGCAGCCCCGCATCCACTTGCTCCTGCACCAGAGAGTGGTCCTTTGTGAGCTGGTGCATCTCGCCATCGCGAACGATGTAGATGCGCGAGTCTCCCACGTGTCCCACGACGTACTTTGTCTCGGAAAGAAGCAGAGCGGAGACCGTGCTGCCCATGCCCAGCTTGTCGCGCTCGGTGCGCGTCCTCTCGAATACGGCCCTGTTCGCGTCGCGGAGCGATTTCGCCACCCGGTCGTGCGAATCCGGCGCGTCCAGGTCGTTGAGGTCGGATAGGTCGTGGCTCACGATTTCGACCGCCATCTCACTCGCGACTTCCCCTGCCGCGTGACCGCCCATGCCGTCAGCGACAATGAACAGGCCCCGATAAGCGTTGGCGGAAGCGTGGAGCGAGTCCTCATTACCCTTTCTAACTCGACCGACATCAGTGCGAGCAGCAACAGCAAGGTGCACTAGTGGGAGCTCATTGGATTGGAATGCCTGGTAGGTAAGTACGACGTGTGGGGGAATGACGACATCCCTCGTGCCTCAAACTACGGATGCACCAAATGAGCGGCAAGCGTCACCCGCATCAACCGGCGCGCTGCAAAAGCGACTCGGACTCGCCGGCCTGGAGTCGCCACAGGGTACTGTACAGACCGCCTCTCTCCAGAAGCTGCTGATGGGTTCCGCGCTCGGCGATTTCGCCGTGATGCAGCACGAGAATCATGTCCGCGCTGGCGATCGTGCTCAGTCTGTGCGCGACCGCGATCGTGGTGCGGCCCGCGACGAGGATGCTCAGCGCGGCGTGAATCTCCGCTTCGATCTCGCTGTCGACGGCGCTCGTCGCCTCGTCCAGCAGGAGCAGCGGAGCGTTCGCGGCTATGGCCCGTGCGAAGGAGAGTAGCTGGCGCTCGCCCACGCTGATCGATGCCCCTCGCTCGCCGAGGACCTGGCCGTATCCCTGCGGGAATCCTCGGATGATTCGATCGGCTCCAACTTCGGCGGCGGCGCGCACCACTTCCTCGTCGCTGATCGGATTCGACAGACGGATGTTGGTAGCGATGTCGCCCGCGAAAAGAAAAATGTCCTGCTGAACGTATCCGACGAGCGAGCGGAGCTCCTCGAGCGGCATCGTGCGGATGTCGACTCCGTTGATCGTGATTCGGCCGCGCTGCGGGTCGTAGAAGCGCATCAGCAGGTTTACTATCGTCGTCTTCCCCGCACCCGTGTGACCCACGAGAGCCAGCGTCTCGCCCGGCCGTGCCGTGAAGCTGATTCCCTTGAGCACCCATTCTACCGGCACGTGCTCCTGCTCCCCCGGCTTGTGCTTCGCCAGATGCGCAATGTCGTACGCGAACCAGACGTCTTCGAACGCCACTTCGACGCCTGCTCTCCTGTTCTGCGCGCCCGCCCTCTCCGCGTTGTCAGCGACACTCGGCGGCGTGTCGAGCAGCGTGAAGATTCGCTCGGAGCTTGCCATCGCCGTCTGCAGGATATTGTACTTCTCGGACAGATCCTGCAGAGGCTGAAAGAACCGCCTGACGAGCTGAAGAAACGCGGCTACCGTTCCCACGGTGAGCAGATTCGCGTTCACCCGCGCCGCGCCGGCGACGATGAGTACCGCCAGGGCGATCGAAGTCAGAAGCTCGATCGCGGGGAAATAGAGCGCGTACACTGTGATCGACTTGAGATTTGCGTCGAGGTGGGAGCGATTCAGCTCGTCGAACCTAAGCGCCTCGCGGTGCTCCTGTCCGAAGAGCTGGACGATTCTCATCCCCGTCAGACGTTCCTGCAGGAACGAATTGATCCGGGCCAAACGCACTCGAATGTCGCGATAGGTCTCGCGCACTCCCTTCCGAAAGAGTCCCGAGACGAGGATGACGAACGGGATCACGGCGAACGACGCGATTGCAAGCCGCCAGTCCATGATGAGCATCGCGACGCTGATCGCGATCAGAGTGAATAGATCTCCGAATCCGGCTACGACGCCCGACGTGAACAGCTCGTTGAGCGTTTCCACGTCCGAAGTCACGCGCGTGATCAGTCTCCCCGCGGGATTCCTGTCGAAATAGGAGATCGAAAGCCGCTGGAGGTGCTGGAAGATCTCCATCCTCAGATCGCGCATGACCCGTTGGCCAAGCAGGCTCGTGAGCCACGTCTGGCCGTACGAGAGTACGAATTCCGTCAGCAACGCAAGGAAGAAGAGAGTCGTCGAGATGATTACGATCCGCATGTTGTGTGTCGGCACAGCAACATCGATCACCCGACGGGTGAGAAGCGGACCAACCACCTGGAGCGCGCCCTCTACGCACAGCAGCGCAAACGCCCCGTACATCAGTGCCCGGTACGGCCGAGTGTAGACGAGCAGACGCCGCATCAGCTTGCGGTCGTAAGCCTTGCCGAGGATGTCGTCTTCGTGCGGTTGGGTTGCGGGGACAGTCATTCAGCCGTATGCTAGCCGGGTTCCTCGTATGATGCTACGTACAGATGACCTATGGTACGCCTGTTGCACCTGTCCGCAGCACCGATGTTCCATCCTGTCGGCTGACGTAAAACCTTACTGGAGGGAAGATGGGAATTCTCGCATGGATCGTTCTTGGTCTGATCGCAGGCGCGATCGCCAAGGCCATCATGCCGGGCAATGACCCCGGCGGCATCATCGTTACCATGATTATAGGCATCATAGGTGCGTTCATTGGTGGCTTCCTCGGGAACATGCTGACTGGCGTGGGACTGAACGGATTTTCAATCCAGAGCATAATTCTCGCAGTCATCGGCGCGCTCATCTTCCTTTGGATCTACAGGATGGCGACCAGAGGCCGCGGCGCGCCGCGCGTTCCTTAACACAGCACCAGCTTCACGCAGGAAACGGGTTTGCCGCTCTGGCTTTACTGGATTCTTCTCGGACTCGTCGCCGGGACACTGGCGAAGTTTCTGGTGCCAGGGCGGGACCCTTCCGGTTGTATCATCACCATTCTCCTCGGCATCGTCGGCGCCTTCATCGGTGGCTGGCTGGGCACGCGATTCTTCGGCTGGGGACAGATCGCCGCCGGAGAGTTTGACTTCCGCTCGATAGGCATCGCGACCGTTGGCGCGATCGTCCTCCTGCTGCTGGGCCGCCTTGTGAGGCGATTGTAGTGCAATAGTTCGGCGTGTATTCGGTGCCGAGTTTAGATTTCGGATGTGAAACAGAGCATCGTCGTCCGCGGCGCCCGACAACATAATCTCAAGGGCTTCGATCTCGAGATTCCGAGACGGACCGTCACCGTCGTCACGGGACCGTCCGGCTCTGGAAAGTCCTCCCTCGCGTTCGACACCATCTACGCCGAGGGTCAGCGTCGCTACGTCGAATCGCTCTCGTCCTACGCCCGACAATTTCTCGAGCGGATGGACAAGCCAGACGTCGACTCGGTCGAAGGCCTGTCGCCCGCGGTCGCAATCGAGCAGAAGAACCCGACCAAGACCTCGCGTTCCACCGTCGGCACGGCGACGGAGATCTATGATTATCTGCGGCTCCTGTGGGCACGCGTCGGACATACTTTCTGCCCGAACTGCGGACGCGAGATCAAGCCGGACACGGTGCAGTCAGTCACCGACAAGGTGCTCACTCTTCCGCCGGAAACACGGTTCTACGTCACGTTTCCCCTCAGGCTTTCCAGCAAGGTCACCCACGACGTCGTGATCGAGAACCTGCGCGCCCAGGGATTTCTCCGCGTCGCGCTGGACGGGATCGTGATGCACCTCGACGAGCTGACCGGCACAAAACGCGATATCACCCGCGCCAGGGAGCTTCTCGTCGTTGTCGACCGCCTCGTCGCCTCGCCAGAGAGCGCGGGCCGCCTGAGCGATGCTGTCGGAACTGCGTTCAGAGAGGGTGAGGGAGATTGTGTGATCCTCCTCAACGAATCGGTGGTGTCTCCGATTGACGGCCTGACGGTCAACAAGCTCCGTTTCACCGAACGGTTCGAGTGTCCCAACGACGGCACCCTCGCTCCGACACCGACGCCCCAGCTCTTTTCGTTCAACAATCCGCGCGGCGCCTGCAGCCAATGCAACGGATTCGGCGCGATCCTGGAATACGACGAGACGTTGATCGTTCCCTATCCGACGCGCTCGCTCCGCGATGGCGCCATCGATCCGTGGACGAAGCCGCGCTACGAGAACAAGCGCAGGGCACTGGCGGAGTTTGCCAAACGCGAACGAATTCCGATGGACAAGCCATGGGATCAGCTTAGCGCCGCGCATCGCCAGCTGCTGCTGAATTCGAAGACGCGTGGATACAAGGGCATTTTTCCCTTCCTGCGGGACCTCGAGGACAAGCGGTACAAACAGTACATCCGCGTCTTCCTGCGTCAGTACCAGACGGCGCAGGAGTGTCCGCGTTGCCACGGAACCAAGCTCCAGCCCGAAGCGCTCAATGTGCGCGTCGGCGGTCTCAACATCGCCAGGGTCGCCGAGCTTCCCGTCGACGAGCTCGCGGTGTGGCTGACTGAGCTCGAGCTCAGCGAGTTCGAGCGCGCTATCGCGGCGATGATTCTCAAGGAAGCTCGCGATCGCGTCACTTTCCTCCGCGACGTCGGACTCGGCTACCTGTCCATGAATCGCGCGACCCGTACCCTCTCCGGCGGCGAAGCACAGCGGATCGGACTGGCCAACTCCCTCGGCTCACAGCTCGTGGACACGTTGTACGTCCTCGACGAGCCATCGATCGGGCTTCACTCGCGGGACATGGACAGGCTGCTCAGGCTGTTGCAGCGACTGCGCGACGCCGGCAACAGCGTGCTCGTCGTTGAGCACGATCTCGCCGCCATTGAAGCCGCCGATTACATGGTGGAGCTCGGACCCGGCAGCGGTGAGAGCGGAGGAGAGATCGTGTTCGCGGGACCCATCTCGCGCATCGCAGAGAGTCCGCTCACTGGCCAGTACGTGACAGGAGCGCGGACGATTCCGCTGCCGAGCGAGCGTCGCAGACTTGGCCCGCGCTGGATAACTCTCACCGGTGCGCGCGAGCACAATCTTCAGGAT
>DATARP010000191.1:0-4014 GCA_036264075.1 Gemmatimonadaceae bacterium
AGGCCTTCGAGCGGGGGCACGACTTCTTCATCGAGACTCAGATCGAACGCAGGCTCGATCTCGGCTATCGACGAGCCCGATTGGATCTCCAATCCCGGAACCTGTGAGTTGGCGTTCTCCAGCTCGAGGGCCGGAAGCGGCTCAAGGTCGGGCAGTGGCTCGATGTCCGGGAGCGCCTCGAACTCGGGTGACGGCTGCACGTGCGGTGGCGTCCGCGGTCGCGGGCGTGCCTCGGGCACAGGATCGCGCTGCACGTGTTCCAGCTTTGGACGGGGCTTGGCCGGAGATGCGCCGACGTCGAGGAAGACGAGCCCACCCGCTTCCTGCGGCCGCGGAGTCTTGGAGCGGCGTGGCTCGACGCTCGGATCGAGCGATTGCATCCTCTGGATCGTTGCTTCCGCTTCGCCGGTGCGGCCTTCCGCGTCGAGAGACTCGTGCAGGATCTGGAGCTGCTCGATCGCTTCGCTCTTCTTGCCGGCCTTGGCGAGCTGATCGGCGAGCATCAGGCGAATGTCGTCCTGTCCCGGACACAGGTCGGCGAACTCCTGGAGTGCCTTGAACGCATCGGTGTCCTTGCCGGCGCGGTGCATGCGATCGGCGTACTCGAGGAAATTCTTCTTCGCGTCGCTGTTGAAGCCCTTTTTCGCGGAGATTTTTCCGAGCTTGTAGTAGATCTGGTGACGCGCCGGCGCATGGCGGAGAATCTTGTTACAGAGCGCGATGGCGTTGTTCAGGTAGCCGCCCTCTGTGTACAGATCGACGGCCTGCTCGTAGTAGTTGACTGCCTGATCCGCCTTGTTCAGGCGCAGGTACAGGTCGCCGACGCGGTTGTAGACCGTGACGTCCCTGTCTTCCTGACCCTCGGAATGACCGATGATCTGAAGATAGATCTCCAGAGCCTTATCGAACTGCTTCTTCTGCTCGAATTCGGCTGCCTTTTTCTTGAGCTTATCGATGCTAGCTGACATTAAGGGCGGCCGGGCAATATGGCTTACCCGGGAGCTGAAGCCTCCGGGGAACGAGAGTTCAAGTTACTTCCTGCTTCGTAGGGGTGACAAGGCGCGCCCGCCTGCCACGTCCCGACACAAAGACGGGCGCCATACCAGTATGGCAACTCCCGCACGTCACTGATTTGGAACAGCGCGAGGTCGGCGGCGAAGCCGGGCGCGATCTGCCCGGTTTCTTCCGCCAGCCCCAGCGCGGCCGCTCCGTTGACGGTCGCCGCCACCATCACTTCTGCGACGCTCATCCTTAACTGGCTGACGCCGAGCGTGAGGATAAGAGGAAAGTTAACGGTCGGAGACGTTCCTGGGTTGAAATCCGTCGCCAGCGCGACAGCCGCGCCAGCCTCGATCAGAGCGCGAGCCGGCGCCTGTTTCGCCTTTCCGAGGAAGAGCATCGTGCCGGGAAGGAGCGTCGCGACCGTGTCCGACTTCGCGAGCGCAGCCATTCCAGCGTCCGAGATAGCGGCGAGATGATCCGCCGAGATCGCCGCGAGCGCAGCGGCCAGCTCGGCGCCGCCGCACGGCTCCAGCTCATCCGCATGAAGCTTGACGCCAAGCCCCGCTTTTCGCGACGCGCCTAGAATCCGACGCGTTTCCTCGATCGTGAAGACACCAGGCTCGCAGAAGACGTCAGCAAAGCGGGCGATTCCCTGCTCCTTCACCTTCGGCAGCATTTTCTCCAGGAGGAGCTGGAGAAATTCCGAGCGGTGCGCATCGGTCGAACGGTACTCGTGCGGAATCTCGTGCGCGCCCAGCCAGGTGGCGACGATGCGCATCGGCGAGCTCTCGGCGAGACGTCCTATAACGCGCAACGCCTTGAGCTCATCGTCAACCGAGAGTCCATACCCGCTCTTGATCTCGACAGTCGTGGCTCCGTAGGACGCGAGCGCGCGAAGGCGCGGGATGGCTAGATCGTAGAGCTCGTCTTCGGTGCGTCCGCGAAAATCACGGACTGAAGCGTGGATGCCGCCGCCCTGCGCGGCGATGTGCATGTAGTCGTGCCGTTGCGCGCGCAGCTCCTGTTCCTCGAACCGCGGCCTGCCGAACACCGCGTGGGTGTGGGAGTCGACCAGACCGGGCGTGAGCACGCCACCGCGGCAATCGATGATCTCTGGATCGGTGAACGCGGGCTCGATGTCACGCGCGGCGCCGATAGCAGCGATGCGCCCGTTGCTGACGCCGACCGCCGCGTTCTTGAGGATCCCGGACTCGTGCATCTCGCCGCCCTTGCGGGCGCGGGCCGGGCCGGCGCAGGTGACGACCTGCGCCGCGTTTACGAAGATGAGGTCTCGCAGCATGGTTGGATTGGCATCAATGCCCGAAGCCCACAGCCGGAGTCGCCATTACATCGAGCACGCGAGAAAACCGCAACGGTGCCTGAGCTTCCCCCCTGCACGCATAGTAGCACGCGTTGCAGCTGATCGGCTCGTACTTCCGGAATTCCGTCCAGTGAAAGTCGGTGGGAAAATCAGGACAACGCTTGACGCGGCCCGTCGGATCGATGTGGATCGTCCGCATGCCCGACCGGCACGGCTCGGCGATCTCCCCGCGCACGTACCGCGGAATCTGCTCGAGATAATAGTCGGAGTTGGTTATCACACCGCGCGTCTTTCTCTTGAACGCCAGCACTTCCCGCATCACCTGCTCGAGATGCTGTTGCTGCTCGCGCTCGATCGTTCCCTCCGCGTTTCCGTTCTTGGCAGCCGTATAGCAGCTGAAATTCACGCCGCACCCGAGCTCGCGAGCGCGCGTGACGATCGGCATCAGCTGGTCGAGATTGTCCCGCTTGATGACAGTGTTGAAGCGAATTCCGGTGATCCCCATCTCCCTCATGCGCGGGATCGCAGTCATGATCTTCGCGCTCAGACCTGGAATGCCGCGCGCCCTGTCGTGCCGCTCATCGAGATAATCGAGGGAGATGTTGAACTGGTTGATTCCCGCTTTCCACAGCGAGCGTCCGCGCTCGGCAGATAACATTCCCCCGTGTGTGATGAGTGTCATGTACTTGAGGCTGATCGCCTTGTTCACGCCCGACACGATGTCCTCGAGATCGCGCCGCAGCGTCGGTTCGCCGCCGGTGAACGTGATGACCATCGGATTGAAGAAACGCGCGGCGGCGGCAAAGCTGGTAAGCTCACTCGCCTTTGCGGACGGATCGGTCTTCCAATAATCGCAGAAGCCGCAGCTCGCGTTGCAGCGCATCGTCACCTCGAAGTGAACGAGCACGGGACGACGTGTGACGGTCAGATATGCGTACTTCGCGAGAAATACAGGGACGTGCCACGGTTTGAATTCTGAGGTCAGCATTTCACGCGCGTGGAAAGATTTTGGATAACTGACCACGGGGGCATTGATGATCGATCCAAGTTTTGAGTGGTCAGTGCGTTAGTCGCGAGTGCTTCAGTGGTTGTGAGTGAGGGTTGCCGAACGTACCACTCGTAACCACTGACCAACTCAAGACTAACCAACTGTCCACTCAAAACTTGGATCGACCATAAGTGACCCCGTAGACAGTTCATCCAGACATAGGGACATGTACCCTATGCTTCTTCGCCGCAGCGACAGCCTCCTGGTATCCAGCATCAGCATGCCTCGCCACCCCGATACCCGGATCGTTGGTGAGAACCCGCTCGAGCCTGATGCGCATCTCGGGCGTTCCGTCGGCGACGATCACCTGACCCGCGTGGAGTGAGTTGCCGATCCCGACTCCGCCGCCGTGATGGAATGAAACCCACGAGGCGCCGCTGGCGACGTTGAGCATCGCGTTCAGCAGCGGCCAGTCGGCAACTGCGTCTGTCCCGTCGCGCATCCCCTCGGTCTCACGGAAGGGCGAGGCGACGCTGCCTGTGTCGAGATGATCGCGGCCGATCGCGATCGGCGCTGATATCTCGCCCGAAGCGACGAGATCGTTGATCGCCACGCCGAACTTCGCGCGATCAGATTGACCCAGCCAGCAGATCCGCGCCGGAAGTCCCTGGAATTTTATTTTCTTCTGCGCGAGGGAGATCCA
>DATARP010000223.1:0-7873 GCA_036264075.1 Gemmatimonadaceae bacterium
GCCAGTAGCGTAGATCATAGGGTTTAGCTCACTACGTCCTGACTTCACTAGATGGCGTAACAATGTGGTTCGGTTCGAATCCAAACGATTGCGTGGTGGACAGTAGTCGGCGCGAATATTCGGCGTGAGTGATTTCAAGAAGTTAAAGGTATGGCGCAAGGGGCATGCTCTGGCGCTTAACGTCCACCGGGTAGTGGTCCACATTCGAAGGCCTGAATGCGCTTCCCTGCGCAATCAGATGCTGCGCGCCTCGATGTCGATCCCCACTAACATCGTTGAGGGGACGGGTCAAACAAGTCAGCGACAGTTCGCTCGTTTCATCGGCTTCGCGCTCAATTCCACTTCGGAGCTTGAGTATCATCTGATCGTAGCCCGAGAGACCGCAGTAATAGCGAGAAGCGATTTCGACTCCCTATTAGATCAGACTATTGAAGTGCGAAAGATGCTGCACGGCCTACGAAACCGCGTTTTGTCACTACCCAGGGAAACCAGCGAAAACAGCCAGAGCGTAGTGAACTAACAACCAACAAATGCCAGAGCGTAGTGAGCTAGCACCGAGAAAAGTCAGGGCGTAGTGAACTAACAACCAAGATCTATGCCTCTGGCATCTCCCGCCCGTTCATTTGCAGTTATCAGTTCCGCCCGTTCAGTTGTTGCCCGTTGCAAGTTTGGAGCTTTGAATCTTCAAGTGACTTCTTGTTTGACGGTATCCCACGAGGTATCCGACGAAGCCGCGATGCCCTGCGCCCGCAACGAGAACTCCGCCGGATTCGTCGCCGCAAAAAGCGCGTCGTCGTAAGAAATGATGCCCTTGTGGTACCAGTTCATCAGCGACTGATCGAAGCTCTGCATGCCGTACGGCACCGCGCCTTCCTTGATCAGCTGCGGAATGTTGAGCGACTTGGTCATGTCGCGGATCTGATCTCGCACGGCTTCAGTATTGACCAGAATCTCCACCGCCGGCACACGCCCCTTCTTGTCTGCGCGACGCACCAGGCGCAGTGAGATGATTGCGCGCAGCGCGGTCGACAGCATGTACCGCACTTCGGTCTGCTGGTGCGGCGGATAGAACGAGAGGATACGGTTGATCGTCTGCGTCGCGTCCGTCGTGTGCAGCGTCGAGAAAACCAGGTGACCGGTTTCCGCCGCTTTTAACGCGGTGTCGAGCGTTTCCAGATCTCGAATCTCACCGACGAGCAGAATGTCGGGATCCTGTCGCAGCACGCGCCGCAGCGCCTGCGAGAACGTGTTCGTATCCGTTCCAACTTCGCGCTGGTTGATGCTGCTCTTGATGTCGCGGTGCAGGAACTCGATCGGATCTTCGATCGTGATGATGTTGGCGTGCCGATTCTGATTGATGTAGTGGAGCATCGACGCCAGCGCGGTCGATTTTCCAGAGCCCGTGATTCCGGTGACGAGGATCAAGCCACGCGGCATGAGTGCGATCCGCTCGCATACTTCCGGCAGATTCAGCTCGGCCACCGTCTTCGCCTGGAACGGCACCGTTCTCATCGCGTAGGCGATGGTTCCGCGCTGCTGGTAGGCGTTGACGCGAAAGCGTCCGATGCCCGGGACGGCGAGCGCGAAATCCGACTCCTTCTGCTCCGAGAACTCCTTGATGTTCTTGGGCGCCATGATCTGCTCGGCCAGGCTCCGCAAATCTTCCTGCGTCAGCGGCGGCATCTCCAGCGTCACCATGTGGCCGTCTACGCGCAGCGTCGGAGGACGTCCGACCTTCAGATGCACGTCGGACGCGCCCTGCTGAATCATGTTCTGCAGAATCGACTTGTAGTCGAAGCCACCAGCGCCGCGCGGCGGGACTGGGGCTGGCGCGGATGCGGCCGGCGTGCCCTTCGGCACGGCTTTCGGGCCAGCGGCCTCGCGCTTCACATATGGATCAGTTTCATCAGGCATTGGGATCTATGCGGAGGAGGACCTGCCCGTATTCGACCGGATGCGCGTTCTGCGCGAGAATCTCTTTCACCACTCCGTCGAACTCGGACTCGATCTCGTTCATGATTTTCATCGCCTCGATGATGCAGACGATCTGGCCTTTGCTGATTCTGTCGCCCACGGCGAGATACGGCTTCGCTCCCGGCTCGGGCGCGCCGTAGTACGTGCCGACCATTGGAGACTTCACTTCGAGGTACTTCGACTTCGCTGATTCGACTCTCGGGACTTCCACCCCCGTCCCGGGCTCGGCCGCTGCTGCCGCAGGCACAGTCGCCGGCAACAACGCAGGCATCGCCATCTGCGGTGCCATCTGCACGGCGCCACGCTGTTGAGGGGTCTTCGAGATTCGGATCTTCATCCCCTTGTCGGAGGATATCTCGATCGAATCCACACTCGACTCGTCCAGCATTTCCACCAGCTTCTTCACATAGCGGAGGTCGATCATTGTCGTCATTTCGAGTCTGATGGGTCCAGCTGGAGAGCGCCGCTCAGGCAACTTCGAGCAGCTCTCGAGTGAAATCCGTGAGTATCTCGGGCCCGCTCCGCGAGAGATGGACGTCGTCCTCTATACGGACTCCTCCCCAACCCGGACGGTAAATTCCCGGCTCTATCGTCACAACTGCACCTTCGCCGAGTGGCGTCTCGACTGTCTTGGCGAGCCGAGGGGCTTCGTGCACCTCAAGTCCCAGGCCGTGACCGAGGCTGTGTCCAAATGCGTCGCCATAGCCACGGTCCTCAATGTAGCGACGCGCGAGACCGTCGGCATCCTGCCCCTTCATCCCCGCGCGCACGGACCTGGAAGCGACATCGTTGGCGTGACGCACGATCTCGTAGATGTCGCGCTGCTCCGCCGACGCCTTGCCGATCACGACCGTACGCGTGACGTCGGAGCAGTAACCGCAATACTGGGCGCCGAAATCGAGCAGCAACAGATCTCCGCGCTCGATGACGCGCGATGATGCCCGCGCATGCGGAAGCGCGGCGCGCGGTCCGGATGCTACGATCGTGGCGAAGGGGAAATCCTCGCTGCCTTCATCGCGGAGCGCTTTCTCCAGAATCCCCGCGACGTTCAGCTCGGTGAGCCCCGGTCGAACTTCCTTGAGTGTTTTCCTGAGTGCTGTAACCGCCATCTCGCCGGCACGGCGAATGAGAGCAACTTCGCCGGCGTCCTTTGACTCTCGCAACGCTTCCACCAGGTTCACCTGTGGCCGCCATTGCCAGCGCGTGCCGTCGGTGAGGAGACGTTGGAAGTCGCGGTGCAGAAGATGACCCGACTCGAACCCCAGAACCTCGAGGCCGCTCAACGAGCTCGCCAGCGCCCACAGCCCGCTCCAGAGACTCTGCTGCTCGATGCGCACCGTCGCGATGTCGCCGACTTCGTCGCGCACCTGCGTGTCGTAGCGGAAATCCGTGATGAAGTGAAGATCGCGCTGCGTCACCAGCACGAGCGCGCTCGATCCCGAGAACCCCGTGAGATAGCGCACATTCGGCAAGCTGGTGAGGACGAGGCCGTCGATGTGCGCGGCGGTGATCGACTCTCTCAGTGCGGCGATGCGCGCTGGACGGCGGTCAGTCACGCGCGGCAACCGGAATGGATTTCACCAATCCTCGGAGGGCCAGCTCGTAGCCATACGCTCCAAACCCACAGATCACTGCGAGCGCGGCATCGGCAAGAGCGGAGCGACGACGCTCGGGCTCGCGCGCGTAGATGTTGGTGAGGTGAACTTCAACGAAAGGAATTTTCACTCCCGCGAGCGCGTCACGAATGGCGAGACTGGTGTGGCTGTACGCTCCCGCGTTCACGAGCGCACCATCGGCACGATCGCGCAAGGCGTGGACCGCGTCGACGATTTCACCCTCCCCATTGTGCTGCGAGAACGTGAGCTCTACGCCGAGCTCCTTCGCAACCTTCAAGAGCCGCGACTCGATGTCGGCAAGAGTCTCCGTCCCGTACAGCGCCGGCTCTCGAGTACCGAGCAGATTGAGATTCGGGCCATTGATGACGGCGATTCTCACTCGCCTGTGAGTCCGTCGAGCCAGGCGCGGAACTTCGCGACGTCTTCTTCCGATTCCTGCGTCTGCGGCACGCGCGGGTTTACGCGAGGTGTCGGCATCGGCGGAGTGGGCGGAGAAGTTCTCGACGACCCCGATGTTCCGCTGAACGCGCCGGCGAGTCGGGACGCAGCGCGCGCGTCTGCCTGACTGACCGTGGCGCCTGCGAACACCGAGTCGAGGTTGGCACCCGGTGGCGCAGCCCCGAGCGGCGCGGCTCCAGGAGGCGGCCGCATGTCCACGCTCGCGGACTGATTGTTTCCCGACGAGCCGGAGCTGGACCTTCCTCTCGACGACGGCGCGGGCGGACGACGCCGGCCGAGTGTGGCAAAGAACTCCCTGATCGAAGGCTGGCGCGGGCCAGTATCCTCCGGCGCGCTCGGCTTTGCGACCGGCGGCGCCTTGCGCGCCGGAACTTCGCCGGGATGCTCCGCGGCGTCGGCCGCCTCGATCTCCGCTATCCTGTTGCGAAGTCCTTCGTCCTGCGGACGCGACACCGCGAGCTGACGATAGACCTGCAGTGCAAGCTGCTTGTAGCCCTGCTGCAAATACAGCTGCGCCATCGTCTCGTTGACGAATGGCTCCGAGCTCGCGCCGCTGAACGTTCTTTCTTCGGAGCGAGTCGGCGACTCCGGAGCGGGCGGTTTCGCCTCGGGCGCGCGAGCAGGTTCGGCCGGTCGCGGTGCTCGTGGCTCTGGTTTGCGCACGGGAGGTTCGGCCGCGGACGCGGCCGCGTTTGTGAATGGCTCGGCCTCAGGAGCCGCCGGCGGCGCGGCCGCTTCTGCCGCCGCCGATGGTGGAGGCCCGGACCAGTCGAGCGGGCTCACAGCTTCGGGAATAACGCTCTTGAGTCCATCTGCCGCGGAATTTCCAACGGTTACGCCGAGATCTTCCACGCGGGGGCCTTCGATGCTGCTCCCTTGAGCGGGCGACTCCGCAGCGGGAGGCTCTTCCCCCACCCGTTCTGCTGAAGACGATTGCGAGGCCTGCGCTTCCCGAGCCGGCGGCTCGGGTGGTGACGCCTCCTGAACCGGATAATGTCGCTCCAGACCCAACGGAACGTCGTCGGACGCGCGGGATGTCGAAGAGGAATCCTGGCTTGAAGGTTTGTCAGCTTGCGAGGCGCCCGATGGCTCGGCAGACGACGACGCCCCAGCGGCCGAAGTATTTGCTGCCGACTCTTGTCCGGCTGGCGAATCCGCGGAGGAAGCTGACCCCTGCGCAGGTTGATCCGCCGGCTCCGATTCGGCTGCCGTGCTCGCTGGCTCCGACAGAAAAACCAGCTCGGACGAAATATCGAGTGCCGGAATCTCCTGGTCGCCAGCGTCAGCGTCCACCCCGGGAATCTCTGCTGTCTCCACCGGCGTCGCGTCCGCCGCTGCATCGATCTCCGACACCAAAGCGATTACCGCCGTGTCCTTGGGATCCGCCTCGAGCAATCTCGTGTACCAGCTCCGCGCTTCGCTCGTATTCCCTGCCTGGAGCGCCATGTCGCCGAGTGATCTGAGCGCGATCAGATTTTCGGGATCGAGCGAGAGCGCGCGTCCGAAAACCTCTTTCGCCTCATCGAATTCGCCGGCTTCGTAGAGCGACTGGCCGAATACGATCTGCCCGCTCATGTGGCCGGGCATCTGCGCGAGATGCGCGCGGCATATCTCTATGGCGCGCTTGGGCTGACCCCCCTTGCGGTATTCGTTCGCCAGCGGCGCGAAATACCTTCGAGGGTTCTCGTCAAATTTTTGCTGCAGCTCCCGCAGCCGATCGTAGTCCATCAGTTCCCTCCCATGCTGAAAGATGCACCAATCCAGCCGTCTGCGCGACTTGCATCTCTGTCACCCAAACTCATACCTTACAAGGCTATAGCTCAATTCATCTCGTGTAAGGAGTAGTGCCCTTGTTGCAAGCAATGCGGGCCTCCGCAAAATACATCTGGATCATCATCGTCGTACTGTTCGTCGGTGGTTTTCTACTCGCCCAGACTTCTGGTCTGCTCGGACGCGCGCCGGTGACTTCCACCACCGCCGTCGCCACCGTCAACGGACAAGACATACTCGCCACCACCTGGTACCAGGCCACGCAGAACCTGGAACAACAGGCGACGCAGGCGAGCAATCAGAGCATCAGCCTCGACGAGAGACACCGTCTCCAGGACCAGGCATACGACCAGCTCGTGACTGACGCCCTGCTCGCCCAGGAGTACAGGCGGCGCGGCATTACCGTTACAGACGACGAAATTCTCCAGGCGGCACGGTTCAGCCCGCCTCCACAGCTCATGCAGTCCCCGGATCTGCAGACCGACGGGCAGTTCGACCCGGCGAAATACCAGCGCTTTCTGTCGAGTCCGGCCGCGAGGCAGCAGGGTCTGCTGTTCCAGCTCGAGCAGTACTATCGGACCGAGATTCCCAAGGAAAAACTGTTCGACCAGATCGCCAACGACGTCTATGTCTCCGACGAGCAGTTGTGGCGGCGGTGGCAGGATGCGCACGACAGTGCAGAGATTTCGTTCGTCGGCTTCGAGCCGGACCGAATTCCCGATTCCGCGGTGCGCGTGAGTGACGACGAGATTCGCGCGTACTACGACACACACAAGAAGCTGTTCGAGCGGTCGGGCCGGGCAAAGGTTTCCATCCTCATAATTCCGCGCGCAGTGACAGCCGCAGATTCTGCCGCAGTCAGGGCACATGCGGTCGCGCTGCGCACGCGCATACTCGGCGGCGAGAAATTCGAGGACGTTGCTCGGGCAGAGTCAGCCGATTCCGTGTCGGCGGCCAGGGGCGGCGCGCTAGGCAGCGGTCCCAAAGGAAGATTTGTTGCTCCGTTCGAGACCGCCGCGTACGCGCTCAAGCCGGGCGAGATCTCGCAGCCCGTGCTGACGCAGTTTGGCTACCACATCATCAGGCTCGACTCGCGGAAGGGCGACACGCTGACCCTGCACCACATTCTGCTCCGTATCGCACAGAGCGATTCGGCGGCGGCGCACACAGATCGTCGGGCGGATTCGCTCGCTCGCATCGCGGCAAACGCCGATCAGCCGTCGAAGTTCGACAGCGCCGCGCGCGCGCTGCACATCCCCGTTCTCAAGGCCGAAGCGATCGACGGAAATTCCCTGACGGTCAACGGGCAGTACATCCCGAGCGTTGGTCCGTGGGCGTTCGAGGGCGCAAAGCCGGGCGAGACGAGCGAGTTGTTCGACGCCGAGGACGGCTACTATCTGGCGCGGCTCGACTCACTTGTCCCGGGAGGAACTCTCAGCATTGACCAGGCGAAGCAGGACATCCGTAACTATCTGGTTCGCCAGAAGAAGGTCGACGCCCTCGTTCCACAGGCTACGAATTTTGCGAAGGTTGCCGCGGCGGGCTCCCTGGAGCAGGCGGCGAAGCTGATGAACATGCAAGTCGTCAAGACCAAACCTTTCACGCGTGTCACCGGCGTTCAGGAGCTGGCGCGGGTCCCCGAAGCAGTTGGGGCGGCGTTCACGCTGCCGCTGCACGTGGTGAGCGCGCCGATCAAGGGAGACGGCGGAGTCGTTGTCGAGCGCGTCGACAACCGGGTTCCCGCAAGTCGCGCGGCGTTCGAGGCTCAGAAGGAAGGGCTGCGCCAGCAGGCGCTGCAGCAGCTCAGGCAGGAGAGGGTTCGGGATTTTCTCGCGAACTTGAAGGCAGTCGCGAAAATCGATGACCGGCGCAAGTCCGTTGAGGCGTCGGCTCGGCGCAGCGCTACTCAATAGCTGGGAACAACCTACGGGGGCATTGACGGGGGATCCAAGTAGCGAGTTGACAGTCTTGAGTGTTTAGTGCGTCAGTGGTTTTCAGTGCGCCACTGGAAACCACTGACATACTGTCAACTGACCAACTCAGCACTCAAAACT
>DATARP010000227.1:0-3341 GCA_036264075.1 Gemmatimonadaceae bacterium
TGCACCGATTCAGCCACACTGGCGGTGAACCGATCTCCGACAGCGTAGGTGTTTGTGCACACCCGCTGCCCGGAATAGAGCGAGATCTCCGACCCACTGGCTATCGTTCCTACCGCTTTCGCCGAAGCCGTCCCTGCGCTCGCGCCCTCAGTCACGGTGTTTCCGCTTTCCGTCGTTACAGGCGCCTTTTCCACCGGCTCGGGCTTGGTCTGCGTCGTCGTTGCTACGCGACGCGGGTTTCTGCTTGGCGTGAGAATCTGGGACGGGGTCTGACGCTGCACGACTCTCGGAGCCGGCGCGGTGGGACTCACGGCTGGAGCCGTCGTCACCGGAACGTCCTTGAGCTGTGGCTGCGCCATGGTGTCGGCGTTCGCCAAAGTCAGGTCGTGCGCCAGCGAGGTGTCCTGAGCGAGCGCGTCCTCGGGCTTATCGCCCTGCTTGCAGGCGCCCAGGGCCAACGTAACGGCAAAGAGGACCGGTGTAACGATCCTCGAGAAAGTGGTTTTCATCATGGTCATCTCAATGCAAAAGGGTGCGGCCCGAGTGGGCCGCACCCCAGTTGCCTAGTGGTGCCCGCCCCTCGAGGGGAACGTTCCGGTGTTGACTCGGCCGCTAATGACTCGGCCAGTGCCAATACCGCCCATGGGCCATGGGATCTGGCGATTGACTGAAATCCCGCCACGACCCTCTGTGCGCGGATCGCAGTTGTCGCCGTCGCCGCCGACTACTCCGCCACGAATCACAGCGCCCAAAATCGTTCCGATAACAGCGCCGGCGGAGGTGCCACGACTGACTCTGCCCTCGTCACCACCAGACGACGGGCCGCTCGGATAGGATACCGCGACCGGCTGAGGACGCGGGGACACCGGCGTCGGGTCGTTGGCGACCGGTGCCGGCGCTACCGACTGAGGCTCGGTCTGGGCTACCGTGGCCGGCGCTGTGGTCTTTACGACCTGCGGCGGCGCCTTGGGAGCCGGCTTGTGGTGCCTGACGCGGGCTGAGGGAGCCACCTGGCGCGGCGCAGGAGCCGTACGCTCAATGGCCGAGATCACCTGCGTGCCCGCATTGGGGGAGCTGTTGGCGAGGTCGATCCCGTCGGACGACGAGGCAAGCGCCAGGTCGTTCTTGAGATCGTCGTTCATCGCCACTTTCTTGTCGCTGCCACAAGCGGCGAGAAGCACAGCACCCGCTCCTGCAAGCAACAGATAACTCTTCCGCATAAAAACTCCTTCCCGATGACCGGGAAATGACTGCTGGTGCGACTTGATGACCGGCGAAAGGGCTCTCCGGCGGCATCTATAGAGGCAACGGCCACGCCGGACGTTTCCCCTATGAAAACGGGCTTAACTCGGTCTTCATGACGGGGATGTCACCGCCGAGGGACAGGGGTTGTCTCTATTAAGAGACGGCGCGGTCTTCTGGCTCCGGCTGTAGCTTTCGCTCATGAACGGTTTTGCTTCACCCCGACGGCCCCTTTTCGGGCGAGTTGCCTCGCTCGGAATCTTCTGTGGCGTCGTCGCCTTGTCTGCGTGCGGACCGCGATCCGCCTCGGACATGTCTGCCGCCGAGAAAAAGGCGATTGCGGACAGCCTCAAGCACCTCGTCGCCAACACCTACGATCTGTCGAAGCCAGATCCGGTGAGACGGCTCATGAGCCTATACCCCGATCAGGGGCGGGTGATCTCAGCGAGCGGCGGGGTGACCACGACGACGCGCCCGGAGCTCCAGCAGGCCATCCAGGCATTCTGGACCTACGTCGGCCAGAACATGCGGCAGCCGCGATGGGAATGGACGTCAATGACGGTCGATGTGCTCGCACCGGACGCTGCGGTGATGACGAGCACCTATCGGGTCCCGCACCTTACGCCGATGGGGATGAATCACGTCATCGGCGGGGCGTGGACGGCGGTGTTCCAGAACCGCGGCGGAAAATGGGTGATCATTCAGGAACACCTGTCGGATGTTCAGAGCAACCCGAACCTCCAGACAAACCCGCAATAGCTACTCCTCGGAATCTCCGCCCGTTGCGTTGACCGACGATTTAAGCTGCTGACCCATTTCGGCCTCGCCGCTGATAATCGCGCGCCAGGTCATCTCCGGGCCCCTGCGAAAGCCTTTCTGCGTCACCTTAACGCCCTCAGGAGAGATCGCGACCATGTAAGCCTTGCCATCGATCGTGATTTCGCGCTTCAGGGTTTTTTCGAGTTTTGTCGCCATGCCCCCTCCGGGGAGTTGAGTGTGGGTTCGCGATAAAATACCCCGAGACGGCTTCACCTTCGAGTCCCACCGTCCCGTAGTCGCTTAATGTAGCCTGCAAGAGGCCTGGCTCGTCTATACCTCGACGGAGATTCTATGGCTTTTATGGCTCTACAAGCGCCGGACGACGACAGCGCCCACCTGATCTACGAGTTCGAACGGCGCGCCTATCCAGTCAGGAATTCTCTTCTGACGATCGGGCGCGACGCTGCCAGCCATATCCTGATTCGCGAGCCCGCCGTGTCGCGCAACCACGCCGAGCTGAGACTTGAGGATGGCAAGTTCGTCCTGCATCCGTGTGGCGTTAATCCGACCACCGTGAACGGAATGACGCTCGCCGAGCCGCGAACGCTCGTCGAAGGCGACAAGGTCGAAGTCGGTTCGGCCATCCTCACCTTCACGACCAAGCGCCTTCCGCTGGGCGTGGCGGTCATCGAGCCCGCGGGCGCGAGCAAGCGCGAGAAAGACATCAACACGCGCCGGAACACCATCAAGCACCCCATTCTCGCCGGCGATCTGGATCCCGACTCTCCGAGACGAGTCCCGACGAACGTGATCATCATGGCGGTCATGGTGATCGTCGTGGTTCTTTACCTGCTCGGCAGATAAGCCTTGGCGTAGAGATCGCGAGAGCTCCGGGCTTCGGCTTACAGGCTGATAGCTCCCTTGCTTTGGTTTCGAGATGCCCAGTTCGCGGCTAGCTCTCAGAACCCGCAAATCGTGAGAGCACCATCCTCTCCAGCTCCTCCTTCATCGGTGCCAGCTCGATAGTCTCCAGCACGTCGGCAGCGAACGCGTAGGTCAACAGCATTCGCGCCGTCTCACGGCTGATTCCGCGGCTGTTGAGATAGAACATCGCCACCTCATCGAGCCGTCCTACCGTCGCGCCGTGCGTGCACTTCACATCGTCGGCGAAGATCTCCAGCTGCGGCTTCGTGTCCACACGCGCGGTCGGCGACAGCAGAAGATTGTTGTTGCTCTGCTTGCCGTCGGTCTTCTGCGCCTCGGGGTGCACGTACACCTTGCCGTTGAATACTCCGTGTGACCGGCCATCGAGCACACCCTTGTAGATCTCGTGGCTCGGG
>DATARP010000269.1:0-5802 GCA_036264075.1 Gemmatimonadaceae bacterium
AGTGCGACGTGGCCAGGCATGCCGTCCCATTCGAACGTCTGGACCACCCGCTCCGGCGGCGTGACTTCGCTGAAACGACCCTCGAATCCGTGCACCTCACCGTGCGCGTGCTCGACGAAACGCCAGTGCCCACCGCGCTCGAGCTCGAACCGTTCGATCACGAGCTTGTTGCCCCGCCCCCACCACTGCGCGAGCAGCTCGGGATCCGTCATCGCCTGCCACACGCGATCCTTCGGCGCGTTGAAAATCCGCTCGATGCGGACGCCGCGGTCGCCGGTCGTGGTTATCGTCGCCTTTGCCATTGGTTCCTGCTCCGTGATGGTTGTCATCGCTTCTCCTTTGTTCGCTCGAGGAATTCCCCGAGCCTGTCGAGGCGGTCTTCGAGCATCCGCCGGTACGTTTCCATCCATGCGGTTTCAGCATCCAGCCGGCGCGGGCCGAGCCGGCACCAGCGCACCCGCCCGACTTTTTCGGTAGTCACGAGCCCAGCCGCCTCGAGCACGCCCACGTGCTTCTTCATTCCCGTGAGGGTGATGTCGAAGCGCTCCGCCAATTCGCTGATGGCGGCGTCGGATCTGCCGAGTCGCTCGAGAATCCCCCGCCGCGTTGGATCGGCGAGGGCGCCAAAAGTCGAGTCGAGCTTTCGTGGATACTGAACCATATGGTTCAGTATAAGACGGTCGCGGATTCGTGTCAAGTCTTGGGTGGGCTGAGTCCTAACTGTGCTAAAGCGGGGGGCTGTGAGCTTTCAAGCCAAAGCTGAGAGCTCTCATACTGCTTTAGTACAGTTAGACGCCAGTCCCAGCGGCACCAACCCTTAGCGCCGGGATCACTCGTTCGCCGATCAGCTCGATCGCCTTCATCAGCTTGGCGTGCGGCAAGGACCCAGCATTCATCTGGAACGTGAATCGCGACACCCCGCCCAGCGCCTCGCTGTGCCTGATGATCTTCTCGGCCACTTCTTCCGGGCTCCCGATCAGCAATGCGCCCTCCGGCCCTCGCTGCGCATCGAAATCCGCGCGTGTGACGGGACGCCAGCCGCGCTCCTTTCCAATGTCGGTGAACGCACGAGCGTAACCCGGAAAGAAATCGTCGGCCGCCTCCTTCGTCGTCTCCGCGACGTAGCCGAGCGAGTGCACTCCGACCTTCAACTTGTCAGGGGAATGTCCGGCGCGACGACCGGCTTCCCAGTAAAGATCGACGAGTGAGCGGAACCGGTGCGTATGCCCGCCGATGATCGCAACCATCAACGGAAGTCCGAGCGCGCCCGCACGAGCGAATGATCCGGGCGTGCCACCGACACCAAGCCAGATCGGCAAAGGATTCTGCAGCGGCCTCGGATACACGCCCTGCCCCGTCAATGCAGGTCGGTGCTTGCCCGACCACGTCACGTGCTCGTTGTCGCGGATCTTGAGCAGCAAATCCAGCTTTTCGGCGAACAGCGAATCGTAGTCCTCGAGCCTGAAGCCGAACAACGGAAACGAATCGACGAACGAACCGCGGCCCACGACCATCTCCGCGCGACCCTGCGAGATCAGATCGAGTGTCGCGAAATTCTGGAACACCCGCACGGGATCGGCCGAGCTGAGGACGGTGACCGCGCTGGTGAGACGGATGCGACTGGTTCGCGATGCCGCGGCAGCGAGAATGATTGGTGGCGCCGAGTCGAGGAAATCCTTGCGATGGTGCTCACCGATCCCGAAGACGTCGAGCCCGGCCTGATCGGCGTGCTCGATCTCCTCGATCAGGTTGCGCAGGCGCTCCGATTCACTGACCGCGCGGCTGGATTCGTTGTGCGCCGCGGCGAAGCTGTCAATTCCGATTTCCACTTGTTGCCTCAGGTGCGGGAAAAGGGAAGCGGGAAGCGGGAGGCGCTGCTGTCCGTCCCAGTTCACTGATGCGCGGAATTCTTCCTTCCGTGTACAGTTTCGACAGTCGCCTGATGTCGTCGCGACTTTCTCCGATGAATGGGCCGTGCATCACGATTGGTACGCCCTGTCGCTCGCCAGCGTAAAGGAGGAGTCGATCCCCGTTGTCACCGGCAGTAATTCGCACGACACCACCATTCGCTGTGTTCACCGGCGGAGCGTCAAGCCATCCAACCTGTCCCTCGGTCAGTGGCGCTCGATCGGCGCCGACTACGGCGTCTCCTGCGAGCACGTACACAAATCCGTTGTACGAATCGGGGAGATCCTGCTCGAACTTCGCGCCCGGCTTCAGTCGAATATCCACGAGCGTGACGGGAACGTAGTTGTGCGCGACTCCACTCACGGCTCCGGATCTCCCGCTGTACACGTGAGCTTCAACTCCAGGCTCGCGCCGCACGGGCACGTGCTCGCGCGCGATGTGCTCGAACCTCGGCGCGGCCCACCGCTCAGCCTGCGGCAGCGTCAGCCACAACTGTAGTATGCGAGTCTTGCCGAGTGGGACGACGTTCTCGTTGTGGATCACGCCACTTCCGGCCGTCATCCACAGAATGTCTCCGGTTTTCAGCGTGCCTTCGTCGCGATCCCGCAGCTCGCCTTCCACGACGAACGTCACCGTCTCGAAGCCGCCGTGCGGATGCGCTCCGCCTGCCTCGCGTCCCGGCTCGAGATCAATGAAGTCGTCCATCAGCACGATGAACGGATCGTTGCTGACAAATTCATTTGGGTCGACGACGGCAACGGCGGTGTGACCGTCACCCATGAAGCCCGGAGAAGGAGGCGCAGTGGTGACAATCCGCGCCACACCTCGTTCGCGCCCACCGCTTTCCCCTTCCCGCGTCCCGCTTCCTGGCATAATCAGGCACTCACAGTTGTCGGCCGACGGCGGAACGCGAGATTGACGAACGCGCCCGCGATTCCGAGCAGTAGAACGATCCAGGTGAACCCGACAGACCAGCGCCCTGCGACACCGAGCAGACCGTCGAGAGAGTACTCACCAAAGCCGGTCAACGCGAGGCCGAACGCGGCGGCTCCGTAGAGCAGCGGCATCTCCAGGCCTTTGGGGGCAAGCAATCCTTGTCCCAGATGCACGGTGATTGCGGCGACGATCATCACCGAGATCATGAGCGCCGGCCCGATCGGACCGAGAAACCCTATCGCGACGAGCAACCCGCTGACGATCTCGCTCACCGACGCGGCTGCTGCGAACGCCGCGCCCGGGTGAAAGCCGAGCTGCTCGAAGAACTGGCCGGTTCCGCGAAGCCCGTAGCCACCGAACCATCCCCACAATTTCGAAGCCCCGTGTGCCGCCATGATCAGGCCGACGACGATCCGCACGAGCAGGAGCCCGATGCTCACCGTCTGCACATCTATCGAATACGTACCCATGGTGCCTTTCCCCCTTTTACTATATTAGATTACCGTTGGTAACTATCGCAACATATACGGCACTTTTGCGGCGTAAAAGAAGGCACGCGAAAGTGCCCCGGGCACCTCGGAGTAACCATGGGAAAAGCGCCACACAAACCACCGCCGGAGCTGCAGCACACTCCGGCCAACTGCCACGCGCGAGAGATGCTGGCGCGCGTCGGGGACAAGTGGTCAGTCTACGTCATCCACGTACTCGGCGACGCCGGCACGTTACGGTTCAACGAGCTGCGCAACAGAGTGGATGGGATCAGCCAGCGGATGTTGACCGTCACGCTGCGCGGCATGGAGCGCGACGGGCTGGTGACGCGCAAGGTCTATCCCGAAGTCCCGCCGCGCGTCGAGTACTCGCTCACCCGACTCGGCAGGACCCTGCGCCAGCTGGTGCGCGGTCTCGTCGACTGGTCTGGCGCGCACCTCGAGGAAGTAGATGCGGCAAGGGTGGCCTACGACGCCAGGAATCGCCCGGCCGCGAAGCCAGTACCGTCACGCGCCGAGCCACAGAGGCGGGCGCGCTCACTCGTGGCAGTCTAGCATGGCTGCGGACCAGTGATCGACGACGTGAGGACAGATCGACTCGAGATTGCGCCCGAATCGCTGACGAGCGCAGTCGCGGCATCGCTCATCGCGGAGCTCAATAAGGATCTCAAGGCTGATTATCCCGAGCCAGGCACCACCCATTTCCGGCTCGACGCAGATGAAGTCGCTCCCGGCAACGGAATCTTCGTCGTCGCGCGGTGGGAAGGACGCCCCGTCGGCTGCGGCGCGCTGCGCCGCGTCGTCGATCCGGAGCTCACCCGAGAGCTGGGTCCGCAAGTGGGAGAGCTCAAGCGGATGTACGTCGCAAAGGATCTGAGGGGAAAAGGAATCGGCCGAGCGGTGCTGGCCCGGCTCGAAACCGAAGCGCGAATTCTGGGACTGGATCGACTGGTGCTCGAGACCGGAAATCGATCTCCGCAGGCGCTGGCACTCTATCGCCGCGCGGGATTTACCTCGATTCCGGCATACGGCGAGTACATAGCGTCGCCGACGACGAGTGTCTGCCTGTCAAAATCGTTATAGCCGCTGCGAGCTACTGCGAGCTACTCAGAGCTATGACCGGCCCAGGGATCATCGGTCATCCACTTGGAGTCTGGCGCGAACAGAAACACCATTCCTCCATCGGCGAGCTCGGGCAGCACACGGCGAGCGCGCTCCTGCTCCATTGCCGGGCATCCTTCACTCCGCCCAGCCTTGCCAGCCGTCACATACGGCGCACCATGCGCTACGACACCACGTGCGAGCGCGTTGTCATTGAAATTCTGTGACACGCCCTTGAGGCGGAGTCCGATCGAGCTGTAAGCCCGACCACCGGTGTGGCCGTGGAAGCTGTAGACGTTCTCGGCGAGGTACAGACCGAGCGAGGTCGCAGCGCTTCCTGGAGCGTTGGAGAACCGGGTGGGGACGCCGTACTGGCTACGCGACGACCCGCGGCCGTGCGCAACCGCAAACGGACCCTCGAGAATCTTGAGCGACTTCATGTCGAACACGTATCCGCGCGGCTCAGTGCTTGGCAGCCCGTAATCGACGAAATACAGGACCGGCTTCTTCACTTCATTGGGGTGCGCCGCCATGTAGGCGAAGTAGCTACGGAACGCGGTCTCGAGCGCTTTTGGATGACTCAACGGCCGGACGGCAGCCGCCAGGGCGCGGACTGCAGCGGCGCTCTTGGCCAGCAAGCCATCTGCCGGCAGCACGTTGACTCCGGTTGCAGGGCGAGTTGCAGCCATCAATGGAGCTGCGCCAAGAAGGCTGGTGCCGTGCGAGTCGGTGCCGGGAACGATGCGCGCTCCGGCGAGGATCAGGGCGAAAGCGCCGATTATTCCGTTCTTCAGATAATTGCGCTGTTCCACGCTCGCTCCCATCGACCTGTAGGACATAAAAGACTACAGGAGCGGACTGGACCGCTCCTGTAGGAGTCTTCGTTTCTACCCTATGGACTACTGAAGCATACGGTTGGAAACGCGATGCGAGGCGGTTTTTTTTGACGGAATCCCGTAAGGTTTCCTACTTCTCCACGAAGGCTTTGAGTCTGGCCAAAGCCTGATCCCATTGCTCCGAAACTACGTCAGCGTACTCTCTGACCTGGCGGATCGGCGCGGGATCGAATTCGAACAGATTTTCGCGGCCAGATCGAACGCTGTGGACGATCTTAGCGCGCTCGAGCACGCGAAGATGCTTGGTCACAGCCTGGCGAGTCAACCGCGTGCCCTCCGTGAGCTGGGCGATAGAGCGATGCTCGCCCTCGGAGAGCTTCTCGACGATCGCCAGCCTCGTCTCATCGGCCAGCGCCGCGAAGATCGGCGCGTACGAGCGCCGACGCGGCGCCGAACTACGCGTTTTGTGGGACATTGCGCTCGACATGGCGCTCGATGTTCTTGATCTGCGATGTCCAGCCACTCTCGTCCAT
>DATARP010000054.1:0-5142 GCA_036264075.1 Gemmatimonadaceae bacterium
CAATCCGACTTTGAAGCGCTGCTGCGCCGCCGTGAGGCTCGCTTGCGCTTCCGCAATTGCCGACCGCTCCGCCGCGAGAAGGGCCACGGTTGCCATGTACGTGAAGTAAGCGGCTTCCGCCTGCAGCACCGTGTTCTGGAGCGTCGCGTTGTGAGAAAGACTCGCGGCGAACAAGGTTTGCCGAGCTCTCTCGATTGATCCGGATCGGCCGCCGAAGTCGGCCAACAGGTAATTGAGCGTGACCGAAGGACCGTATTCAGTGCGGGTGCCGGCCGGACGCGTGCCGGTCGCGGGCGACTGGATGCGGGACAGCGTCGCGGCTCCGTTGATGGCAGGGTAGTATTGGCCGCGCGCCGATCCAAGCAGGTCCGCCGAGGCGCGTGCCTGAGCCCATGATGCGCGCGTCGCTGGATTGTTTCGCAGCGCGAGATCCACGACGTCCGCGAGCGCGAGCTGCTGAATCCGCTGCGCGAAATCCGGTGGAACAGCGAGCGCGGTCGCCGCAGTTATCAGCGGCTCCGGCTTGATAGTGCCGGGCGGTGCTTTCCACGGAACGTTGGGAGCCGGAGGCGCTCCCGCTGCGCCGTTCACGCTCGGGGGTCCCATTTCGCACCCCCACAAGGTCAATATCGACGCACAAATAGTAGTTTCGAGAATTCTGTTGAGCCGTGACATTACAAGGCAATACGGAGTTCGGCGTGATTCTGCTGGTTTTGTGGCCCGTGCGCTTTCAGTAGATTTGCGGTTTGCACCGACACATTAGAGGCCAATGACGAAGTATAAGTTCGCCAAAGTCCCCCCGCGCGGCGACGCCATAGAATTCGCAAACGGCGCGCTCAAGGTTCCCGATCGTCCTATCGTGCCTTTTGTCGAAGGCGACGGCACCGGACCCGATATCTGGCGCGCAGCTGTGCGCGTGTTCGACGCAGCTGTTGAACGCGCCTATGGTGGGCAGCGCGCCGTCGCCTGGATGGAAGTCTTCGCCGGTGAGAAGTCGTTCCAGCAATACAAGGACTGGCTGCCCCAGGAGACGGTGGACGCGATGCAGGAGTTTCGCGTCTCGATCAAGGGACCGCTGACGACGCCGGTCGGCGGCGGAATCCGCTCGCTCAACGTCACTCTGCGGCAGGTGCTCGACCTCTACGCGTGCATTCGCCCCGTGCGGTATTTCGAGGGCGTCGGCGCCCCGGTGAAGGAGCCGGAAAAGGTCGACATCGTGATTTTCCGTGAAAACACAGAGGACGTCTACGCAGGAATCGAGTGGAAGGCCGGCTCGCCAGAGGCGGAGAAGCTTGGCGCGTATCTCCGCAAAGAGTTCCAAAGCCAGATCCGCGAGAAGTCGGCGCTTGGCGTAAAGCCGATGTCGGAGTTCGGCTCGAAGCGTCTGGTGGAAATGGCAATCCAGTATGCAATCAAGAATTGCAAGGAATCCGTGACCCTGGTTCACAAGGGCAACATCATGAAGTTCACCGAGGGCGCTTTTCGGGACTGGGGTTACGAAGTCGCGCGCGAGAAGTTTGCCGAGGACACGTGCACGGAAGCGGAGCTCACCAAAGGCGGACCGACTGCGCGCGCGGATGCAATCGTGATGCGCGACCGCATCGCCGATTCCATGTTCCAACAGCTTCTGCTCAGGCCTGGCGAGTACTCCGTGATCGCGACGCCCAACCTGAACGGCGACTATCTGTCGGATGCGGCTGCTGCGCAGGTCGGGGGTCTTGGAATCGCCCCGGGTGGCAACGTCGGGGACGGTGTGGCCGTATTCGAAGCGACGCATGGCACCGCTCCGAAGTACGCGAACCTGAACAAGATCAATCCCGGCAGCGTCATTCTGTCGGGAGTGATGATGTTCGAGTACATGGGTTGGAACGAGGCCGCGAAGCTAATCGTGAAGGGAATGGAGAACGCCATCAAGTCGAAGCGTGTCACCTACGATCTCGCGCGCCAGATGCCCGGCGCTACTGAAGTCTCGACCTCAGGGTTTGGCGATGAGGTGATCGCCGGGATGAAGAGCTAGATAGTGCTCTCCGTCAGCATCAACTCGGTCAACCCGTCGGAAGTCGGCACGGCGCTGCTTGTCGTCGCTCTGGCTGAGAATCCAACGCTCGCGGGAATCGCGGGGCTCGACTCCGCGACGCAGGGCGCGCTGTCCCGGATGATCGAGAACAAGGATTTCCGTGGCTCACGCGACGAGACGCTGCATCTGACGGGCGTGGCCAAAGGGCCGAGGCGCCTGTTGCTGATCGGAATGGGGAATGTCACCGATCGCAAGGCGTGCTTCAGGAGAGCTGCGACACTTGCGGCTCGCAACGCGCAAAGGCTGGGTGTCGGAGAAATGGTATGGTATTCCGGCCAGATCTCGCCGGATGAGACGGAGGCGATAACGATCGGACTGATCGCCGGTTCGTGGGAATACGCCGACCTGAAATCCCCGCTGCCCGAAGCGGAGCGGAAGAAGTCTCTCGAGCGGGCTGCGATCATTACCAGCAACACCGACGACAGCCGTCGCGGTCTTGCCAGCGGCAACGCGATCGGCGCGGGTCAGAGCCTCGCAAGAACTCTCGGGATGATGCCCGGCAACCTCTGCACGCCCGAGTATCTGGCGCAGACAGCGACAGACATCGCCAAGCGTTACGGGATGGAAGTCCACGTTCTCGGGCGTCGCGAGCTGGAAGCGGAAAACATGGGATCCTTCCTCGCAGTCGCGCAGGGAACACCCCAGGATCCCAAGCTGATCACGCTCGAGTACAAAGGCGGCAAGCCGAATGCAAAGCCCGTGGTCCTGGTCGGGAAGGGCCTCTGTTTCGACAGCGGAGGAATCTCCATCAAGCCCGCGCAGGGGATGGAATTCATGAAATTCGACATGTGCGGAGCCGCGGGCGTGCTGGGCACTCTCGAAGCGATCGGGCAGATGAAGCCCGAGATCAATGTGGTGGGGATCGTCGGCGCGACGACCAACATGCCTTCGGGTACTGCGATGAATCCCGGAGATGTAGTCAAGGCGCAGAACGGAAAGTCGATCGAGATCATCAACACCGACGCCGAGGGGAGACTCGTTCTTGCGGACTGCCTGTCGTACGCGAAGCGCTTCCAGCCGGATGTCGTAATCGACGCCGCCACGCTCACGGGCGCGTGCGTGATCGCCCTCGGTCACAGCGCGAGTGGCGTCTTCTCGACCGACGACGCGCTCATCGCGGAGCTTCTCGCGGCGGGCAAGCGCGCGGGCGAACCGGGCTGGCCGTTGCCGCTCTGGGACGAGTACAAGGATCTGATCAAATCGGATGTCGCCGACATAAAGAACTCCGGTGGCCGACCCGCCGGCGCGACAACGGCAGCGATGTTTCTGAAGGAATTCGCAGAGGGCTATACCTGGGCTCACCTGGATATCGCGGGAACGGCCTATTCGGAAACAGATCTCGTGACCATTCCAAAAGGACCGACGGGAGTGCCAACGGGTACCTTCATCGAGTTCATTCGCGGGAGAGTACGCTGAAACGTTGCTCGGGGCGCAGGCTCAGCCCAGCCCGCCTCGGCCTTCTGGCCGGGGCGATTTTGTACGGAGGCATTTCTCCCGCGCAGGCCCAGGTACCGACGCCTCCCATCAGCCAGGTCCCGATTCCGGCGAAGCCCGATTCCATCAGGGACAGCGCACTCGTCAAGGCGGACAGCGCTCGACTGAAAGCAGATTCCATCAAGGCGGACTCCATCAAGGCGCCAATCGGCAGGTTTGCCGATCCGCTCACCTACGAGATCGGCCCGCAATACGATTGGAACCGCGCGCAGCTTTTCGCGACCGGCGCACTCACTCTCGTCGATCTTCTCGACCGCATTCCGGGGATCACGACGTTCCGGTCTGGCTGGCTCTCGACGCCGCAGACCGCAGCGTTCAACGGTGATTTTCGGCGAGTGAGGGTTTTTTACGACGGACTCGAGATGGACAATCTCGACAACACCACCGGTGGAGTTCTCGACCTTTCAACGGTCCAGATCTGGACGCTCGAACATCTCACGATCGAACGCAGCGCGAACGAGCTCAGACTTTATTTGCGGAGCTGGCGGGTCGACAACACGGATCCGTACACGCGAGTCGACGTCGCGACCGGAAACGAAGACACCAATCTGTACCGCGGCTTCTACGGGAAACGGTACGACAACGGAGGGGTGCTCCAGCTCGGCGGGCAGCAGTACGGAGTTGCAAGCCCCAGGTTCTCCGGCAGTGGTGACGCCCTCTCTCTGCTCGGAAGAGTCGGGATCGCGCGAAAGAGCTGGAGCGTCGACGGGTTCGTCACTCGCCAGCACGCGACGCGCGATATCGAACGAGCCGCACTTGGGCGACCTCCAATACTGTCGCTCGATCAGACGACGACGAACGCGTACTTGCGAGCGGCCATTGGCGGCACGAGCGGAGGGCCTTGGGCGCAAGTCACTGCGGCGTCGCTCGCTTTCAAGGGCACCACCCGCCCGGACCGCAACGTCGGGGCAACGAGCCAGCCCGATACTCTCGAGCGAAGAATCCTCGAGAACCAGTACACCGTGGGCGGCGGCTACACCGCGGGACCAGCGCGCCTCGAGATCAACGACCGGCTTCGCGCGCGCGCGGGGACAAGCTCGAATGCTGTGTCAGGCAGACTCGATTTTGCGACGCGGTTGGGCGTGCTGAGTGGATTTGCAGAGCACGACGGTTCTCGTCACACGACGAACGCCGATGTGGGAGCGCGCATCCAGCCGCTGCCATTCCTGGCGTTGTCGGGGTCGGTGGCGAGCTCGAAGCCCAATGGCGGTGGGCCGATGGCGAGCACAACCACGCTCCGCGGTGAAGCAGGGCTCAGAATTCTGGGACCTTGGATCTCGGCTGGATTGATCACCACGGACAAGACCGAGGGTCTCGCGCCGCTCGTGTACGACACCTTGCTTCTTCCCACGCCGGCCGGACGCGCCACTGGTCGCACCGTATCGATTCGAGGTCCCCTCGGCCGCGGATTCGGGATCGATAGCTGGCTCACGAGCTGGGATCAGGCGCGCGACTACATGCCCAAGTACCAGAGCCGATCCGAGATAAACTTCACGAACAACTTCATCAAGCGCTTCCCGAGGGGCGACTTCGAGGTGCACGCGGCCGCCGCCTACGAGTATCGGGAGAGC
>DATARP010000055.1:0-12466 GCA_036264075.1 Gemmatimonadaceae bacterium
ACCACGCAGCGTGACGACCTCAATTCAGCGAAGAGCTCGCTACAGCAGGCGATTCGCGAAATCGATACGACGGCGCGGGAGCTGTTCCTCCAGACTTTCGTCAAGGTGCGCGAGAACTTCCGCAACATCTTCATGACTCTCTTCGGCGGCGGCGAGTGCGACCTGCGCCTGGAGAACCCGGAGAGCCCGCTGGAGGGTGACATCGAGATCCACGCTTCACCGCGCGGAAAGCGCACGCAGCGGATCCACCTGCTGTCGAGCGGAGAGAAAGCGCTCGTCGCGCTTTCATTGCTGTTCGGAATCTTCCTGACGAAGCCGAGTCCGTTTTGCCTCTTGGACGAAGTGGACGCGCCGCTGGACGACCAGAACATCGGGCACTTCGTCAGAATGCTCAATCGGTTCAAGGCGAATACTCAGTTCATCGTGATCACGCACAATCCGCGCACCACCACGGAGGCGGCAGACGCGGTCTACGGGGTCACGATGCAGGAGCCCGGAGTTTCGTCGCTGGTGAGCGTCCGCATGCGCGGCAGAACCGTCGACGAGACCATTTCCCCGGCGCATCCGGCGCACACTCCGCAGCTGCGTGAAGAGCCCGCCGAAATCGCCGACACAGCGCCAGTCACCGCCTGAATGCTAGTAGTCATGCAGCACGACGCGACGGCGAAAGACGTCGATCGCGTCGTCGAGGTCATCAAGGAGATGGGCTACGAGGCGCGGCCCATGCCCGGCGCCCAGCGCACCGCGGTGGGACTGGTGGGCAACGATGGACGCGTGGACTCGTCGCGGATCGAAGCGCTGCCGGGCGTCGCGCAAGTCATCCACGTCACTCAGCCCTACAAGCAGGTTTCCCGCGAGTGGAAACCGGAGAGCACGGTCGTAACTCTGGGTCCAGGCGTGTCCGTCGGCGGCGATACCGTCGTTGTGATCGGCGGCCCCTGCTCTGTTGAATCCGAGGCGCAGATCCTTTCGTCTGCTCGAATCGTGAAGGCGGCGGGCGGCAACGCATTGCGTGGTGGCGCATTCAAGCCGCGCAGCTCGCCGTATTCGTTCCAGGGGATGGGACGAAAGGGCCTCGAGCTGCTGGCGCTCGCGCGCGAGGAGACGGGACTGCCGATCGTCACGGAGGCGATGGACGCCGAAGGAGCCCACATGGTCGCCGACCTCGCGGACTGCATCCAGATCGGCGCGCGCAACATGCAGAACTACTCCCTGCTCAAGACCGTCGGCAAGCTGAAAAAACCGGTGCTCCTCAAGCGAGGCATGGCGGCGACGATCAACGAGCTGCTGCTGAGCGCCGAATACATTCTCGCCGAGGGAAACGAGAACGTCATCCTCTGCGAGCGCGGCGTGCGAAGCTTCGATCCGGCGGCGCGTAACATGTTCGACCTGACGGCGATCCCGATCGTCCACCGTCTCTCGCATCTGCCGATCATCGCTGATCCGAGTCACGGCACCGGGCTCCGCGACAAGGTGATCCCGATGGCTCGCGCCGCCGTTGCGGCGGGCGCGGACGGGGTGATGATCGAAATGCATCCCCAACCGGATCGCGCGCTCTCGGATGGAGCGCAGTCGCTATATCCCGACCAGTTCACGCAGCTGGTCGGCGAGCTGCGCGCCGTCGCCGCAGCCATCGGCCGCAGCATTCCTCAGGCGAAAACAGGAACGGCATAGGCGTCGCAGGGTAGCTTACCATATGAAAAAGCTCACTTATCTTGCGGCGATCGCGCTGACCGTACTGCCCCTCGCGGCGGGGGCGCAGAGCGCTGATGCGATCATCGATCGCGCGGCGGCAGCCTATGCCCGTCTCAACAGCATGCGCGCCGATTTCCGGCAGACGCTGACCAACCCGCTCACCGGGAACACGCAGACGACGAAGGGCGTGATCCTGCGGAGAAAGCCCAATCTTCTGAGCATCGATTTCGAGAGCGGTGACAGGGTCGCGGCCGACGGATCGACGCTGTGGTTCTACCTCCCGAGCAGCACGCCGGGACAGGTCATTCGAATGCCGTACAGCGGTGAGAATGCGATCACGGTGGATCCGGCAAACCAGTTCCTGAATTCGCCGCGCACGCGGTTCACGGTCACGTCAGCGGGGAGCGCTACTCTTGCTGGCCGGGCGACGCACGCGGTAACGCTGGTGCCCAAGCGACCCAACCCTGCGTTTACCAGCGCGAAGGTGTGGATCGACGACAACGACTCGAGCATCAGGCAGTTCGACCTCGAGACGGCGAACGGACTGAGGCGCCACGTCGTGATCACGAGCTTCACTGCGAACCCGGATCTGAGCAGATCGAGTTTTCAGTTCACTGTGCCGAAGGGAGTCAAGGTCGTCGATCAGAGCTCAGGAGCTACATTCTAGGGCTGGTCGAACACTATTCGTTCCTGAAGATCCACAAAACTGAAGCGAACTACTTGGTAGAGCGCAGAAGGCCAGCAATCACCGCAAGCTTCTTCTGATCAACCCCGCGGTAACGCGCGATCTCGATCGCCGCCAGCGAAAGCGCACGGTACACGTCGAGTGCGCTCCCGTGCTTTTCCAAGGCGCGCACGTGCTTCCCCACTGTCTCGGCGTCCCCGCGAACGACTGGCCCCGTAAGCGCGTCGTCGGGTAGCGCCTGCTTCATGTTGGCGAGCGCGCCACTCATCAGACTCTCGACCGCCTGATACGCGCTTGCGTCCGGAACGCCGATGTCGTGCAACAGGTGGCCGGCGACTGACGCCAGCACCACTGGAAAGTTCGAGGAAATCACGGCGGCCGCATGATAAGCGGGCTTTTTTCCCGCGGGAATGTCGAGCGTGCGCGCCCCTATGTGGCCAGCCAGTCGGCGTGACGCCCCCCTGGCGGCGTTCTCTCCATCGATGCCGACCCACCCTCTGCGCAGCAGCTCCGCTGCCACATCGGGGTCGCTGAACGGCACGAGAGGATGGAATGTCCCGCCCGGAAAGCCGGACTCATTCAAAGTCTTCAGGCCCGCAGGTTCGGCGATCGCCGACGTGTGGAGAATCACCGTGCCGCGTGCGAGCCGTCCGTCGCCCGCTGCGGCGATTAGCTCGTCGAGCGTCTCGTCGAGTTGCGGATCGCGCACGCACACCACGACCACATTTGCGCCCCCGAGCTCCTTCGGCAGCGTACCCGTCGACGTCGCAACGCCCGAAGGACGTTTCCCGTGAAGACCGACCAGCTCGACCCCTGATGCACGAAAGGCGCGGGCAAGCCCGCGCCCCACGTGACCAGGCCCGATGATGAAAACCCTTTCGCTCACTGACCTTTCACGCTGTCGGCGGGCAATGCAAGGGCGGTCGCTCTGCGCAGCAGTTCGCCCTCGGTCGGCGCTCCGTGCGCCAGCTCGAGCGCCCGCTGCAGTGCTTTGTCGACCGATGCCCGTCGCCGGAATTCGGCGTCGCTCCCGAATACGTAGCGAGCGATCTCATATCCGACGAGCCGGCTGACGAGCGGCTCGCCTTCATCGAAGACCGAGCGTGGAATGTCGATCCCGCGCTGTTTCATACGGTTCCAGACCTCGTCGCGCATCGCCGGAGTAACCACGAAATCGGGCGAGGCAACGCCGTGGGTCGCTTTGACGTAAAGAGCATAATCCGTTATCGCGTCCCGGAAATGCCCACCGTTGGCGCCGAGCGCATGAATGAAATTGCCCTCGGGGATGGGGATAATGCTGTCGCCGGCGATCACGTCCGGGGTAATCCCACCGCCGCCGTACACCACGCGGCCGGCATCAGTGCGGAATCGCTCGCGCTTGACGGGCGGCGGATCGTCGCTCTCGTCGTCGCTCGGACGTGGACGTGTTATGGATCGCCCCACGGGAGTGAACCACCTGGCCGTTGTCAGCTTGAGACCGCCCTGGTCCCCGAACGAAACGACATTCTGCGCGCTTCCCTTCCCGTAGGTCGGCGTCCCGACGATCAGCGCACGATCGTGGTCCTGAAGCGCACCAGCGACGATTTCCGCAGCGCTGGCGCTCCGTCCATCGACGAGAACGATCAGCGGCAGGTTCGGCCAACGTTGTTTCGCGGTGTCGGCGAACTCACGATTGGCCTCTGGGAGTCTGCCGTGCATGCTGACGATCTTCTGTCCCGGGTTCAGAAACAGGTCTGAGACTCTCACTCCCTGATTGAGAAGGCCGCCTGGGTTTGTGCGCAGATCGAGCACGAGCGTCTTCATCCCGTGCGCGAGAAGACTCGTGATCGCGCCGTTCATCTCCTTGGCGCTGGAGTCGCTGAACGCCTTGAGATCGATATAACCCACGCCGTCGCCGAGCATCGATGTGCGTCGCACGGCGCTCTGATGAATCGTCGAGCGCACGAGCTTCATTTCCATCGGTGCTGGAGCTCCCGGCCGCTCGACCTTGAGCGTCACCGAAGTCCCCGGTTTGCCGCGCAACGCTTTCGATGCTTCTTCGCTCGTCCATCCCTTGGCGGACTTACCCATGATCTCGACTATGCGGTCTCCGGGCTGCAATCCCGCGCGCTCAGCGGGTCCGCCGGGCAGCGGAGCTACGACGATCAGCCAGCCGTCTCGAAGATCGGTCTCGAGGCCGAGGCCTGCGTAATTCCCGCTGGTCGTCTCGTTGAGCCGCGCGAAGCGGTCCGGCGGCAGGAACGTCGAGTACGGATCCCGCAGCTCGTAGAGCATTCCGTCCACCGATTTGCGGTATAGCGTGGAGTCGCTGAGCGAATCGACAAAGTCGTTCTGCACATGACGCAAAACGTTGTCGAACAGCTGCGCGCCCTCGTACTCCGTAAATGCTCCGGTGCGAGAGCCGCGTTGCAGCAGCCATCCGCCGGTGATGAGCGCACCGAACAGTGTGCCGGCAACGATGACCGCGCGAGCCCGCGCCGACGCGCTGGGAAGTCTTAGTTTCATCCTCTATTAACCCTTGATGCTGCTGAAAGGTTGCGGGAACGCGGACACCAGCGCGGAAGCGACGCGCCTGAGCACCGTCGCCTCGTCGCCCGTCCCATCTATCAACTTGATAGGTCCGCACTCCGGATGCGACCGCTGCCACGCCGGCTCGACGAACTTTCGAAAGGCATTTCCGACCTTGTCGTGGAAGTCGTCGCCTGACCGTTCCATGCGGTCGCGCTTCCCTCGTGCGTCAGCCCGTCCGAGCCCTTCAGCGGGCGGAACGTCAAGCAAAAGAGTCAGATCGGGCACCAGGCCACCCGTTGCCAGCCGGTTAGCGGCGCGCACTTCATCTTCCGGCAGGCCGCGGCCCACGATCTGGTATGCGTAGGTGGAAAGAAAAAAACGGTCGAGGAGAACCACATCTCCCCTTGTGAGGGCAGGCACGACCTCCCCGGCGATCAATTGCGCGCGCGATGCCATGAAGAGCAAAGCTTCGCCCGCCGGGGTTATCTGGTGCTCGGAATCGAGAAGAATCTCGCGGATGGCGTCACCCACCGGGGTCCCCCCGGGCTCCCGAATGGCGAGAGCCGGAACGCCCGCGCGAGCCAGTCGCTCGGCAATCAATCTGATCTGAGTGGTCTTTCCCGCGCCTTCGGGTCCCTCGAAGACGATCAGCCTGCCGCGGGCCATGCTCAGGAGAGAGTTATGATCGGGCTCGCGGCGCCCTTCTTCATGCCGTCCATGATCCACTGATTCACGCGCAGCATGAGCTTGTCGAAGTTCTCCTGCGCCGACACTGCGCGCTGGTACGCGGGCTGCGCCTGGATCTTTTCGAGCATGGCGTCCAGCTGCTGCTCCATCTCCGGCGTGGGATTCTCTCCGCGCTGGATGAGCGCCTGCGCCTCGCCGCGGAGCTTCTCCATCTCCTGGAGCAGCGCCACCGCCTCACGATCGTTGTTCAACCCTTCGCTCGACCGCTTGAGCGTCTGGTATTCCGAGCTTTGCCCAATCAGACGGCCCACGTCCTTGGCTTTTTCTTCCAGCATCAAATCTCCTGTCATGCCTTGGTGCTCAGTTGCGGCGCGCGAATACAAATCTCTCGCGGCCGGTCAAATCGAGCAGAACTTCGACGTCGGTGTAGTGTCCATCCACAGCAATCATCTCTGCGACTGTTCCCGCGCGGCGCGTGTCCACCTCGAGCGCGAGCAATCCACCGCGCACGAGCGATTCCGGAGCACTCTTCACCAGCGAGCGGGTAACCGCCAGTCCGTCATCCGCACAAAGGAGCGCGACGCTCGGCTCCCAGTCACGGACGTCAGGTGGCAGGTCGCCGATTTCAGCGAAGCTGATGTACGGTGGATTGCACACGATGGCGTCGAGCTTTTCGCCGGCTAACGGGGCAAGCAGCGAGCCGTGGCGGAAATCAACGCGAGTTTTCAGGACACCTGCGAGCGTGACGGCGTTGGCCTTCGCCACCATCAGCGCATCCAGCGAAATGTCAGTGGCGAAAACGCGACCGAACTCCCGCTCGAGCGCAAGCGAGAGCGCAATCGCGCCCGACCCCGTTCCGATGTCGGCAATCGTCTGCGTGGCCTTGTCGCAGCGCTCGAGAACGCGCTCGACCAGCACCTCGGTCTCCACGCGAGGGATGAGCACGCTCTCGTCGATCTCGAGCGTGAGGTGTCGAAAGCACGCGCGCGACACGGCGTACGCGAGCGGCGCGCCGGCCGCGCGCTTCATTGCCGCGCGAATCACGGCGCGGGCAACCTCCGGAGACGCGTCGGAGATCGTGTTCGCGGCTGCCCAGAATTTCGGGACGTCGAGCACCGCGGCGACGATCTCACGCGCCTCGCGCACGGGCTCGGCCACACCTTCGGACTCGAGCATCGCCGAGCAACCCGCGAGCAGATCGCCGATCGTGCCGATCGGGAGGCTCGTTGGAAAGAACGCGGCACCCTGATTACTCGCCAAGTTTCTCCTCGACGTCGGCAACCTTGAGCGCTTCGATGAATGGCTCGATCTCGCCGTTCAGCACCTTTGTCAGCTCGTGCAATGTGAGGTTGATTCTGTGGTCAGTGACACGGTTCTGCGGATAATTATACGTCCGGATCTTCGCGGACCTGTCCCCGGTGCCGACCTGGGTTTTGCGCATGCGCGACCTGGCCAGCTCCTGCTCGGCGATTTTCGCGTCGAGCAGCCTCGATCGCAGAACTTCCATTGCCTTGAGCTTGTTCTGGAGCTGCGACTTCTGATCCTGCTGACTGACCACGATTCCGCTCGGGATGTGAGTTATGCGCACAGCAGAATCAGTGGTGTTGACGCTCTGCCCGCCAGGACCCGACGAGCGGAACACATCGATGCGGAGATCCTTGTCCTCGATCTTGAGATCGATCTCTTCGGCTTCCGGAAGAACTGCTACCGTTGCCGCCGAGGTGTGGATGCGTCCCTGACTTTCGGTAACGGGCACGCGTTGTACACGGTGCACTCCCGACTCCCACCGCATCGCCCCGAAGGCGCCTTCGCCCTTCACCTTGAAGATGGCTTCCTTCATCCCGCCGAGTGTGCCTTCGGATTGAGAGATGACCTCGACGCGCCAGCGGCGTCCTTCGGCGAAGCGGGTGTACATGCGGTAGAGGTCTGCTGCGAATATTGCGGCTTCGTCGCCACCGGTGCCGCCCCTGATTTCGACGATGGCTGGACGGTCGTCGAGCGGGTCATGCGGTATGAGCGCCGGCTTTATCTGATCAAGCAGCGACGCGATGGATTTCTCGAGGCGCGCGATCTCGTCTGCCGCCTCACTCGCCATTTCGGGGTCCTCAGAGTCGAGGAGCTCGCGGGTTTCCGCGAGCTCCTGCTCGTTCCTCTGAAGCTTGGCGGCCATCTCCACGAGTGGCTGGAGATGTCTGAGCTCACGGCCCAGCGCTGCCATGCGCTGCTGGTCCCTTACGGTCTTCGGATCGGAGAGCTCTCGCTCTACCTCAGAGGCACGCGCGACGGCGTCTCTGAGCCGGTCGCGGAGACTCAGGTTTCGGTGCTAGGCGCAGCAGCGGCCGGCTTGCCGTACTTCTGACGGAAACGCTCGACGCGTCCCGCGGTATCGACGAGCTTCTGCTTGCCCGTGAAGAAGGGATGGCAGTTGGCGCAGATGTCGGTGTGAATCTCCGCCTGGGTGGAGCGGGTCTGGTATGTATTGCCGCAGGCGCACTTAACGGTCGCCGTAGCGTACACTGGATGGATATCGGGTTTCATGTGAGTCTCTTTTTATTGTTCGTGTAGAGCTATGAACTATAGCTAAATGAGACTCTCTAAACAAGTTAGGCTGGTTCGCGCTTGTTGGTCAGCGACCCATTACCGGGTTCGCCGATACTCGGCTCCGCGTCGAGGACGCTGCGAACGAGCCGGGCCAGGCTCTTCGCCGTAAAGGGCTTCTGAAGGAAGGCAACCGTCGAGTCCATCAGCCCACGCCGGAGAATGTCGTCGTTCGTGTACCCCGACATGTAGAGTACGGGAATTCCGGGCGAGCGGTCATGTAGGGCGTCTACAAACTCCCGCCCATTCATGCCGGGCATGACCACATCGGTAACCACAAGATCGATCCGCTGGTCCGGAAGCGACGCGATCCGCAACGCGGCTTCGCCGTAGCTGGCCGTGAGGACCTTGTATCCGCACATCTGGAGAATGCGTTGCGCCAGAGCGAGCACTGCAAGCTCGTCCTCGACGAGCAGAATTGTCTCCGACCCTGAGTCTAGGATCTCTGGCTCTTCCTTTTTCGGGAGCCCGGTAGCAACGAGATCTGCGGTTGGAAAGAGGATTCGAAATTTTGTGCCCTCTCCCGGGGCGGTCTCGACCGATATCGAGGCCCCTGACTGCTTGACGATTCCGTATACCGTCGCCAGACCCAGTCCGGTCCCCATTCCTTCGCCCTTGGTCGTAAAAAAGGGCTCGAAGATCTGCGACGCTGTCGCCTCGTCCATTCCGGATCCGGTGTCCGTGACTTCGAGCAACACGCAGCCGCGCGGCGCGGAACATCCTCCCTCGATGTCAGCGGTGCTCGCTAGCTGGTTGGCGGTCCGAATGGAGAGTTGTCCACCCGACGGCATCGCATCCCGTGCGTTGAGCGAGAGGTTCATAAGAACCTGCTGTACCTGGCCCCGGTCAGCCATCACTCTTCCGAGCGCTTCTCCGCGAACGATATTAACCTGAATATCTTCGCCGATCAGTCGCCGAACCATTGGCGCGAACTCATCGAGCGAGTTGTTGAGATCGACCACCTGCGGATGCAGAATCTGCTTTCGGCTGAACGCGAGCAGCTGTCGGGTGAGGTCGCCAGCGCGCTCCTGCGCTTTGCCGATCTCGTGTACATCGACTTGCTGTTCCTGGGTGAGATTTGGCGCATCGACGAGGAATTCGACCCGGCCAGATATCACGGTCAGAAGGTTATTGAAATCGTGCGCGACCCCTCCAGCGAGTCGGCCAATCGACTCCATCTTCTGCGCCTGCCGAAGCTGGTGCTCGAGCTCGCGCCGCTCCGTGACTTCCCGAAAGCTCCACACCCTTCCCACCGTTTCTCCGCGAATACGCTGCGGCAGCGAGTAGCGTTCGATGATGCGCCCGTCCTTGAAATGCAGAACGTCGAAGCTCTCATCTTCTGGTTGACGAGAGATCTGGTCGATTCTCTCGAGAAAAAGCTCCGGATCCTTCAACAAATCCGCCGCGAAGGCGACTGTCTTGTCGTAGTCTCCAGATTCCTGAAGCACCTGCGGGACCCCCCATTGGTCCACGAATTTTTGATTCGTGCGGACGATCTTTCGGTCTGTGGTCGTTACGAGAATTCCGTCGGCGGTCGATTCGAGGGTTGCTGTCAGGACGGAGAGCGCGCGGCTCAGTTCCTCTTCAGCCTTCTTGCTGGCGAGCAATGCCTCGCGAAGTCGTAACCGGTCACTCAGTTCGGCCGAAACGACTTCCATGGAACGCTCGAGCATCGCTCGATCGCTGTCGGACTGGCGATACGCTTCTTCCACAGCTGTCACAAACGGATGAAGCTCCGCCGGGAGTTTCTCGGGTGATCCGAAAAATCGACGGACCTGACGAGCAAGAAGCTTGTGCATCTGCTCAGACTTCCGTGAACGTTGTGATCGTCATGGTCTGATTGTGCAGCTCGCATTTCGTCGACGACATGAGCGGAGCGATCTCGCCATACGAGTAGAAGCCGCTCAGCACCGTGCTTTCGCCGAGCACGTTGCGCACGCTCTCCACTTCTTCCTCCGTGCGCTGATTGAGCACGAGTTTCCGTCCGACGCAGCTGATGAGAATCGCCAGATCGGGAGCATGATCCCCGACGACCTCTGCGCAGGCGGTCGCTGCGTCCTGCGCTCCGTCGATCAAGCGGTCGAAGTTTGCACGCATCAGCTGGGCGTATCCGCCTTCGGGGATGTCACCCGCGAACGTCAGGCTCTGCGTCTTTTCGTCGACTCCGAGGATGGTGCGAACAACGCGCTGTTCGCCTCCGTCGCCGCGAAGGCTGAGAGGAAATAGCAACCCGCTGGCAGGCAGGTTGGCTGTGTGGGAGCCGAGGTAGGTCTTATAGAGCTCGAGCGCCGACCGTCCGTCGAGCTCGTACAGCACGTTGCCCTCGGCACGCGTGACGAGTCGATCGGGACCGAACGGATCCCATCCAGCCAGCGACCCGTAGCCGACGCGCAAGCGGGCGCCGTAAAATCCGATCGCGGCGACCGCGCTGTCGTTCACCTGCCCGTCAAGACAAACGACCGTCTTCTCGAACTGGGCGCCGTCGCCTGCCAGGCCGCCGGTTACTGCTACGCTGCTTGGCAACCCGTCTCTCAGGCCTTTAACCAGCTCCGATCCGTTGACCTTAAGGCCCTCGGCGAGAACGAACACGTGAACCAGGTCGTCGCCGGCAAGATCGTGGGCGAGCTTGGCGCCTACTTCCTTGCTGCAGCTCGCATTGACAAGCGGGCGATAGGCTGCGCGAACAGTCGTATGATCGAAGTGAATCGCCGTGGCGACAATGCTATCGTCTGACACGGTGGTGCCGCATATCTCTCCCGCGGTAGTACAGCCGAGCAGGAGTGCCCCGGGGTACTCGCTTCGCAGAAAGCCCTGATTCTCGCTTTCGGCGAGGGCTGAGCGCGCGCCGAAAAAAATCACGAGCTCTGCCGACGGCAGGCGGGGCGCGGCGGGAATGGTGTCGGTCCAGCCAGTCTTGGCGGTCCATCGCTTTTGAGCTACGAGCATCGATTGTCCTGGGTAAAACAGCAGGGCGGCTTAACTGTCCGCTCGGGAAGGGATTTTCACGAGGCCGACGAGACCTGACAGTGGCGAATAGTGGCCGGTCAGGGTCTCATCAATAAGACGATTGAGGCGCGACTTTGTCCGGTCCTTTCCGCGGTTTCCTCACCTTCCGCAACAGCTGCAATCTTGGCCGATTGCGTGCAAGAATGACGAGTCCTTTTGTCGAAATGGCAAGGTTTGTTGGGTACGGGGATTGCCCGTTTCAGCGCCACGGAACACCAAACACACCTTCAACCACGGGAGAGGAAAATGCTGTACAGCATGACGACGAGCGCCCCCATTTTCGGTCTCCGGCGCGAGATCGACCGGCTATTCGAGGACACATTCGCGCGCGATGGAAACCACTGGACTCCCCCGGTCGACATCAAGGAGAGTGACAACGACATCCGAATCGACCTCGAGCTGCCGGGCCTGAAGCCAGCGGACGTCGAAATCACCGCCGACAATGGCGTACTGACCATTAGAGGGGAAAAGCGAACCGAGCGAAAGGAAGGGGAGGAAGGCAGGTATCACGTCGTCGAGCGCAATTACGGGTCTTTCATGCGGAGCTTCACGCTGCCGCAGGGCGTGGACGACAATCAGATTCAGGCGGAATTCAATGACGGCGTTCTCGGTGTCCGCATTCCGAAGACAGCCCTTCCGCAGCCGAAGCGTATTCAAATCGGCGGCAGCCAAGAGCGACACCAGGCAACGGTCGGCGGAGAAAAGGCAAAGAATCGCTAGCCTCGCCACGGATTGCGTATGAAGGCTCACCACTCGGTGAGCCTTTTTTTTCCGCCTGCCCTCGTTGCCGCGCCTTTCACCGTGCATTTTTTGTGGATGAAAGCGCTCGCATCTATCCTTTTGCTCTCGGCTCTTCTCGGGTTCGAACCGGTCGAGGCCCAGGTTCTTCCGGCCAACCCTGCATTTGCCCCGTCCGCGACCGTACCGTCGAACGAGCCTGGGGCCAACCTTACCGTCTATTTGCTCACGTTGGGGTGGGGCAACGAGGTTTGGGAGCGATTCGGGCACAACGCGATCTGGATCAAGGATCGAACGCGTGGAACGGACATCACATACAACTGGGGCATGTTCTCCTTCGATGAGCCGCACTTTCTGGCCCGCTTCCTCACCGGCGATACACGGTACTGGATGCAGGCGTTTGATCTCGATACGATGCTGGCGGAATACAAGCGGAGAAATCGCTCGGTGCTGGCGCAGGAGCTCAATCTCACCCCCGCCCAGCGATTGAAGCTTCAGCAGTTCGTGCAGTGGAACGAGCAGCCGCAGAACAAGTTCTACCGGTAC
>DATARP010000058.1:0-26854 GCA_036264075.1 Gemmatimonadaceae bacterium
CCCGAGCGGTCTTTCGCCGGTGCGGACGATCCGGAGAGCGCGGCGGCGCGCTCGCGCTCCTTTCGTTCACGGATGCTGCGCACGGCTTTCATGAAATCGGCTTCGTTGATCGCTTGCCGGGCGTGCCACTGAATGTCGGCGTTCATCGACGCGAACGCGCGGTCGCGCTGAATCGTCGTCGGATTGCCCTGGATGTTGAGCGGAAGCATCGCCAGCAGCGCAGTGGGAATCGAGACGGGGCCCAGTCGAATTGCCTTTCTATCAATTCCCCACTTGTATCCGCCCTTCTCGATCGTCCAGTCCGTGGGATCGCGGCGCTGCGCGGCCGCCGCTGCCGAGTCGTTGTACGGCGCGATGCCCTCGGCGATCAGACTGTCGAGCGTCTGCTTGATAGTTTGTGGAGCTGCCACGATGGCCGTCGGCGGCTCCCAAACTCGTGGGTCGGAGTACTGCGGACGAACTCCTCTCGTCGGCCCGCCGGTTCCAACGAGCGGACCCGTGCCTTCCTCCGTCGGCTTTGTCGCCGGACCGGACGGCGCGGGAATGGTCGTGGGAACCGCTCGTGGCGCAACTACGTGTATCTCGCGCGGCGTGAGCGGCTTGCCATCGCCACCATTCTTGCCGGCCACCGGGTTCTTCACGCCACCAGCAATCCGAACAAACGCGACGCGCTCACTCGAAGCCGCCGCCCGCTTTTTGGGCGACGGCTCCATGTTGACGATGAGCATCCGCATCAGCGCCACCGCTACCACGAGGTGCACGCCAAACGAAAGGAGAAAGGGGTTTGAAAACCTCTTTCTCGATCCGTCGGGCTGGGTAGCTACGCGGCTGAAGATCATCAGGCTCGAGCCATTCCCGCGATCGGCTCAGTGCGACGTCCTGCGCGCGCGTCGTCCGTGCCTGCCTGCGCTACCAGCTTCTTCAACACGCGACCAGCGCGCGTTGCGGCCTCGCGAAGCCTCTCGGGCGAAACGATGAACGAGACCCGGAAGAATCCTTCTCCGCCCGGACCAAACGCCGAGCCCGGCAAAACGATTACTCCCTCGTCCTGGAGCAGGCGCTCACCGAATACCGCGCTCGGAATGTTCTTGGGAAGCGGGCACCAGATGTACATCGTCGCCTTCGGCCTGGGGACTGGGAAGCCGGCCTCACTGAATGCATCGGCGGCCGCATCGCGGCGCCTCTTGAACTCGGCGACGTTCGACGGAATCCAATCGGCGCATTCGTCGAGCGCGGTTGCCGCGGCTGCCTGAATTCCCATGAAAGTCCCGGTATCGATGAATGACTTCACTTTCGCCAGCCCCGCGATGAACTCCTGCTTGCCGCAGGCCCACCCGCACCGCCAGCCCGTCATGTTGTACGTCTTGGACATGGAGTGGAACTCGATCGCAACGTCGCGCGCGCCCTTGAACTCGAAAATGCTGGGGGGCACGTATCCGTCGTAGGCCAGCTCGGAGTAGGCGTTGTCATACACCAGCAGGATATCCAGTTCCTTGCAGCGCCGAATGATGTCCTCGAGATACTCTTTCGGAGCGACCGCGGAAGTCGGATTGTTCGGATAGTTGAGGTAAAGAATCTTCGTCTTCTTGAGCACGTCAGCCGGCACCTTGTCCAGATCGATCAGGAATCCGTTCTCGGGGCGCAGCGGGTATTTGTAGGGCGTCGCTTCGGCCAGCAGAGTGCCGCCCACGTATGAGTTGTAGCCGGGCTCCGGGACGATCGTGTAATCGCCCTTCGTGGTGTACGCGAACGCCAGGTGGGAGATTCCCTCCTTGGACCCGATTAGCGGGATGATCTCCTTGAGCGGATTGAAATCCTGGTTGAAGCGGCGCTTCATGAAGCGCGCGACGGCCTCGCGATATTCGACCAGGCCCAAGGCGAATCCGTACCGGCTCATGGTAGGAATACGCGCGGCCGCGGCAAGTCGTTCGATCACAGCCGGTGGAGGCGACAGATCAGCATCGCCGGCGCCGAGGTCGATGACGTCGACTCCGCGCGCGATGAGGTCGCGCTTCTTCTCGGGGATGCCGGAAAGAGGGTATTCCGGCAGGCTCAGCAGACGATCCGTGTAGGGTGGCACTATCGGCTCTCTTGTACAGGGTTTGTCACGCGGCTGACACCAGGAATTTCCACTTCGACGACGTCGCCGGGATTAAGGGGACCCACCCCTGCGGGTGTCCCTGTTGCGACGAGATCTCCGGGCTCCAATGTCATTATGCGCGAGATGTAGGCGAGGAGGGATGGGATCGAGAAGACCATCTCGCTGCTTTTCCCCCTCTGCCGCTCGACGCCGTTCACTCGCGTGACGACGCTCAGGCTGTCGAGGTCCGGAAGCTTTGACGACTCCTCTCCCAGAGGACAAAAGGTATCAAAACCCTTCGCTCTAGTCCACTGTCCGTCGCTCTTCTGGAGATCGCGAGCGGTGACATCGTTCACCGCGATTATCCCCCTGATTCCGCGAGCCGAATCCGCTTCAGACACCCAGGACAGGGTCTTCCCTACAACAACCCCTATTTCCCCTTCATGCTCCACCTTCGATGACGCGCCGGGGAGCCTGATCGGATCATTCTCCCAAACCACGCTCGATGGCGGCTTGAGAAAAATCAAAGGTTCCTTTGGAACCTCGTTTCCCAGCTCTTTTGCGTGCTCGCGGTAGTTGCGGCCAACGCAGACGATTTTTCCGGGGCGGTACTTCCTGGTGGGCATCTCAGCTCTTAGTCACGAGTAGAAGTCCTGGAGTTGCTTTACAATCGTTTTCCACGGCCCGAACACTCGGCGAGCCGGCGGCAAATCGCGCAGCAGCGCTCTGCCATAACTCTTGTTCACCGCGCGAGGATCTACAAGCACAATAACGCCGCGATCGGTCGCGGTGCGTATCAACCTTCCGAAGCCTTGCTTCAGGCGCAGCGCAGCGTGCGGCACCATGTACTCCGCGAAGGCATCGCCGCCGCGCTCGACGATCGCTTCGCAGTGCGCGGCGGTCACCGGCTCGGTGGGCACCCGAAACGGCAGACGGGCGATGATCAGCCCCTGCAGCGCGCGGCCCGGCACATCGACGCCCTCCCAGAACGAAGCCGTACCGAGAAGCACTGCTCGGCCGGACTCACGAAAATTTCTGAGCAGATTGTCCCGCGTATCTTCGCCATGGACGTACAGAGGCCGCGCGCGATCGATTCCCCGGGCGCGCAGCTCGTTCGCTGCAGCTCTCACGTCGCGGTGACTTGTAAATAGAGCGAACACGCCCCCGTCTGCCGCGGCGGTGACGTCGATGATGCTTCGTACGACGGCTTGCATGTGCCCCGACGAATCGGCATTCGGCGCGGGCGCATCGGTTGGAACCATGAACAAGGCGTGTGTCGGGTACTCGAACGGCGAGGGAAATATCTCTGTCACCACGTTCGTGGCCTTCGAATCCAGTCCGAGCCGACGTGATAAAAAATCGAACCGCGCATCGCTCGTGAGGGTCGCGCTCGTCAGGATCGCGGTCTCGACTTTCTTGAAGAGGTCTTCTCTTAGAATGGGCGCGAGATCGAGCGGCACCGACATGACGGCGACGTTTCCGTCGCGCCCTCGCTGCTCCACCCACCTCACCATCGGCTCGCCCGCCGGCGGTCGCAGCGTGCTCTCGAGAGCGAGCGCCGCACCCTCGAGGCGCCGGCCGACAGCCGCCATCTCGCCAATGAGCGGCATCACCGCCTCGTCAGGCTTTTTCGCGCCTTCCATCCTGCTGCGCACCATCTCCAGCCCCGATTTGATCATCGTGATCTCGCCGAGCAGGTCGCTGAGCGCCGCGCCAAGTCCCGCGTCCCAGATTGGATCCGCGGCAAAATCCGACGTGAGCCGCTGGACCAGCTCGCCGCGCATCTGCAGGTAGCTGTGCAGAAGATCGAAGAGAAACGTTCCCTTCTCCCGCGCTGCATCGACGCCGGGCATCAACGTTTTTCGCACGATGTCCAGACTCGCGGAATTCAGAAGATCGGGCGTCGAGACGAGCCTCGCTTCCAGAGCATGGAGCAGCCCGCGACCGACGCGAGTACCGGCGCCATGGCGAGTGAGGCGGGAGAACAGCTGTTGAAGACCGCGCCTGCTCACTGACGTACCGAGGTGTGCCGCGGCCGCGTCTTCGACGTGGTGGGCTTCGTCCACCACCAGGCGCGCGTACGCGGGAATCACGGCGGTCTCTTCCCAGTTCTGCTGCGCGCGGCGCACCGCGACGTCCGACATCAGCAGGTGATGATTCACCACGACTACGTCGGCTTTCGCCGCCGCTCGCCGGGCCTGGAAGAGGAAGCACGCCCCGTAGTGCGGGCAGGCAGACTTACGACACAGATCCGGTTCGGCCGCGACTTCGTCCCAAACCTCGGGCCGTGGAGGAGATGCGAGATCGGCGAGCGATCCGTCGGTTGTCTGATTGGCCCAATCTGCGATCGCATCGAGCTCCGCGCGCGATTCATCAGCGAGAAGGGTCGAAGCGAGCAGCTTGCTCTGTGCAAGCCGAAGGAGACAGAGGTAATTTCGCCAACCCTTGAGCAGCGCGAAACGGACTTCCTGCTCTCCTTCGAACGCCTTCGCAAGAAACGGCAGATCCTTTCGAACGAGCTGCTCCTGCAGATTGATCGTGTTCGTCGAGACGACGGTGCGCTGGCCATTGCTGGCAGCCCACCGTAACGCAGGCACGAGGTAGGCGAGCGATTTCCCGACACCGGTGCCAGCTTCCAGCAGACCTACGCCGCCATCGTTGTACAGATCAGCGACGACGCCTGCCATCTCACGCTGGCTCTCGCGGTCCTCGTACTGCACGAGAACCCGCGCGACGGCGCCGGTTGGGCCGAGGTCGCGCTCGACGGCTGTGCGATCGAGGGGAGTAAGCTCGCGTTCGTCGGCGACTTCGTCGTCAGCCTGCGATGTGGAAGTGTAGACGATCGGCACATCCCACTCCGGGCGCGCGATCATGATTCGCTCTCGTGCGCCAGCTTGTAGGCGAGATTGCGCGGGGCGCCGAGTCCGGACATCAGATGCTCCATCACATCGCGCGGAGAATTGCCGTCGGCGCGCAGCCGCTTCGCCGCAGCACTCAGCTCGCTCTCCGACACCGTCGACTTCTCGGCGCCCGCGACCACCAGGACAACTTCGCCTTTGGGATCTACATCCTTGTACACGCCCGCCAGCTCCGCTACGCTGGCGCGCTTGAACTCCTCGAACTGCTTGGTGAGCTCTCGCGCAACGGCTGCCGGCCTGTCGCCCGCGCCCGCTTGGGCCAGAGCATCAAGCGTCGCGCCAACGCGATTGGCAGCTTCGAACAGCACGACTGTCGAGCGCGAAGTCACGACATCAGCGATCATCTCCGCCCGCTCGCGCCCTTTGCGCGGAAGAAATCCCATGAAGGTGAAGCTCTCCAGCGGCAGGCCCGACCCTACGATCGCCGCCATCACGGACGAAGCGCCAGGAATCGGAACTACTGGCAGATTCGCCGTGAGCGCGGCTGCAACCAATCGCGAGCCCGGATCGGAGATGAGCGGCGTTCCCGCGTCAGAGATCAGCGCGATCGAATCACCTGCGCGAAGCCTCGCCACGAGCTTCGGAGTTTCCTGCGCCTCGTTGTGCTCGTGGTAGGACTTGAGAGGCGTCGAGATTCTGTAGTGGTCGAGGAGGCGCCGTGAGTGGCGCGTGTCCTCTGCTATAATCAGAGCGGCCGAGGAAAGGACCTCGACCGCGCGATGCGTCATGTCTCCCAGATTGCCGATGGGAGTACTCACCAGGTACAGAGTCCCCGCCCGTGCGGAGCTCATCGCCCGGCCGGGGCAGGACCCCGCTGGTTAAGCGGCGTGCTGCTTGAACTTCTCCGCCAGAGCCGGCTTCCCCACGAACCCGATCACCTGGTCGACCAGCTTCCCGTCCTTGAAGAACAGAATCGCCGGGATCGACCGGACGTTGAACTTTGTCGAGGTCTTTATGTTCGTGTCGACGTCGACCTTGGCTACTTTGGCCTTACCCTGATATTCGATAGCGAGCGCATCCAGAACCGGAGCGATCATGCGGCATGGCGCACACCAGGTCGCCCAGAAATCGACCACGGCGAGACCTTTGTGCTGCTCAATCTGCAGCTCGAAATCAGAATCAGTTACTTCCAGCGCGTTCGACATTGTGTAATCTCCAAACCACGGGTGACCCGCGGTACTTCGTCGGTTAATTTCAGTGGGAGCGAAGCCCCCTCATCAATTCAATTTAATGACCCCATCAACCCCGCGCGGCCCCCGCGTCTCCCACATCGGGATCGCGGTCGAGGCTATCGCCGAGAGTCTTCCCTTTTTTCGCGATGTGCTGGGTCTGAAAGAGGTGGGCCTCGAAGATTCCGACGGTGCGAGGATAGCGGGCTTCAGCGCAGGTGAGCCACTGGTTGAGCTACTCGAGGCCGACGACCCAGCCTCTCCGATCGCGCGCTTCGTGGCGAAGCGCGGGCCAGGAATCCATCACATCTGCTTTTCGGTCGACGACCTCGACGCGATGCTCGATCGGTGTCGCGCGGCCGGCATTCAACTCATCGACGAGCGACCGCGCGTTGGGGCGGAGGGAAAGCGGATTGCGTTCCTGCACCCCAGATCGACGGGCGGGGTGCTGGTCGAGCTGTCAGATCATTGAGGTCTGGAGGTCCCTGGGTTTCCGCAGAAGTCGCGCACGGCAGCAATATCCATGTTGTCGACATACCAGCGGCCGCCAGGACCCCGTATGGCGTAGAAGGTCGACGTGCGAACGAGGTTCCCTTTCCTCAGCTCGACGGTGACCTCGCGATGACCACCTTGCCCGGATCGCTCTCCGAGAACGCGGTAGCTGTCGTTGTTGAAGTAGCAGGCGAGAATGATCTCGCGCTTCTCGAGCTCGGTTCTGTCCATCGTCTCCCGCGCGGGACCCTTGTCGGTTCCGAAGACAGTGGACATTCCCTGCAGATCGCGGATCTTGACGGCGGCAAGGAACTGGTCGACCGCGAGCTGCGGACTCGCTCCTCCGGTGAGCTGGCCGCTGGGGTATCCGCCCTGCGTCGCGCTCGAGCAGGCGGTAAGAAGGAGCAGACCGGCAAATATTCTGAGGGACACGATAGAATTCTCCACGAGATTAGAGCTGCGACCTACGGACGGTAACAATGCGCGCTAAGCAACAACGGCTCTACATCAATATCGATCATGTTGCCACTCTGCGGCAGGCTCGGCGCGGAGACGAACCTGATCCGGTGGAAGCCGCGAGCGTGTGCGAGTCTGCAGGCGCTGACGGAATCACAGCTCATCTGCGCGAAGACCGGCGTCACATGCAGGACGCGGACATCGAGAAGCTCAGGAAGAGCGTGAAAACATATTTCAATCTCGAGATGGCCTGCGTTGCGGAAATGATCGAGCTCGCGCGTCGCTTGAAGCCCGAACAGGTCACGCTCGTTCCTGAGCGGCGCGAAGAGATCACCACGGAAGGTGGGCTCGATATTACGAGCGATCCCGCTCGCATCCGAAACGTGGTCGAGGCGCTCTCCGACGCCGGGATCCGGGTAAGTCTGTTCATCGATCCCACACGCGCCTCGGTGGAGCAGTCGAAGAAGCTTGGGGTTCCGGCCATCGAGCTGCACACCGGCAGCTACTCGCACCATCCGAATTCGGGGGAAGCAATCGATGCGTTGCGCGACTCGGCGCGGCGAGCGGCAGATCTGGGAATCGCGGTTCACGCCGGCCACGGGCTGAATCTCCGGAACGTCGGGCCGGTCGCGGCAATCCCGGAGATCGAGGAGCTCAACATCGGGCATTCGATCATCAGCAGGGCCGTATTCATCGGTTTGGAGCACGCGGTCAGAGAGATGGGCGAAGCGATGCGCGCCGCTCGGTCGTCATAGTGGGAGCGAAGCTTTGACTGCAATCGCCGGACGGGCGACCTTTCCGGCTGTGATCTGGAGAAATTGCTGATGACGACGCCGGGCCGGCTGCTCGATTTCTTTACCCTCGAGGCAAGTGAGTACCTCACTCGCCTCGAGTCTCTGGTCACGCAGCAGACGATGCCCGCTTCAGACGCAAACCAGCTCGCCGCCGCAGCACGCGGTCTGCGCGGAAGCGCGACGATGGCCAAGGCCAGCGAGCTCGCGCGACTCGCCAGCAGTGTGGAGCGCATCGCGGGAGGCGTCGTTCAGGGCGCTACAAAATGGGAGCCCGAGGTACAGCGCTCGATGGTTGGCGCGGTAGAGGATCTGAAGCTCCTCGTGCGCTCGGTCCGCACCTGGGGCGGCGAGCAGGACTCGCGCGTAGAGGAGAGTCTCCGCCGTCTCGCACGTTACGGTCCTGCGAAGGAGACGCGAAACGACGACGTGATCGTCCCGATCTCCCAGCTCTTTTACAATGACGACGGCCCGCACGTCATCTATGTCGCGCCCAACCCGAAGACGCACTACGAGCAACAGCTCCGCGAGACCGGACCCATCGGACCGGGGAAGCTCTCGCCCGAGGTCAAGCGCATGCCCACACCGGCAGAGGCGAGAGCGGCCTCCGAGGCGAAGACTCCGCCGCGCGGCAAGGAGCTGCGTGACGTGCTGAACTCGAGTCTCGCGACGATGCGCTCGCTCGAGAACCGGAATTCGGGACCGCAGCCTCAGGCCGCGGAGCTGGTACCGATTCAGGAGCTCCTGTACAAGGGACAGCGCGCGATCGAGCGCGCCGCCGAGATTCGTCGCGCGCTCCGGAAGAGCGGAACGGCTCCGACACGCGCGCTCGTCGACGAGCTCGTCGACCTGGTCGAGCTGGCCTCGAGCGAGTAGCAGTTGAAGCCAGGATGGCGCGCCGTTGTTGGAGGCGTGCTCAGTGCGGCGCTCATTTACTGGACGCTCCACGGAATCTCGGCCGCCGAGGTAGCTCACAGTCTCGCGAATGCGGACCCGCTCCTTTTCGCGGGAGCGATCATCTGCGCTACCGCGATCTTCCCGGTTCGCGCGCTCCGCTGGCGAACGATCCTCGAGCCGGTCGCGTCCAGAATTCCTCTGAGTCCGCTGTGGCGGGCGACGGCCATTGGAATGATGGTGAACAACGTGCTTCCCGCGCGCGCCGGAGAGCTGGCCAGGGCGTACGCGCTGAAAAAGGAAGTCCAGGTCCCGTTCGCGACGGGTCTCGCTTCGCTGGTGGTGGACCGGTTGTTCGATGCGATCGTGCTGCTACTTCTCGCGGCGCTTTCGCTCCTCGATCCGGCATTGTCCGGAACTCACACGCTCGGCGGCCAATCGCTCGCCTCGTTCGGAACGGGAGCGGGAATCGTCGTCTTTGTTCTCCTTTCCGGCACCTACGCGCTCATCTTTTTTCCGGCCCAGCTCCTCCGGCTGTTCGAGATCTTCGCCAGGCGCGTGTCTCCGTCGGTGGAAGCCCGCGGACGTCGCATTCTCGAAACGTTCATCAACGGCCTGAGCGTGCTCCGCTCGCCGCGGCGTTTCGCGACAGTATTCGGATGGACGATTGCGCACTGGCTTCTCAACGCTTTCGGAATCTGGCTCGCCTTCAAGGCCGTGGGGATCGCCGCGCCGTTTTCCGCCGCGCTGTTTCTCCAGGCATTCATCGCTCTGGGCACCGCGGTGCCTTCGGCTCCGGGTTTCTTCGGCGTGTTCGAGTACATGGCGATTGAAGGACTCTCTGTCTACGGAGTCGGGCGTCAGCAGGCCGCGACCTGGGCAATCGGGTACCACCTGTTCTCTTTCGTTCCGATCACGCTGATCGGCGCCTACTACTTCATTCGTCTGGGAGTAAAGCTTCGGGACCTCCAGGCGCCGAGCGACGCCGGACCATGAGCGGACGCGCTGCGCGCATGCTCGCCCAGGCCAAGATCAATCTCGCTCTCAAGGTGTTCGGGAAAGAGCCCGACGGCTATCACTCCATCGAGACCGTGTTTCTCCGACTGGATCTCGGCGACGACATCGAGATCCGCACCACCAGCGGGCCGCGCTCACTGCGCTGCTTCGCGATGCGCGACAAGCGGCCGGAAGAAAATCTCGCGTACCGCGCTGCCGAGCTGTTCGCCAGCGAGACCGGCTGGCCGAAGGGGTTCGAGATCGAGATAGTGAAGAACGTCCCCATCGGCGGTGGACTGGGCGGAGGCAGCGCGGACGCGGCAGCGGTGCTGCAGATCCTGAACACACTCTCCAGCAAACCGATGGCTACCGGGAAGCTTCTCCAGCTGGCGGGCAGGGTCGGCTCGGACACTCCGTTTCTGGCGAGCGACGACGTGATGGCGCTGTCCTGGGGACGCGGCGAGAAGTTGCTGCGACTCAAGCCCCTGCCCTCGCGCGACATTCAGCTTTTTCTGCCCCCGTTCGGCATCGACAGTGGAGAGGCGTACGCTTGGCTCGACGAGGTCCGGGGCCCCTCCACCGGCCCCGGCCCGACGCTCACGACGGAGATGTTCCGCGATTGGAATGCTGCCGCGAGAAACTCCGTCAACGACTTCGAGCCGGTGATGAGGGCGAGGCACAAGGAGATCGACGCGCTCCTTTCGCGCGGGGAACGGCACGGTCTCTTTTATAGAATGAGCGGATCCGGATCGACGGTGTTTAAGATCACTGGCGTGGGGACGCGGCCCGTCGACACGGAAACCGAGGTGCCGGCACTCAAGATTCCGGAGGGCACGAGACACATCATCACTCGCACTGCCGAGAGCGTTGTCCCGGTGGAGCTTCTGGACTAGCTTTCCGTTCCCGCTGCCCCTTCGTCCAATGGCAGGACATCGGTCTTTGGATCCGGTAATGGTGGTTCGAATCCACCAGGGGCAATTGACCTAAGTCCTCATAGTCACTTAACTTGTAAGGCTGCATGGACGGATTATCCGTACCCGCTCATGGCTTCAAGCTCATCGCCGGGCCCGGAAATCCGGATCTGTGCGCTGAGATCGCGCAAACGCTGGATGTGCCGTTCTGCAAGACGACGGTCACCCGGTTTGCAGACGGCGAGATCTTCGTGCGAATCGACGAGAACGTCAGAGGCAACGACGTCTTCATAGTGCAGCCGACAAATCCGCCGGCCGAAAACATCATGGAGCTTCTGCTCCTGATAGACGCGGCGCGCAGGGCGTCAGCAGCGCGCATCACGTGCGTGATGCCGTACTACGGCTACTCGAGGCAGGACCGGAAGGACCAGCCCCGCGTGGCGATAGGAGCGAAGCTGCTGGCGAACATGATCACGGTCGCGGGTGCAAACCGTGTTCTGGGAATCGATTTCCATCAGCACCAGCTGCAGGGGTTCTTCGATGTTCCGGTGGATCACCTGTACGCGGCACCTGTATTTGTTTCGCACTACAGAAAGAAGAATCTGCACGACCTCGTTGTCGTCGCTCCCGACGTGGGATCGGCGAAAATGGCGAGGGGGTTCGCCAAGAGATTGAACGGCTCGCTGGCGATCATCGACAAGAGGCGACCGAAGCCGAACGTTTCGGAAGTCGTCAACGTCGTCGGTGAAGTGGAAGGAAGGGATTGCTTGCTCACGGACGATATGATCGACACCGCGGGCACGGTATCCGAAGCGGCAACTGCTTTGAAGGAGCTGGGCGCGCGCGACGTGTACGTTTGTGCCACACACGCCTTGATGTCAGGACCGGCCGTCGAACGATTGAGCAAGGCTCCGATCAAGGAAGTGACCGTGACCGATACCGTCATGATCCCGCCTGAAAAGAGATTTGCGGCCTTGCACGTTTTGTCGGTGGGCGAGCTGTTGTCGAAGGCGATTCGCTACATTCACAGCGAGCAATCGGTAAGCTCGCTGTTCGAGCAGTAGAGGTTTAGATGGCTGAAGTGATCGAGAGAGTCGCGAAAGAGTTCGCGGCAGCAGTTTTGGACTTTATCGAATGGGCGTTCGACCGATTGTCGGCGCCCACTGGGAAGAACTAGTCATGGCAATTGTTTCATTCAGCGCTACCGCTCGCGACGCAGTCGGCAAGGGCGCGGCACGCACACTTCGCAGCAAGGGCGAGATTCCGGCGGTGATCTATGGCCACGGCCGCGACCCTCAGCCTCTTTCGCTCAACGCGCGTGATCTCGACAAGCTCCTCGGCCACATTCAGGCGGAGAGCACCGTGATCGAAGTTTCGGTGGGTGGCGCGACGTCAAAAACGCTCATTCGCGAAATTCAGCGGCACCCGATCCGGCGGCAGATTCTGCACGTCGATTTCCAGGCCCTGGTCGCCGGAGAGAAGGTGACAGTGAGCATCCCGATCGTGCTTCAGGGGATTCCTGAGGGCGTCCGACTCGGCGGCGGAGTGCTCGATCAGACACTGCGTGATATCGAAATCGAAGTCGATCCTTCGAGCATCCCCGACCACATTGAGTTCGACGTCACCAACCTGGTGATCGGTGACTCCGTGCACGTCAGCGATCTGAAGGTGCCCGAAGGCGTCGAAGTGCTCGACGATCCCGAGACGTCAGTGGCTGTCGTTGCCGCCCCGCGCGCGGTGATCGAAGAGACGGCCGCGGTCGAGGCTGTGGAAGGCGCAGAAGGAGTTGCCGCGGAGCCCGAAGTCATCGGCAAGGGTCTGGGTGACGATGAAGAGGGCGAGGGGAGCGAGGAGTCGCCTGGCAAGAAGGGCGGCGACTCGTCCGGCAAGAAGTAATTATCGGATAGGCTTTGAAAGTCATTCTCGGCCTCGGCAATCCGGGCCGAGAGTATGCGGCGACAAGGCACAACGTCGGCTGGTGGTTGATAGACCACCTTGCCGACGTTTGGCATTTTGACGGCTGGAAAAAAGACGGCGATTCGCACGCCGCCAGCGGCGTCGTCGGCGGCGTCAAAGTGAAGCTCGTCAAGCCGCAGACGTACATGAATCTCAGCGGACAGGTGATGAAGAATTACGTGCGCCGCCCTTTCTGGAGTCCCGCGAAGGATCTGCTCGTCGTCGTCGACGAGGTTCAGATTCCTGTGGGCCGCTTTCGGATTCGCGCCCGCGGAAGCGCCGGGGGCCACAACGGTCTCAAGAGCGTCGAGGCGGCGCTCGGGAACCAGGAGTACCCGCGGCTGCGAATTGGTGTGGGGCCGAGCGAGGACAGGAAGGGGGTTTACGGCGACCTCGCCGATTTCGTGCTGGCACCGTTTGCGCGCGACGAGCGGGAAGATGTACTCGCGCTATTGCCTTCCCTTACCGCGACGGTGGAGACGTGGCTCAAGGATGGCGTGGAGAAAGCGATGAACCTCCACAATCGCGCGGCCACATCTGAAGATTAACTGCGACTGAACGGGCGTGAGTTGTGCGCCGTTCAGTTGGGTTGACCGATTATCTTGACTCCCAATGCTAAAGCTAGGAATCGTAGGTCTTCCCAACGTCGGTAAATCGACGCTGTTCAACGCGCTCACCGCCGCCAAGGCGGAAGCCGCGAATTATCCGTTCTGCACCGTCGAGCCGAACGTCGGGATGGTCGAAGTGCCGGACACGCGCCTTGGCGAGCTCGCCAGAATAGTGCAGCCGAAGAAGACGGTTCCGGCCGTCGTTCAGTTCGTGGACATCGCCGGTCTCGTCAAAGGTGCGGCCGAAGGAGAAGGGCTCGGCAACAAATTCCTCTCGAACATCCGGGAGACCGACGCAATCGTGCACGTGGTGCGATGCTTCGAGGATCCGGACGTCACGCACGTGATGGGCGCCGTCGATCCCGTGCGCGACCGCGAAGTGATCGAGTTCGAGCTGGCGATCGCCGATCTCGCGTCCCTCGAAAAGCGTCTCGACAAGACGCGCCGCTCGGCTCGCACCGGCGACAAGGAAGCCTTGCTCGAGCTTCCCACGCTGGAGAAAGCGTACGGATTCCTCAAGGACGGCCGTGGCCTCTGGGAAGCGCGACTCACCGCAGAAGAGAAAGCAGTGCTCGCGCCTCTGTCCCTCCTGACCGTGAAACCGGTTTTATACGCCGCCAACGTGAGCGACGCCGAGCTGTCGGGCGAAGAGGGACCGCACCTGCGCGCGCTTCGCGATGCCGTGAAAAAAAGCGGCGAGCAGGCCGAAGTGGTCCCCTTCTCTGCCAAAATCGAGGCCGAGCTGGCGGAGCTGCCGCCCGAGGATCGCGCAGACTTTCTGTCCTCGCTCGGTTTGCAGTCCGCGGGACTCGACCGGCTCATTCAGGCGGGATACAAGCTGCTGGGTCTCGAGACGTATTTTACCGCCGGTGAGCAGGAAGTGCGCGCCTGGACGATCCATCGCGGCGACACGGCGCCAAAGGCCGCGGCGGTGATTCACACCGACTTCGAGCGCGGATTCATCCGCGCCGAGACCGTTTCATTCGATTCCTTCGTCGGCAACGAGGGGTGGAAGGGCGCCCGCGAAAAAGGCGTCGTAAGGTCCGAAGGCAAGGAGTACGTCGTCCAGGACGGCGACGTACTCCTGTTCCGATTCAACGTCTAGCCAGCGACCACACAGCTACATCGGGTGCACCTGGTCGCGAATCTCACCGCCGGGATTGACCGCGGTGTGAACGTTGACGTACGCGTTGCCGTTGTTGAACAGCACTCTCAGTGAATCGAGCGTGACGCCGGCGTTGTTTGCATTCGTGATCGATCCGCGCGCAACGAATCCGTTCAGCGTGCCAGTCGGCGGGGGCTGGTTCGGGATGAACAGGTTGATCATCACCGAGGCGTTGGTCCCGGTCGGAGCCGGTCCGTGAATGTGCGACATGGTGACGTTCAGCATGTTGGTGAGCGTCATCGTCCAGTCGATCGAGGTTCCGTTGTCCACGAACGTCACAACGCCTGTGCCCGTGGTAGTCTTGGCGGGCACCTCGTTGGCTGGCGACAGGTTAGCGACGTACTGCTTCGCTCCGGGCGCCGTCGAAGAGCCGCAGCTCGCAGCTACAAGGGCGATCGTTGCGGCCGAGGCGATTCCGGCGAGCGTTCCTACTGTTCTGCGCATTTGACCTCCGGGAGAGCGCAAATCCTAACGTAGAGCGGGGGCCAGGAACGGCCAGCGCTGCGTCGTGAACGACCGCTCGCTGACGGCGAGCGGACGGTCCGGACGGGTGGGCGTCAGCTTTCTCGAAGCGGTTGATTCGGACGAGTCGTCCGGGTACCTTTCGCTCTCTCACAACGGCCGCATCCGCGGCCTTCACACCTTCCTCCCGCTACGGCAACCAGACGGGGGGCGGATCACGACCAAAAGGAGGATTGCCAAGTGCCTCGCACATACGAGGCGGTCTACATCTTCGACTCTACCCTCGAAGATGCCGCCATCAACGAAAAAATCGGCCGCTTCCACGGCATGCTCGGCTCAACTGAGCAGCCGGAAGTCGCGCACTGGGGACGCCGACAGCTCGCCTACTCGATCGGTCCCCGCGAAAACGGCTATTACGTCGTTTCGAAGTTCACTACAGAGCCCACCACCCTGCCTGAGTACGAGCGCGCGCTCAAGCTCGACGACGGCGTCATTCGCTATCTCATCACGCTACACGAGCACGAAGTGGGCGCTCCGCCTCAGTCCGAGGAAGAGCTGGCCGCCGCCACGCGCCGTGACGACGATGACGACGACGAGGATTAATAAATGAGACGACCACAAAAGAGCTGCCCATTCTGCGAAAGTCGCGTCCGCTGGATCGACTACAAGGACGATCGCACCCTCGGCCGCTTCATCACTGATCAGGGAAAGATTCTTCCCTCGAGACTGAGCGGATCGTGCGCGCGGCACCAGCGCCAGCTTTCAACGGCGATCAAGAGAGCGCGATTCCTGGCACTCATTCCGTACATCCGCGGTCACCAGGCGTAAATGACAGCGGCTGCCACGACGCCGACGAAGAAGCAATCGTGGTGGCCGCTCTTCTGGGGGCTGGCCGCGCTCCTGCTGCTGCCAATCGGCCCGCCGATGAACGAGGTAGTGCCGATCGACCAAACGCTCGTACTGCTGGTGCCGGTTATCGCTGCTTGCGCGATAGTCGGCTGGAAACTTGGCGGGCGAGCAGCGCTCGCCATCGTCTGGCTGGTGTTCGCGGGCTGGGTTCTTCTTCAGCCCGCGGGGTCTCCGGGAACTCCTTACGACCAGATGGCCCGAGGCTGGGCGATTTTGCTCGCAGCCAGCTTCGGTCTCGTCAGCCTTTGGAACGCCACACTTCCGTTCTTCGTCCGGGCTCTTTCGGCGGTGGGCATCGCCACCGGCGTTGGCTTTATGATCGCGCTTTCATCGCCGAGCGGCATCGCCAGGTTTCAGCACGCGGCGCAGTCGGAATTCACAAAGCGATCAAGCGCCTCGATCGAGAGGATTGACGCGGGCCGGGATACTCCTCAATGGCGGGACCTCGCGGCAAGCGCTCCCTGGCTGGACGCGATGCAGGACGAGAACGAGAAGGTCATACGGGCCCTTCCTGAGCACACTGCGGCACTGCTGCCCGCGCTGCTCGCCCTCGAATCACTTGCCGCGCTCGTCCTGGGCTGGGCTGTGTACCAACGCCTCTCTCCGGGCAGGATTGGTCCGCCGCTCAGCCCTCTGAGCGAGTTCCGGTTCAACGACCAGTTGGTCTGGGGCGTCGCCGTCGGCGCGACGCTATGCCTTCTTCCCACGTTTGCCGATGGCAGGAACGCGGGATACAACCTGCTGGTGTTCTTCGGCACGCTCTACCTGCTCCGCGGCCTCGGGGTTCTGGCCTGGATCACCAAGGGCCGCTACCTCGTGCTCGGAATCCTCAGCCTCATTCCGCCATTCGGGATGATGCTTGGCGTTCTCGCGCTCGCACTCGGGCTGGGAGACACCTGGCTCGATCTCCGTCGGCGCGCAAAGGCGAGCTGACCGTACGATTTACTCCGGGGATGTGCTAGAATTACCCGGTTCTCAACGACCACTGAAGGAATTTTCCCAATGGAAGTCATACTCAGGCAGGCAGTAGAAAAGCTCGGCCATCCGGGCGACATCGTGAAGGTTTCGGCCGGGTTCGCGCGGAACTATCTCCTCCCACGCGGCTTCGCCTACGAGGCGACGGCGGGCAACCGGAAGCGCATCGAGCAGGAGCGGCAGCGCCTGGAGCAGGCCGAGGAACAACGTCGCGGTTCGGCCTCCGAGCTCGCCACCAAGCTGGAACAGGTCTCGCTCACCTTCTCCGCCCGCGTAGGCGACGAAGGCAAGCTCTTCGGTTCCGTGACCTCCTCCGACATCGCGCACCAGTTGGAAGCCCAGGGATTCCACGTCGAGAAGCGACAGATCGAGCTGCACGAGCCGATCCGCGCGCTCGGTGTTTACCGGGTACAAATCAGGCTGCACGCCGACGTTCACCCGGAGATCAAAGTCTGGGTCATTAAACAGTAAGACTCGCCTGCGATCCCGTCCGCCTTAACAGCGAACTTTCGGATCAGGGTCTGGCGTGCGAAATGCAATTTGCTCCCTGACGGAACTTTCGCGCAGCAGATAAGCTACATATAGAGATTCGGCGCTATGCGCCGGTCATGGACCTTCACTGAACCGCATGGCGACATCCCTCCCTTCTATATCCGCCCGCGAAGGCGCGCTCAGGGTACAGCGCGCCGCCCAGCTTTGCCTGGACATGAAAGCCAACGACGTCGTGTTGCTGAATCTGGCTGGCGTCACGGACATGACGGACTACTTCGTCATCGCGAGCGGGACCTCGGACACCCACGTGAGATCGATCGGCGAGCACGTGATATCCGAGATGAAAAAAGCGGGGCTGAGCGTGCATCACACTGAAGGATTGCAACAGGGCCGCTGGGTGCTGCTCGATTTCTTCGATTTTGTAGTCCACATATTCCACCCGACGCTTCGCTCGTTCTACCAGATCGAAAGACTCTGGAGCGATGCCGAAGTGGTCGCGCTGGAGTCACCGGAGTAACACAGATGAAAGCGGCAAGGATGCTCGCCATTGCGGCGCTCCTACTGTGCGCGACTCGCCTCGACGCACAGCAGTATTTCGGGTTGAACCAGGTTCAGTACAAGCACTTCGACTGGCGCGTGCTCGAGACAGAGCACTTCCTCGTCCACTACTATCCGGAAGAGAAAGAGGGCGCGATGGCCGCCGCCCGGATGGCCGAACGTGCGTACGCGCGGCTTTCGCGCGTCCTCGACCACCAGTTCAGGGAGAAGAAGCCAATCATCCTCTTCTCCAACCGCGCTGATTTCGGCCAGAACAACGTCGGCGGAGATCCGGGAGAAGGAACCGGCGGCTTCACGGAGCCATCGCGCGACCGCCTGGTGCTGCCGCTTACGGGAGACCTCGGCAGCTTCGAGCACGTGCTCACCCACGAAATGGTGCACATGTTCCAGTTCGACATCTTCTCCCGCGGCAAAGCGGGCGCGAACATGCAGACGCTGGCGCAGATCGATCCCCCGCTGTGGTACATGGAGGGCCAGGCAGAATATCTCTCGATCGGGCCGGGTCACGTGCTCACCGCATCATGGCTCCGCGACGCAGCGGTGAACGGAAACATCCCGACGATCGAACAGATGACGGAGCGTCCCGATAAGTACTTCCCGTACCGTTACGGGGAGGCGCTTTGGGAGTACGTCGGTGCGCGCTGGGGCGATGCTGCGATCGGCGAGATTCTCCAGAACACGCCTACACTCGGAGTCGCGCGGGCCGTCCAGCGGCAGCTCGGGCTCACCCTGCACGAACTGAGCGATGAATGGCGCGAAGCAACGAACACCAAGTATCTCCCTCAGGCGGCGATGCTGGACAGGCCGCGCGCGTTCTCGCAGCCGCTGCTTACGGAAAAGAAGAGTGGAGGCCAGATCTTTCTCGCGCCTGCGCTCTCGAATGACGGGAATCGCATCGCTTTCCTGTCCAACGGAAATGAGAAGCGCGGCGAGCTGTTCATCGATTTATGGCTCGCTGACGCCCGTACCGGCAAGCGAATCAAGCGACTGGTCGAAAGCACGACCAACCCGAATTTCGAGGAGCTGCGGCTACTTTATTCGCAGAGTTCGTTCTCCAGCGACGGACGGTTGCTGGCGTTTACCGGGTACCGCGAAGGCAAGGATGTTCTCTACGTGATGGATGTCGCCAGCGCGTCGGTTAAGAGGCGCATCGATCTGCCGACCATCGACGCCATCTGGAGCCCAACCTGGTCGCCTGACGACAAGCATATCGCATTCAGCGGCACGCACGGCGGCATGACCGATCTCTACATCATGGATACCGACGGCAAGAACCTTCGCCAGCTGACCAACGATCAGTACGGTGACCTCCAGCCCGCGTGGTCTCCCGATGGTACGAAGATCGCCTTCGCCACAGATCGGAGCCCGGAGACCAACCTTTCTGTGCTCAAGTTCTCGAAGTGGCGCATCGCGGTGATCGATCTCCAGTCGGGCGCCATCGAAGTCCTGCCGAATCAGGGCGGGCTGAACCTCAATCCGGCGTGGTCGCCGGATGGACACCAGATTGCCTTCGTCTCCGATCGCACTGGAATTCCAAATATTTTTCTGTTCGACTTCACTGACCGCCAGCACTATCAGCTCACCAACGTACTGGGCGGAGTTTCGGCGATAACGGAGTACAGCCCCGCGATAAGCTGGGCACACGGTGCAGACAGAATTGCCTACACGAACTTCGAGAAGGGCGACTACACCGTTTGGACGATTGACAATCCGCGGGCTCTCAAGAAGACCGCGTTCAATCCGAACACGCCCAACCTCGTGGCGAGCATCCTTCCCATCGACACGACGCCGGTCATCAAGCCGGCCGATTCGCTGACGCTCAGACCCCGCTCTGGCGAGCCGACGTCCACCTACCGCAGCGCCGGTGGCTCCCGCCAGTCGTCCGTTTTGCCCACGGTAGAATCCACTCTGGACCTGCCGCCGAGCGTGGCGTCGCTCAACGCTGATCCGCTGTTCGGTCTTCCCGACACGACTCGCTTCAAGGAGCGGCCGTATCACGCGTCGTTCCATCCGGACTACATCGCGGATCCGGGAATCGGATACACACCCAATTACGGGACGTTCTCTGGTGGCACCGCGTTCGTCTTCAGCGACCTGCTCGGCAACCACCAGCTCGCTGTCTCCGGCAACGTCTACGGGAGGTTGAGCGACGCCAGCGTATTCGTCGGCTACGCCAATCTCAGTCACAGGCTGCAGTACACAACGGGAGTGTCACAGGACCCCGTGTACGTCCCGCTCAACTACGGCGCCCAGCCGGTGAATAGTCAGGTCACCCGCTACGAGAGCCAGTACCTGCGATACGTCGTGCGCGACCTTTTCCTCGTTGGGCAGTACCCGTTCAGCCGCTTCAGTCGCTTCGAGACGGGAGCGCAGTTCAACAGCATCTCCGAGAACATCGTCAGCGTATTCCAGGATTGCGCGAACGGCGGCTACTGCACCGACGTGCAATTCAAGAACGACACTTCACTCGCTACCATCAATTACATAACTCCGACGGCGGCCTTCGTTTCCGATAACACGCTCTTCGGCAATACCGGTCCGGTGATGGGCCGCCGGATGCGCTTCCAGGTATCGCAGAGCCTCGGCAGGCTGAATTTCACGGATTATCTGGCCGACTACCGCCGCTACGATCCGATCATCTTTAACACGCTTACGTTCGCGACGAGGTTCCTCGGCTCGATGTCCGTCGGACGCGATGAGGGTTTCTTCCCGAAGTACATCGGACGACCTGATTTCGTCCGCGGCTACGATCGCGCGAACTTCAATTACTTCGATTGCACATCCATCATCGGGTCGCAGTCGACGTGCAACAATCAACAGCTTGCCGGCAGCCGCGTCGCCGTCTTCAACGAGGAGCTGCGCTTCCCGATCATACGCCGGTTCGACGTCGGCAGCAGCTTCGGATTGCCGCCGGTGGATGGGCTCATCTTCTACGACGCCGGCCTGGCGTGGAGCAAGGGAATCACGCCCCACATCGGAAACGCACCCGAAGGCTTCGATCCGAACAAGGATCGCTATCCGCTTACCAGCTGGGGCGCTGGGTTGCGCGTGAACCTGTTCAACCTGGCAATCCTCCGCTGGGATTACGCGCGGCCACTGGTCGGAGGACGTAAGCCGAACTGGACGTTCTCATTGGGAGCGAGCTACTAACCGTTGCGCCAGCTCCTACTGCTGGCGCTGCTTTGTGCGGCGTGCACTAACGACAAGGCAGCGCCTGACAGCACCACCTCGTCGGTTGTAGAGAATCACGGCCCTGAGCCCCTCCTCCTCCGCATTCCACGCGGAGGGGGAACGGGGCGCGTCTATCGATACCCGAATCTCGATTCGACCGTCTGGACGATCGACGAGGTCCCAGCAATCGACAGGGTCCTCGCCTTTGACGCCGATGCCGGCAGCATCGCGGTTGTAGACTCGAAGGGATACCCCGGCCGAGTCGATCTGAGAGAGACAGATGTCCTCAAGGCGGCCCGGACCAAGCTCACTTCGCTCTCGTCCGCAAACGGGAGCGACATTTACGGGATCAACGTCAAGGGCGAGATCGTCAGGCTGAACCCGAGTGGTGGCGACTGGAAATTCAAGCCACCCGTTCCGGCACGCACCGTGTTCGCACAGCCGAACGGCGAGCTCATCGTGACCGGGAACAAGGGCGCGCAGACTCTGCTCTGGAAGGTTCGCCCACCCGACGCGGTCGTTCAGGATAGTGCCGTACTCCCACTTTCGGGCCGCGGCGTTCGAACGCAGGTCGGCGACCGAGTTTATTTCACGGTCGACAGCGGTCTCGTCGGCATCAAAGTCAAAGACCTCTCGCCAGTTGGCGCAATTCGGCTGGCCAACCGTGTCTCCGCTCTGGCCCCGACCCCAAGTGGAGACAGGCTGTACGTGGCGATGGTTGCAGACAGCGGCCTCTCCGTGGTTGATCGCTACACGGAAAGCGCCAAGACGAGCATAGAGCTTCCCCAACCGCCCAGCGAGCTCAGAATGGATGCGCTGGGACGCTACCTGATCGCCCGTATCCCGGGCGCTGACTCCGCGTGGGTGATAGCCATCGGAGACAACCGGCTGGTGGGCGCCGTCGCGACAAAGTGGGAGACGGACCTCCCAGCGGTCACTCCTGATGGAATGATTGCGGTCCTCGGTGGGAAGGACGTCTCTTTCCTGGATCCGGAGAAGCTCGCGGTTAAATCCACTGTCGCCGGGGGCGCGAAGGACTTCTGGTACTTTTTCGCGTGGGATGGCTTCCGCCCGCGGGCGCAGGGTCTCGATCAGCCTGTCACATTCCCGAGCGACAGCGCGCAGAGAGACTCGCTCGCTGCGAGCTCCACGGCACCTGGCACAGGCTCACCGCCGCCTGTTCCTGTTGTCCACGACACGACTCGCCCGCCGGCGGCGCCGGTTACGCCGACAACCGGGTTCACCGTTTCGTTCGCCGCCCTTCTCAGCGAAGAAAAAGCGCGGGAGATCGCGAGCTTAATCAAGGTGAACGGGAATCCGGCGCACGTCGTGTCGACTACCACCGCCGGATCACCGATATTCCGCGTAGTCATGGGACCGTTCCCGACGCGCGACGAAGCGGACAAGGTCGGACGAGCGGCGAAGCACGAATACTGGATCTACGAGGGCTCCCCTTGAGTCAGAAGGTTTCCGGAGGTCGGCCCGTAGCGTGGGAAGACGCCGGAAGGCAGGTCGCGCCAGTCCTTGGCAGCTATTCAGCAATCGTCGTCACCTCCAGTGATCCCCTCGCCGCAGCCTACGTTGCGCTGGGCATCGCGCGCGCAGAAGCAGAGCACCGGCGCTCAGTCGTAGGCGATCTCGTCGGAGACCTCGCCCCACTGCGCTCTCTGGTCACGGAAGAAGAAGCACCCGGCATCACGGACAGCTTTCTCTACGGAGTCTCGCTCAACAAGATCGGCTACGACGTGGAGGGAGTTCCAAATCTCTACGTGATGCCGAGTGGTATCGATCCATTGATCGACGCCGAGATCATGCAGAGCGACAGGTGGACGAAACTCGCGTCAGGGTTTGCCGAGGCAGGCGCGTTCCTGGTGCTCGTCGCGAGCAGCGACGCGCGGGGACTCGGTGACCTCGCGGAGCAGCTCGACGGAGTCGTCCTCGTCAAGGACGCGGATCTCGTCAACGCGCCGTCGGCGCTGATTCTTGCGCGCGTTGCGGGCCCAACGCCGACGCTCAAAATCCCTCTGCACCGAATCAGCGCGGGTGCGGCGCATTGGCCGCGTCGCAAATGGCTTTACCCCGCGCTCGGCGCGCTCGCTGTGCTGGTGCTGGGCGGTTTTGGGCTGGCGCTCGTGCTCGGCCGCGCGCGCCAGTCTACCAGACCCGCCAGCGCCGTCGTTGCAGCCGCTCCGGTACCGCGACCCGTGCCGCCGCCGCCGAGAGCTCCGCCGGAAAATCTCTACATCCCGCCTCCCGTAAATGCAATCGATTCGCTTTCGGCCGCGGCGTTCTCAGTCGAATTGCTAGTCGCAAACACCGCCGAAGGTGCTAACTTGTTCGTGCGGAAAAATGGCGCGGCACTTCCAGCCGCGGCCGTGTCGCCGGTTCCTATTGGTCCGGAGCAAGCAACATGGTACAGAGTGACGGCTGGGGCTTACACGACGAGAGATCAGGCTGACTCGCTGCTGCGAAAGCTGCGGGAGTCGAGACTCGTCGCCGACGACTCGGTCGACCACGTCATGCAGACACCGCTGGCGCTGCTCATCGACAGCGTGCCGAGCCAGGGTGGGATTGGCGATGCGATCAGCGCGGCGGTCCAGAAGTACGCAGCCCGCGGTTTGCCCGTGTACACGCTGATGCAGGACGACGGAGGCGCACGGATTTATGCCGGCGCTTTCAAAACGGCCAGTCAGTCGGCCGAGCTGATTAAATCCTTACGTGCGGCGGGCCTCAAGCCCGTTCTCGTCTACCGAACCGGGAGTACGCCTTAGTGCGTTTAACGAAGCTCGAGATTCACGGATTCAAATCGTTCGCTGACCGCATCGAGATGGTTTTCGAGCCCGGTGTGACGGCGATCGTGGGCCCCAATGGCTGCGGTAAATCCAACGTCTCCGATGCGGTGCGCTGGGTTCTCGGCGAGCAGCGCGCAAAGACGCTGCGCGGGGCAAAGATGGAAGAGGTGATCTTTCAAGGGTCCTCCGCGCGTCGCGCAGTCAACGTCGCGGAAGTGTCGCTCCACTTCGAGAACGACGATGGCTCTCTCGACATACCGTACCGCGAAGTAGTAATAACGCGGCGCCTGAGTCGTTCCGGGGAAAGCGATTATTTCCTCAACAGCTCGCCGTGCAGGCTGCGCGACATCCACGACATGGTGCGCGGCACGGGGCTCGGCGCCGATTCCGGCGTCGTGATCGAAGCGAAGATGGTCGACGCGCTGCTCTCTGACAGACCCGACGATCGGCGCGAGCTTTTCGAGGAGGCGGCCGGCGTGGGCCTCTATCGCGATCGCAAGCGGAGCGCGGAGCGACGCCTGGAAGAAACCGCGACAGATCTCGCTCGCATCGACGACCTCATATCCGAGGTACAAAGCCAGGTTCGCTCGCTGGCTCGCCAGAGAAAGCGCGCCGAGCGTCACGGTGAGCTGATGGCCCGCCGGTTTACGCTCGAGGTGGCGCACGCCTCACGCGAGATGGACGCGTGGCGCGGTGATCTCCTCCGACTGGAGGAGCGCGTGACGACCCTGCGCACGGAAGTGCCCGCGGAGGAAGAGCGTCTTCGCGCCGCCGAAACGGCGCGCGATGCTGCGCTCGCCGCCCGCACCACGGCGGAGGCCAGACGCACTGAGCTTGGCCGACTCGTCACCGATCAGCGCGAGAGCACCCAACAGCTTCGTGGAGAGATTGCAGTAGCCGAGGAGAGGCTGCGCAATTCCACGTCTCGTCGCGAGCGGGCAGAAGAAGAACGACGCGAGGGCGATGCCGTAGCCGGACGCGTAAGCACTGAGCTCGAGCGGGCGTCGAGTGAGCTGGCGGATCTCGAAGCCGCGCTGGCCGCGGCTGACGAGGCCCTGGGCGCCCACGCCCGGCACGAGGAGGAAGTCCGAGCGGCACTCAGCGTTGCTCGCTCCAACGTAGAGCACGGCGAGCGCACGTTGCGCGAGCTGCGCGAGGAGCTGCACCGCGCCGATCTCGACCGGCAGAGCACTGAGCGGGAGCGGTCGGAAATCTCCGCCCGAAAGTCCACACTCGAGGCAGAACAGACGCAGCTCCTCGACGCAGCCGAGGCAGCGCGCCGCGACCTCGCCGCAGCCGAGGACGCTGCTGCGATCGCGGCAGCGCGCGTAGCTGAAACCAGCGCCGCCGCCGATGACGCGCGTGAACTTGCGCTCCAGGCGCGTGAGCGCGAGAACGCCGCGCGCACCGACCTTCTGCGCGCTGACGAGCTTCACACTGCATCCGTTGCCAAGCTGAACGCCCTCGAGGCCCTCGAGAGGGAGCGCGTCGGACTCGCTCCTGCGGCTGCGCGACTACTAAAGGAGCGCGGCATTTTCGGAGAAGGTGCAGTGCTGGGCCCACTCAGCGACTTCATCAGCGCCGATGTGAATTCGTCAGCGCTGGTCGAGCGATTCCTCGGCGCCACCGTAAACGCGGTCCTCGTTCGCGACCGCTCCGTCGCCGAAGCCATCCGCGCCTGGCATGCATCCGCTGAGCCTGGGCCGCTGCTGCTGCTGCCGCTCGATGCGTTCGCCCCCCAGCAGGCAGATGCCTCCGAGCATTCAAATGGACTCGGCGAGCTGGTGGTTTCATCGTCGCCGGCGAGCGCGTGGGTGCGGTCTCTCCTGGGACGCGTCACGCCCATGGAGAGTGGCACCGCGTTCGTCGATGCCCGCGGCGCGATCTGGCTTCCGGCTGCCGAATCGGGACCGGGTCCGCTTCGCAGGCGCGCGGAGATCGTCGAGCTCAAGCAGGTGGTCGCGAACAGTGCGGCCGCGCGACACAGCGCCGCTGCTGCCGCCGAAGCCGAGCGGGCGACGCTCGCCGCGGCGGAGCGCGCGGCGATTGTCGCGCAGGAAGCAGCCACCCAGGCCGCACGCACGAATGTCGAAGCAGCAGACCACTCCGCCGCGCTGGCCCGCCAACACCAGAGAGCGGCTCGCGAGGCTGCCGAAGCACGGGCGCTTATCGAGCGACTGGGCGAGCGCGAGAGCCATTCGATCACTCGCCTCGATACCGTGGTTAGCAGTGCGCGCGAGATCAGCGCGCGGATCGCCGAGCACGAAGCCGCGGTAGCCGCCTCGCGCGAGATGCTCACGAGCGCGGAGCAGAGACAGGACGAAGCGCGCGACCAACGGACAGCAAGTCAGATTCGTCGCGCTCAGGCGCAGGCACAGCTCGAGGTAGCCGCGGATCGCCGGCGCCACCTGACCGACGAGTTCGTATCGGCTACGGGACGCCTGGAGTCGTTACAGCTCGAGCTGACTACGCTCTCCAGCGCCGACGCACAGCTCTCGCAGCAGCTCTCACAATGGCGAAGCGATCTCGACGCGAGACAGGCGACGCTCGAAGACGCCGAGCAGAAGCTCGCGGACGCAGAGCTGGCCGTCCGCGAAGTGGATGAGCGCTTGACGGGCGATGAGCACCTGCTCAGCGAGATGCGTCACCACGTCGCGGCTCTTGGCGAGGAGCTTCACTCGGCGGAGCTTCGCTACACCGAGCTCTCGGGGCGGAGGACGGCCATCCGCGAGCGGCTCGAAGCCGAGTGGAAGAAGCCCGTCGACGAGTTGCTTGCCGGTGCGGAGACGCTCGAGCTGGATGACGAAATCCTGCGAGCCGAGGCAGCGGTGATGCGCGAGCAGCTCGATGCGCTCGGCCCCGTCAACCCGCTCGCGATCGAAGAGCACGAGGAGGAGACGAAGCGCCTCGAGTTCCTGACCACGCAGCGTGACGACCTCAATTCAGCGAAGAGCTCGCTACAGCAGGCGATTCGCGAAATCGATACGACGGCGCGGGAGCTGTTCCTCCAGACTTTCGTCAAGGTGCGCGAGAACTTCCGCAACATCTTCATGACTCTC
>DATARP010000077.1:0-6033 GCA_036264075.1 Gemmatimonadaceae bacterium
GGCTGCTCTTCTACTCGGCGCGCTCGCTCTCACCACAGCCCTGCGACCGTCGCGCCTGCGCGCGGTATTCAGCAGAACTGGAAGCGACTCGAGCCAGTTCGTCGTTCTGCCGTTCGGAGCACTGTCCGGGACCGACTCTCATCTCGGCAATCGAGTCGCCGATCGGGTCTACGATGCACTCACGCAGTGGGACGGGGTGCCGGTTGTTCCAGACACCAGAGTCGCACAGGCAATCACCGATGCCGGCGGAGCACCGACCACCGAGACCGAAGCGCTCGCGCTGGCAAAAAGGCTCGGCGCCGGAAAACTGGTCTGGGGGCAGGCGTCCGGCGATTCGTCGAGTGCGCGCGTGAGAGTCCAGCTATACGATGTGCGCTCCGGCAAGAGTCGCGACGCCTTCGCACTGACGGATTCCACATCGGATACCCGTCCTTATGGCTCGGCCGCTGTGCGTCTTCTAGGTGGTCGCGACAGGCCGGCGGCAGCCGCAGGTGGAGACCGACGCACCCATTCCTTCGTCGCGTGGGAGGCGTACGGCCGGGGCCATTCAGCTCTCAGAAATTGGGACCTGCCCGCAGCCGAGAAGGAGTTTCGTGCGGCACTCGCCGCGGACCCGGCTTATGCCCCCGCGAGACTGTGGCTCGCGCAGACGCTCTATTGGAAATCTGCTCCTACAGAGAATTCGTCCGATTGGAGCGACGAAGCAAGCAAGATTTCTGCGGGCCTTGCCTCGCTCGACGATCGGGACCAACTCGTCGCGGCAGGACTGGGGGCCCTCGCCAATGCGAAATATCCCACCGCATGCGAGGCCTACGCGAAACTCACAAGCGTCGACTCCTCTTACTTCCTCGGGTGGTACGGCTTGGGCGAATGCCGAACGCGCGACAGTGTCGTCGTGCCGCGCACAACGTCGCCGTCCGGATGGGCGTTTCGGAGCAGCAATTACTCCGCGGCACGGGCGTACATGCGCGCCGTAAAAGCGGATCCGGGCGCTCATACAATATTCCCCGCGGCAAAACTCGAAAGGATGTTGCCGACTGCATCCACCAAGGCGCGAAGGGGATACGCAATCGCGGATGCGCACCTCGCCTTCGCTGCCTTTCCGACTCTCGATGGTGACACGATTGGGTTCGTTCCCTACCCTCTTGCGGTTTTCGCAACTCTACCGCGTGGGTCAGACGCAGAAGCCGCGCTTCGCGACAACGCTGAGACGATGATTGCCTTCGGGGTGGACTGGGCAAAGCGCTTCCCGCTCAGCGCGCCAGCACAGGAGGCGCTGGCGAACGCATTGGAAACTCACGGAGATCTTGGCGATTCGGGAACCCGCTCGAGTCCGGTTATGAAAGCCCTCGACTCGTCACTGGCGTTGTCAGCAGATCGTCGGGCCATCCTCAGGCTGCGAGCCCACCAGGTTCGAGTGCATTTCAAGCAGGGAGAGTTTCGAGCGGCAGCGCTGCTCGCCGATTCCATATTCAAGTCTGCACCCGATGACACTGTTGCGGCCGATCAGCTCGGCTGGGTGGCCGCACTCACTGGCCGCGCAGACCTCACGTCGAAGATCTGGCTAGCGACGCTGTCCACACAATCGGTAAGCGGTGGGAGTGTTCCACCCGCAGTCGGACAGGCGGCGGGCAAATATTTTGGGTACGCCGCGCTCGGCGTCTGCGGACAGAACCTGCGGGCCGCTCGGGAGCGACTGGATCTCGCGCTGCGAAACTATGTGGCGCGAGACATAAGAGAGAGTCTGGAAGCGGACGTCGCTACACGGTCGGCGAGTCTGGCAACGCCGTGCACAGGCGGAGCGAGCGCCCTCCTCATCCGAGCGCCGACGGACAGGTTACAGAGGGCGCAACAAGCGCTTGGTAAGAACGACACGAGAGCAGCGCGCGCTCTGGTGGATGCAATCGGAAGCGCGCGAAAAGGACTGAGGCCGGGAGACATCTCACCGGATTACATCTTCCAGGAGGCCTGGCTGAGGGCGACTCTGGGAGACACTGTGAATGCGACCGCGACGCTCGATGCCGAGCTGGAGTCGTTGCCGACGTTCAGCGCAGCGGCGATCGGCGATCCAGCGAATGCGGCATCCTTTGGAAGATCGATGCTATTGCGCTCGGACATCGCCGCCAAGCGCGGAGAGCGAGACGTCGCGCGCCGGTGGGCGGTTGCGCTCGATGCGTTGTGGGGCGCGGCGGATCCGCCGCTGAGAGCAGAGGTGGAGCGAATCAAGGCGCAAGCAAGGGGTGTGATACCGAAATAGAATCAGAAGACCAACGCTTTCCCGGAGGGCTCGCTCGATGACGAAAGGATCTGGCAATCTCGCGGTCTGGACCCTGGCAACCTTGACAATCCTGGGCTTTCTCGGTTGCAACCCTAACGTCGCTCCTGCACCCAGCGTGAACGTGCATTTGCCTGTCGCAGAGCAACGGATTTTCGTGGACTTGCCGCCTAACTCGCGTTTGAAGCCCGCTGATCTACTCGCGCAGTATTACTCAGGAAGACGGACAATCTCGCACGTGCGTCAGCGTTGCGTCGTGAATCCAATTCCAGAAAACTGCACAGAAATCACAGACGTCCGCATATCGGCCGTCGAAGGCGCACGATACATAAACCCAGGTGATGCACCAGCCCATCCTCAACTGATCGCGTGGCTCGAGAATCTGGGAACGAGGACGACCTACGACGGAATCGAGCCGATGACCAGTGCGGTATACGCCCTCGTTGTAGACTCGCTCCCTAGAGCAAATCCTACGATCCATCGCGTCAGGTTTCCGGTGGGCCTCGCGATGAGTCGAAGGGAGATTGAAACGCTCCCGAACGGTCACGTGTACAAATGTCACGAGTACACACAGCAGTATATATCCGACGCGGATTTCCAACCTTGCAGTCCTTACCGACTAATTGGAGCAGTCGCGCTACACAGTTCCAGCGCCCAGGCTATGTTTGCCGGCGGTTCTGAAACGGTGGCGCTGAGCACGAGTGATCCGACCTGGTTTTCCTGCAGCAGCGGCTGTTGTTCCGCTTCTCAATATCAGATCTACCAGGTCCGCAGCACACCGGACCAGCCTCACAATTTCCCATTCAGTCACCTTCTCGCGCTCGGACCATCAGCAACCCACTGATCGAAATAATCGTCAACCCGGCGGCCGGCCGCAGAGGCGCCGGCTCGCGGCTCGCGGAGGTGATCGCGGGCTTTGAGCGAGCGAACGTCCGGAGAGTAGTCGAGACGCGAGCCGCTGGTGACGAAGAAGTTCTGGCCCAGAGTGCACTCGAGGCAGGCGTCGACACGATCGTGGCCGTCGGCGGTGACGGAACGTGCTCCGGAATAGCGCGAGCAGTTTCGAGCGCCGGCAAGGCGTGCCGCATCGCAGTAGTTCCCTACGGCACCGGCAACGACTTTGCGAAGACTCTCGGCGTTGAGCACTGCACGGCGGCTGACATCGCAGCTCTTATTGACCGTAACCAGCCGACACGAATAGACATCGGGCTCGTCGACGGTCGATGCTTCGTCAACAGTTGTGGGTTCGGCTTCGACGCGTCGGTGCTCGAGGCAACGAAGAGCGTGCGCATGCTGAAAGGAAACGCAGTCTATATCTACGCCGCGCTCCGCCAGCTGTTCACGTACCGAGGCATGACGGTCTCGGTAGGCTCCGACCAGAACGCGGATCCGCAGCAGATGCTGATGCTGACCGTCTCCAACGGACAGTTTCTCGGCGGAGCATTCCATATCGCGCCCGCCGCGTCAGCCGTTGACGGTAAGCTGGATGTCGGCCTATTCAGCGACCCCGGTTTGACGGGACGGGTGCGCACATTCGGGGCGGCGTTTCGCGGAGCTCACGTTGGACTTCCGTCAGTAGAAACAAAGCGTGTGTCCAGAATGACGTTGCGCTTCTCTGCCCCACCGATGATGGAGGTTGACGGCGAGCTGAGGCAGGCACTCTCCGCGACCGTGACCGTCGAATGCGTACCCCGCGCGCTCAGTGTAATCGCCGCGCCAGGCTACCCGCTCGAATTCTCAGAGCTCGCGCAAGCCTAACCTGGCGGGATCGTCATGACCACGGTATCGCCGGGTGCAACTGTGATCTCCTGGCTAACCGACGCGCGTCTCCCACCAATCGGATCCGCCACAAAGCGGAGCGACGTCAGGCCGTTTACCAGATTCGACGGAATGCTCAGGCTCGTCTTGCTGCTTCCCGGCGCGAGCCCGAGTCGCACTCTCTGGCCAGCGTTGAGAGCGTAAACGTCCATGTCCTGAAATCCCATGTTGTCCACCTGCACGATGGTCGGCTGACTCTGATCGGCGGAAGGTGATCCGTGCGAGAATGTGCTGCAACTGGCCACGGCGAGGGAGAACAACATGAGCGCGAGCGATTTTATTTTCATGGCGGAGCCTTCTGGATGAGCGTTGCGATTAGTGATATCGGGGGCATAATGCGTTCCAATCGCCGGCGGCGTAGCTTACGGGCTGGATGCTTAAACCTCTGATCATCGGCATCGCCGGCGGCTCGGGCTCGGGGAAATCGACAGTCGCCAGGAATGTCGCCGATCATCTCACGACGTCGTCCGTCGCGTTCATCGACATGGACGCGTACTACAAGAATTTCACGTCACTCACTCTGGACGAGCGGCGAAAGCTCAACTGGGACCACCCGGATGCGTTCGACTATGATCTGCTTTACGCCCACCTCGAAGCCCTGAGCAGGCGCAAGGCGATCGACAAGCCGGAGTACGATTTCGTCACCCACCTGCGCAGCGCAGAGATGACTCGCGTCGAGCCAGCTGATGTGATCGTCATCGACGGGATCCTGCTGTTCGTCGATGCGAGAGTGCGCGAGCTGTGCGACGTCAAAGTGTTCGTCGACGCAGACGCGGACATCAGACTGATCCGGCGCATTGAGCGCGACACCCGCGACCGCGGCCGACCGCTCGACGAGATCATCGAGCAGTATTTGTCCACCGTCCAGCCGATGCATCTCGAGTTCGTCGAGCCGAGCAAACGTTACGCCGATGTGATAGTGCCGCGCGGTGGGCACAACGCGATCGCGATCGAGATGATCGTTGCTAAGATTCAGCGACGACTGCAGCGCGGCGACGGAGGTGCGGAGGCGCGGCGTACACCATCAACACAGCGGCCAGCGCCCCCAGCGCGAACATGACGGACCAGACTCCCACCGGACCTGTCGCCGCGAGCAGTTGAGTACCGAGCCAGGGTCCGAGCGTTAGAGCGACGCTTAGAGACATGCTGTAGGCGCCCATGTACGTTCCGCGCAGAGATGGCGGGGCGATTTCTCCGAGGTGCGCCGCCATCGCGGGAAACAACATCATTTCCCCGAACGTCCAGACGATAACCATCGCCGTCACACCCGGTACCGAGGATACGAACGCGAGGGCGCCGAATCCTACAGCGAAAAGCAAAGAACCGATGACAAGCGACCACGTGTTTGGCCAGCGCGCTGTAGCCGTATTCAGCGGGACTTCGAGAGCGACGATCAAGAGAGTGTTGATCGTGAAGAGTGCGCCATAAAAAGCGGGCGACATGTGGAGATACTCGACCAGGTAAAGTGGCAGCGCGGACTCGTGCTGGAAGAAGACGATGCCGACCAGAACGGAGCCGAGAAGGAAGATTGCGAGGCGGTGGTCGTGGAGTATGCTGCGCACCTCGAGCTGGACATTCTCGCCCGCTGGCTGATCCTCCCGGCCGCCGGTGGACAACCGCCACGCCGTCAGCGAAAGCACGGCGCCGGCGATCAGCGTGGTCATCGCATCGACAACGAACATCGCGCGGAACGAGACCGTCGCCAGAAAACCGCCGAGCGCCGGGCCGATGCTCATTCCGAGATTTATGGCCAGACGGTTGAGCGCGAAGGCCGGCCTCCTTTGCGACGGCGAGACGACGTGAGTGATTGCCGCCAGACTCGCCGGGCGGAACAGCTCCGCGCACGCAGCCCACGCGATCGTGATGGCGATGACCGCGGCGTAGCTCCTGGCCAGTGGAAAAAGCAGGAGTGCGGTGCCCGATGAGATCAACGACACACG
>DATARP010000097.1:0-4811 GCA_036264075.1 Gemmatimonadaceae bacterium
AGTGATGCGAGCAACTCGCACATCAGCGACGATCAGGATCGACGGAAAATTGAACGAGCCCGCCTGGGCAACTGCAGTTCCAGCGACTGACTTCACCCAGAGCTATCCCGTCGTCGGAGGGAAGCCGACGGATCCGACCGAGGTGCGCGTCCTGTACGACGACGACGCGCTCTACGTCGGCGTCCGCATGTTCGATTCACAACCCGCACTCATTGCCGCGCAGCTCGCGCGTCGTGACGCGTCGGGCATTTATTCCGACTGGCTGCACCTCATGGTCGACTCGTATCACGACCGCCGCACCTCGTTCCGCTTCTCGGTAAACCCGCGCGGCGTCCAGAAGGATGTTCTGGAGTTCGACGACAACCAGGGCGAAGATCTGAACTGGGATGCGGTCTGGCAGGTCGCCACGCAGGTGGATTCAGCAGGCTGGACAGCGGAGTATCGCATTCCTTTTTCGCAGCTGCGATTCGGGAGCGTGCCCGCGGGAGTTGAGCGACTCTGGGGAATTCAGATCATGCGTGACGTCGCCCGCCGCAACGAGCGCGACAGCTGGTCGCCATGGAAGACAACCGATCCCGGATTCGTCTCGTTGGAAGGGGACCTCGCCGGAATCGTGGATATTCCGACTCCGCACCGCCTCGAGATAATGCCATATGCGAGCGCGAAGCTCACTCGCGCGCCAGGCGATCCGGCCAATCCATTTTATCGCGCCAACGACGCAAAGCCATCGGCAGGAATCGATCTCAAATACGGGCTGCCCAACGGTTTGACGTTGACTGCCACCGCCAATCCCGATTTCGGCCAGGTCGAAGTGGATCCAGCGGTGGTGAATCTCTCCGCGTACGAGACTTTCTTCCCCGAGAAGCGACCGTTTTTCGTGGAAGGCTCCAACATGTTCAACATCGGCTCGATCAACGGCGGACCGTCGTACGGAAATCAGCAGATCTTTTACTCGAGGCGCATCGGCCGGTCGCCGCAGCGGTTCCCCGACGGCCAGTTCGTCGATTCTCCCGACGCAACCACGATACTCGGTGCGGGGAAGCTCACCGGCAAAGTCGGAGCGTGGAGCGTCGGTCTCCTGAACGCCGTCACCGCCCAGGAGAACGCGCGAGTCCTCGAGTCGACAAACGTGGAATCGACAACCGCCGTCGAGCCGCTGAGCAACTACTTCGTCGGCCGGGTGTCACGCGATCTCCGCGGTGGCAACACCATTCTCAGCCTCGGCGGCACGGCCGTAAACCGCGACCTGAGCGATACGGTGTTCAAGGATTTGCTCCGGACAAGCGCGGATGTCGGCAGCCTGGACTTCCTGCACCGCTGGGCAAACAGGCAGTGGTCGCTCACTGGCGCGATGTCGGAATCGCGGATCAACGGCTCGCGCTCCGTGATTCGGAGCGCACAACGGTCGAGCGCCCGCTACTACCAGAGGCCCGACGCCGATTATCTGACCGTCGACACGACCGCGAACTCGCTCACCGGCCACTCGATAAAGCTCGGCCTGAACAAATCGGGTGACTGGAGTTTTTCGGCTACAGCCAAAGACATCAGCCCCGGCTACGAGGTCAACGACCTTGGCTTCATGGGACGCGTCGACTACCGGAACATCGGGTCGGGGCTTTCCTACAACAATCAGAAGCCGGGGAAGCTGCTGAGAGGGTACACACTCTTTGCGGGGACGAATCACGCCTGGAATCACGGCGGCGACAAGATCTGGACGAGCTACTTCAACCAGGTGACGTTCAATTTCACCAACCTTTGGTCGCTGTATGCGGGCGGCGAGTACGACCCGAGCAACATCGACGACCGCCTCACGCGCGGCGGACCAAAAGGACGCCAGCCCACTCAGTTCGGAATCTGGACGGAGATCGATGGCGACCAGCGCAAGACCGTTTCCTACATCGTGAACGCCGATTACTACGGCGATGAGGGCCACGGGTACGCGAAGGACGGGTCAATCGCGTTCAGTATCCGGCCGAGCTCCTCGGTGCACGTCACTGTTTCACCCTCGCTGAATCTTTTTCACAACACGATTCAGTACGTGCGCGCTGCGGCGGACCCGCTGGCGACTTCGACGTACGGCACCCGCTACGTGCTCGCCGACATTTACCAGAAGACAATTTCGGCGACGACGCGCGTCGAATGGACTCTCAGTCCGCTGCTTTCATTCCAGCTCTACGCGCAGCCGTTCGCTTCCGCCGGACACTACAAGGGATTCAAGGAGCTGGCGACGCCGGGGACGCGCAACTACAACGTGTATGGACGAGACAACGGCAGCACGCTGACCGCGGTGACAGATCCCACGTCCGGCAAAATCGTTTCGTACACTGTCGACCCCGACGGTGGCGGTGTGGCGCCCTCGTTCTCGATCAGCAATCCGGATTTCCGCACGCATTCTCTGCGCGGGAACGCCGTGGTACGGTGGGAGTACCGCCCGGGTTCCGCCCTATTTTTCGTCTGGCAGCAGGAGCGGAGCGACTTCCTTCCCTACGAGGGCGATTTCCAGACGCGTCGCGAAACGCGAGAGATATTCGGCCGGCCGGCCAATGTCTTCCTCGTCAAGGCGACATACTGGTTCGCGCGATAGCTCTGTAGATCCCGCACCAGCGTCACTTATCGGACACTTAGTCGGGCCGGATTGCGGAAATCCGAGCACGGGTGACATATATGTCCACCCAAATCGGAGATTTCGCGTGCGTTCCGTCGTCAATTGCTCAGCGTTCCTCGCGGTGTTTGCCCTCGGTGCTTGCAGCGACACCCAATCCGTCCCACCAGCTGCGCCGTACGTGGCGCGTTCCGCACAGGCGAGCGCCTCAGGAGCCACAGTGGTGGATGTCGGAAACGACACCACCGCTCAGAACGAAACTCCGATAGCGGTCAATCCGACCAACCCACAGAACTTCATCGTCGGTGCGAACGACTGGAACTACAACGACGGTTGCGCCGTCAACGCGTCGTTCGACGGCGGCAAGAGCTGGACGCCGACAGTTCCCAACGGGTTCGTGCCTGGAATAACGAAGTACACCAATGATCCGAGCGTTCCTGGTACTGGCACCGGAGATTTCGGCGGCGACCCGACGGTGGCCTTCGGAAAGGACGGAACGGCGTACTTCGCGTGCTACTCCTATATCGCGAGCGGCAATGGCAGCCTCAGAGCACAGCTGCTCCTCAGCAAGTCTTTCAACGGCGGACGGACCTGGCAGAAGGGTGGACGCGCAGACCCGCTCACTGTGGTGGCGCAATGGGACGCGTCCGGCATCACCAAGGGCTCCACCGGACAGTTCCAGGACCACGATTTCATGTGGGTCGATCCGACTGACGGACGGATCTACATCACGTGGGCCCAGTTCCACGGCAATGGGTCGAACTCGCCGATCTACATCGCTGTCTCCGCCGACGGGGGCAGAACATTCTCGACGCCGGCTCAGGTAACTGCCAATACTGTTCGAAGTAATCAGGACGCGCGCATCGTCACGAACGGCGACGGAAGCCACGCCTACCTCGTGTTCGACAACGGCGTCCAGGGTGGAAAGGGCACGGTGTTCTACGTGAGCGAATCGCCGGATCGCGGAGTCACCTGGGGCGCGCCGGTGAAGTTTGCAACGATCCAGAACCCCGTCTGCCTTTTCCCGCCTTCCTGCTTCAACGTTTCGGGCGGCGCATTCAGAGGACCCGGAACGTATCCAGTGCCGGCGTTCGACCCAACCAGGCAGCGCCTCTATGTGGCATACACCGACATAGTCGGCGGGCTGGCGCAGCTGTTTCTCGCCTCGGCACCTGCGAGCGGCGTGACCGATCCTGCTCAGTGGACGATCATTCCGATGGCTCCGGGCGCGGCCGGTGACCGGCTCAACGTCGAAATGAGTATCGACCGCGGGAGCGGCCGGATCGACTTCATCTCGGACGACCGGAGCTACAGCAACAACACTCTGGTCGACATCACCTACGGCAAGAGCACAGACGGCGGCGCGACGTTCGTAACGCAGCGCGTCACGCGGCAGGGGTTCGATCCATCGCAGTCCGGAGTGCCAAGCGGATCCGGATTCAGCCCATTCATCGGCGATTACAACGGCATCGTCTCGCTGCCGACAAAGGCCGCCTTTGCCTGGACCGGTGTGGGAAAGCCGCTCGGCAACCCGCCCATCAATCTGGACATCTTCTTCGGCAGCGTCACGCCCTAGAGCCCAGCGGGATTGAACGAGACAAAGCCCCGCCGGCTGGCGGGGCTTTGTCGTTTCAACCTTTTGGCGGCCGGCTCTATCTAAGGATTGTCGGTCAAAACTTCTCCCTACAGGACACCCGCCCATGCGCCCGATCTCAGTCATCACCGCGACAATCGCCGTGCTCGCTCTCCCGGCAACGCTCGTCAGCCAGGACTACGACCGTGTCGATCGCTGGATGCAGAACTGCCACAACAACTGGAACAACGACCGCGCGCAGTTCTGCGAGGTGAGGAACTACAGCTTGCGCCCGCAGTCGAAGCTTTCCGTAGACGGCCGGATGAATGGCGGCGTCGCGTTCCACGGGTGGGACCGCAACGAAGTGAAAGTCGTGGCGATGATTCAGGCCACGGCGAACAACGACAACGAGGCTAGAGCGCTGGCGAAGGAAATCACCGTTGCCACCGACGGCGGACAGATCCACGCCGATGGCCCGTCGACCCGTGGGCGAACCGGATGGTCCGTCAGCTACGACATCTACGTCCCGAGGCATTCCAATCTCCAGGCGATCACTGAGAACGGCGGCGTTTCTGCGGAGTCGATCGAGGGAACTCTCGACTTTCAGGCGACGAACGGAGGCATTCGCGTCGACGA
>DATARP010000103.1:0-11053 GCA_036264075.1 Gemmatimonadaceae bacterium
AGGCAAGACAGGACGCGAGCGCGGAACGGGCGCCATTACAGTGAAAGGCGCTGTGGCGCGCGATATCTCGACGTGCTGCTTCTGAAGTATGCGGAGCAATTCCGCCTGCGCGCCGGGGCGCCGCTCATCGCCGGGCAGCACGTACGCGGCGGGTCCTTCCGTCCGCGCTTTCAGAATAGACCTCTTGCTCTTCTGCCAGAAGTTGTCGAGGAACAGCGCGCGGTTGTTCGCAAAGTAGCTGAGTGAGACGAGCAGTCCCGTCTCTTCATAGTTGTTGTTGTTGCGGAGTGACCATTTCACGCGCGGCAGCGGCGGGTCCTGTCTGTACCACGTCCGGGACGTCTCCGTCGGTGACAGCGTGCGCTCGACTGTCTCCGCGGTTCCACCGTTTCCGAAGGTCTCGTAGAGACGGCTGATGCCGTTATGCGTCGCTGCAATGAACATCAGATAGCCGGGCGACCAAGTGTCGAAATCGCCGTGCGTGAAGACTCCCGGCATTCCCAGCCGCGTCATCTCCTGCACGTTGTTCCAGCCTAGCATTTGCCACTCGTTCGTGAGCAGCGGATCCAGCCACGCGTTGTAAGGTCCGTCTCCAACGGTGTTGTCGTAGAGATACGGAACGGATTCGTGCAGATCGTGCAGCACCTGCGCTTTCCAATCGAGATACGTGTCGAGGACGTTCTGCGACAGCTTGAGGGTCAACGCCATCGCGTCGCGGTTGTTGTCGTGCCCGACGTAGTGTCCCCAGTAGAGCAGCGGGGGATACGTCTCGCCCGGATGCGCCATGTGCCACCGGAACAGATCGACCTCGCGATCACGTCCGTCCACTTCCACGATCGGAGTGATCAGCGTAATGAGGTGGTCGCGGATGTTCCTGATGTAGGGGCTTTCGTCAACCGCGAGCCTGTACGCCAGCTCCATCAGCGCCGTCGGCGCGCCGGATTCCGGAGAGTGGATCGTGCCCGTTATGTAGTAGACCGGCACGGCCTGGCTGGAGATCCGCGCCGCTTCCGCGTCGTCCATGTTGATGCTGCGCGGATCGGCGAGCTTCGCAAGATTCGCCCTGTTCTGCTCGAGGTTCGCGAACACCGACTCGGATGCGACGGCAACGGCGATCATTTCCCTTCCCTCTTCCGACCTGCCGATCGAATAGACGCGCACCCTCGGGCTCGCCTTGGCGAGCATCCGCATGTACGTGTAGACCTCCTTCGAGTACGGCAGATTGTTGCGCGCGCCCGCGATGTCGCCGAGCACTGCCTTTGGGGTTGGCACGGTGGACGAAGCGGGGAGATAGTCCACGAGCGGTGACAGAAAGAACGACTCCGTCGTGTACTCGTGAATCTTTTGCGTGTACTCCTCGTCGATCGGCTGATTGGGATCGCGCCCGGGACGGGTCGCGGACGGTGGCGGCTCCGGTGATGAAGCCGGATTCGCGTCTGCCGCCTGAGCGCGCAGCGGCGAGGTCCAGGCTGTCATCAGACACGCAAACAGCAACGCGAGCGGGCGTACCGACAATGTCATTTCCATGCCTCTGTGGTCCCTGGTTTGTCGAAGCGCGCGGTCATTTCAGTTCTATTTTTCCAATTCGTCCAGTGCCGCTCAAGGCTAGCCAGATGCGGCTTCGCGTGCTGTCGACGGACATGTTCCGTACGACAGAGCCCTGTGTCGGAATCCTGATCGTTTCGGTTTTTCCGGTCCTTCTATCGAACGCGACGATCGTTCCCGATCCCGCCTCGTCGTAGAAGATCCGCCCGTCGGGAGCGATTGCGATTCCATAAGGTGCGGAGCTGGCACCTCCCGGCGATAGCCATTCCCTGAAAGCGCCGTTTTTGGGATTGTAGGAGCCGAGGTAGCCGCGCGCGAAATCGCTATACCACACCACTCCCGCTTCATCGACCACCAGGCGTCGGGGGCGCGCTCCGCTCTGGGGGAGTGTGATCTCTCTCAGCGCGCCACTTTCCCCGTCGACTCGTCCCAGCTTGTTTGTCCCGAACAAGGCCACCCATATCGAGCCGTCCGGAGCGTTCACCATCCCATAAGGCAGCGCACCGCTCGTCGGCACCGTCCACACCTTCGCGACGCGCGTCCGCGGGTCCAGCCTCGCGTAGGTGTTGCCCCGCTGGACCGTGAACCAGACCATGCCTTTGCGAATGAGCGGAGTGTGTGGGTCGCGCGCATTTGTCGGCAGCGCGAACTCTTCGATTCGTCCGGTTCGGGGATCGAGACGGCCGATCTTGCTTATCCCCTGCGCCGTGTACCACACACCGCCGTCGGGAGCGACCACGATTCCGTGCGGGCCAGACCCGGGCGTTGGCGTGGGGTAGTCGGTGATCTTTCCCGTCGCAGGATCGAGGCGCCCGATGAAGCTGTTGGACTGATCGGTGTACCAAACGATGCCGTCGGCGCCGACGGCAGGATCGTGTGGGAATGCACGATCCCGCGGAATCTGATATTCGACGACCGCGAGTTGGGCTGCGGCGGCAGGGATCAAGCCCAGCGCGAGAAGTGGAGCGACTACTCTGGCAGCGTATGGCGGAAGCATTTTAACCTCCATCTATGCGTTCCCCACATTGATGCACGCAGGCGAAGGTTTTCGCCAGCGACGCTAGCGAGCAGCTGCCGCCGCTCGGAATCGCCCTGTTGTAAACCGCGCCAATGTAGTCCTCTTACCTCGTGCAATGAGGTAACCACCTAGCACGCAGATCAATAGAGAGGCGCCGATCACTACCACAGCGAACGCGGCGCCCGAGCGTGGCCGGATGGCGGGAACTCGCACCGCTATCTCGGCTGCAAACGCCGCAATCAGTCCAAGATACGATCCGGTAATGAAGCCATAGTGCACATCGAGCCACCGATCCTTTGGTCGTCGCAGGAACACGGGAATCACGCCTAACACGACCGAGATCAGACTGACTAGAGCCAATACGTGGAACGGCCCGAAGTGTCCGAAGAGGCGGTATATCATCAGCGCGGTGACATTGAGCGCAACCATCGAGAGCGCGTACACGCGACCCGTGCGCCGGTGGAAGCGCGTGCCCTTCGGTTTTGTCAGCACTACAGCGCCGCTCGCCATGGCGGCGACTGCGAACGCTACATGAATTGTTCCGATCTCGGTCACAGTGAGCATACGCGCGGGAACGGAATCCGTTTCAGCTCAACGGCTTTACCCGCCTACGGCAATCGTCTAGCTTTCCAGACTCTCCCGGAGAGATGGCCGAGAGGCTGAAGGCACCGGTTTGCTAAACCGGCATACGTGGAAACGCGTATCGAGGGTTCGAATCCCTCTCTCTCCGCTCGGCGGGTCCGCGCATCCAGTGTGGACCCGCTGTTCATTTCCGAGTCACCGATGACAAACAGCAACAAACCGCGGCTGCGCTTCGCTCCTTCTCCGACCGGATATCTACACGTCGGCGGCGCGCGCACGGCGCTCTTCAACTGGCTCTACGCCCGCAAATACGGCGGCGAGTTTCTGCTCCGTATCGAAGACACCGACAAGGCCCGCAGCACCGAGGAGAGCACCCGCGCGATCTTCGACGGAATGCTGTGGCTCGGACTCAACTGGGACAACGGAGTCGTCTATCAGGGCGCGAACCTGCCCCGCCACCAGGCGGATGCGCGCAAGCTGCTGGAGACCGGCGCCGCATATCGCTGCTTCTGCACTCCGGCCGAGCTCGACGAGCGCCGGCGCGAAGCAGAGTCTCGCAAGGAGGCGTTCAAGTACGATCGCCGCTGCGACAGGCTTTCCCGCGACGAGGTCGAGCGCAGAGTTGCAGCCGGGGAGCCATATGTCGTGCGCTTCCGAGTGCCCGAAGGCACGACTGAGTGGAACGATCTCGTGCACGAGAAGATCGCGTTCCCCAACAAGGACATCGAGGATTTCGTCGTCCTTCGCTCCGACGCGACGCCGATCTACAATCTTGCCGTCGTGTCCGATGACATCGCGATGAGCATCACGGTGGTGATGCGCGGGGACGACCACATCTCGAACACACCCAAGCAGATCCTGCTGTACCGCGCCCTCGGCGCTCCTTTGCCGACGTTCGCGCATTTGCCGATGATCCACGGTCTCGACGGGAAGAAACTGAGCAAACGCCACGGCGCAACCGCGGTCGGAGACTACCAGCACTACGGGCTCCTTCCCGGCGCGATGCTCAACTTCCTCGCGCTACTTGGCTGGTCTCCCGGCGGAGATCGCGAAGTGATGACCATGCCCGAGATGCTCGAGCTGTTCAGCGTCGATGGTCTTCAGAAGAAAGCGGCGATCTTCGATCCCAAAAAGCTGGAGTGGATGAACGGGCAGCATCTGTCGATGATCTCGCTCGAAGAGCTGGAGCCTCGCGTGACGCCCGCGATCATCACGGCGCGTCTCGCCACGGAAGAAGAGCTCGTGGAACGGCGCGACTGGTATCTGCGCCTGCTTGACCTGCTCAGGGTTCGCTCGCGGACAATTGACGACATTGTGCGGCAGGCCGGTCCGTATTTTCTCGAAGACATCGAGTACGAGCCGGCCGCTGTGGCAAAAAACTGGAAAGATCCGGTGGAGGCTTCGGAGCTCCTTCGCGCAGCGCGAAAAGCGTTGGCTGGAGCGCCGGCGTGGGAGGCGGGCCCGTTGGAGGCCTCGCTGCGGGGGCTTGCCGAGTCCCGGGGAGTCAGTGCCGGCAAGATTTTCCAGCCGCTGAGGGTTGCCCTGACCGGGCTCACTGTCAGCCCCGGAATCTTCGAAATGCTGATCCAAATGGGGAGGGACCTTTCCCTGAAACGCATCGACAAAGCACTTCTGGTACTTGCCGCGTAACAAAAAAGGGGATCGGTCGCAGAAACTGTTGACCGGGTACGATTCCGTACACACATTACGGATATCACTCAAACGCGGGACCTGCGCCGACGCGGGTTTCGCCACTTCCAGGGATGCAAGATGGCCGAGCCATTAACAAAGCTCGAGAGCTCGGTTTACCATTACCTCCTCGATTTCACGGCCGAGAGAACCTATCAGCCCAGCATTCGCGACATCGGAAAGCAGTTCAAGATCAAGTCGACGAAAACGGTTTCTGATCTTCTTCAGTCGCTGGCAAAAAAGGGCTACATCGAGAGAGATCCGTCGAGATCGCGCGGCGTAAACCTGCTGGGTTTCGGCGGCGCGCTGCGGACCCAGCCTGTTCCCTATTACGGGAAGATTCACGCTGGTGAGCCTGCTCTGATTCCGGAGCACCGTCAGGGATTCATCACCATCGATCGTCGCTTCGTGCCTTCGGAGGATGTGTTTTTCCTCAAGGTCAAGGGCGATTCCATGGTTGGGAAATGCATCAACGACGGTGACTACGTGATGGTAAACCCGCGCCAGGATCCGCGTGACCAGGACGTCGTAGCCGCGCGTCTCGGCGAAGACGCGACGGTGAAGACGTTCACGCATCGCGGGGGTACAGTTGTGCTCGAAGCGGCCAATCCAGCGGAGCGCGACATCACTGTTCAGCCAGGTATGGATTTTGGGGTTCTGGGGGTCGTCTGCGGAGTTTTCCGTCCGAGCTTCGACGCGAATAACGGTAGCAACACGCTTCCGTCGTAAACCTCACCCCTCGGCAGTACTTTAGCGGTCGGCGCGAGCCGGCCGCTGTTTGCTTCAGGGCTTTGCGCTGTCTCCTGCCGCACTTCCGGCCAACAGGCCAGGACCAATTCTGGAGGTTTGGATGTCTGCAGAGTCTACCGGCGCGTCCGGAAAACTGAGCGCCTCATTGAAGCAGCTTACTCCCGTTCTGATCGTGGATTCCGTCGAGCCATGTCTGAAATTCTGGGTCGACCGGCTTGGTTTTGCGGTGACGAACCAGGTTCCCGGCCCGGACGGAAAACTGACCTTCGCCAGCGTTCAGTTGGGCTCGGTCGAGATCATGTACCAGACGCGGGCAAGCGTCATCGACGAGCAGCCCGGCACCGCAAAGGACCTGATGGGTCACTCTGTCGCGCTGTTCATTACGGTGGACGATCTCGATCAGGTCGCAAAGGCGCTGATCGGGGCGCCGATCGTGAAGCCCAGACACAAGACTTTCTACGGGAGCAGCGAGATATACGTTCGCGAGCCGGGGGGGAATACGGTCGGGTTCGCGCAGTTCACATAGCCGGCATCTCGGTTTAGCTCGAGGTTACAGGTTTCAAATGAACTGAACGGGGTGTGAGGTGCCAGTGGCGTAGGTGCCTGGCACCAGGTAACCACACCCAGACTTCAATACTCGCGTGATAGGGGAGGCAGGTGTCAGCCAGGGCGGCGCCAGGTTACCAGGTACCTGGAACCAGAATGCGGCCAGAACGCCAATAGTAAAGTCTGGTCGTGGTAACCTGGTGCCAGGCACCTATGCATCTCCGGCACCTCACACCCCGTTCAGTTCAGTTGGTACCTGATGCCTGTCCTTCTTAGAAGTTGAGCCAGTACGACGCCTTAATCAGGAATGTGTTGTCGGGCCGGGCCCCGAAAAGATCCCTGAAATCGCGCGTCGGCAGGAAGCTGCCCGGGTTGCGGTCGTCCTGATCGCGGCCCTGCGTCCAGACCAGAAATATTGTCGAGCCCGGCCGGTACTCCCATCGCGCCACCGCGCTGGCGTGTAGCTCCTTGATGTTGAAGCTCGCGTCGTTCGTCGCTAGAGCGTACGGCCGATAGCGATCTTCATAGCGCGCTGCACGCGGTGAGGCCAGCTCTCGCACCCTGAAGTAGCGGCCGGTGGTCAGGAATGGCTCGGCGTAGAGCTGCAGCGACATCGTGGTCGTGGCTGTGTAATTGAACCGGCTGGTGAAACTGAGAAGCTCTTGATCGAGATGCGCGAACAGGTAGTGAGTGGTATCGCTTCCGATCACGCCGAGGTTCTCGAACCACTGCGTATCGTTGCGGTTGCGCTGGTATCGTGTTCCCAGCTCCCAGCTGAGATTGCTCCGCGCACGAACAGTGACATACGGACGCACGCGCCAGAGGGTCGAGTTGCCGTAATCGCCGACTGTGTAGATCGCGGCGAGTGTCGGCACAATCGTTCCCCGCGGATCTCCACCGAGGTTGACCAGCATGTTCACATCTGGAGACCCGCGAACAGCGGGACCTCCGCGCGCACAGCGGTCGCAGTATGCGGGTAAAAGATTGTCGGCCCAGGTGCTGACACTCAGCGTCATGTGATTCAGGAACTCTGCGAAAAGATCAAGCTCGCTGAAGTTGGTCGTGGCCAGGCCGTTGGCCGTGAACTGGTTGTACTGATAGAGCTGAACCGATGCGTTGCGCCAGAAAGCACGCGGCTCACTGCTCTGCAGCGACGCATAGAAATTCCCGATCTGCTCATCCGCCTGCGAGAGAAACCCCAGATCGTTGGTCTCGAAGCCGGGTGAGAGTCGCTCGTAGAGCCCGCCGAACGTGAGTGCGCCGGCAACCTTGTCTGCCTTGAGCTGCAGATCCGTTCCGGAAAGCGACGTACGGCTCGGATCATACGGCAGACCTGCGTCGGGGCGATTGTAATAGTGGACGGCATTCCTTTGCGTTCGGTCGATCGCGGTTGCTGTGCCGCGGACCGTGCTCACTGCAAATGACCCTGTCAGACTGTACCGGCCGTTCGCAAATCTGTGGCGAGCATCGATCACGCCCACCAGGGCTTCGCGACGCAAGCTCGCCGCGGCAGCGTTGTCGAGTTGCCGATTCACGAGCGTGAACATGGTGCCGATGCCGCTCTGGCCGTTTCTGAAATCCTGCGAGGCCCGCAGAACTCCGTACTCCGTCTGCGGCTCGATCATCGTCGGGCCGACTGCCTCCCGACCCGTGACCGCAAAGAGAGTCCCGAGAGAGGTTCCACTCGCGAGCCGTCCCGATAGCTTCGCGGCGCCGAGGATGGGAGTGGTGGCGGGAATGTCTGCGTTGGGGTCACCCACGAGCAGCGCCAGCTGTGGAGCGCGTCCAATCCGGCGCGAGTAGAACATTCGCGAGGCGTCACCCGCAAAGCTGAAGATCCCCGTACCCTCCAGAAAGAACGGCCGCTGCTCGGCCAGAAACGTCTCGAAGGCAGTGAGATTGAGCTGCGCGGGATCCGCCTCGACCTGACCGAAATCCGGATTCACGGTTGCATCGAGCGTGAGATTCGACGTGAGTCCGTACTTCAAGTCGCCACCAACGGTTTGCTTCTGAGCTCTTGCGAATCCGCCCGATTGCGGGACGGTGACGTTTTTCGCCACAACGTAGGGCACAATCTCCAGCCGGTGCGGGGAGCCGAGCCCGCGAAATCCAGTGAGCTCGCCGAACTGTGATGCGATGCCAAGGACGGACCTGCGAAGGAGCGGCCAGCTGTCGCGCTCGCTCGTGCGCGCCACGTCGCGAACGATCATCAGCCCGAACGTGTGCTCGGCCGCTTTCGGATAACGGATCTGGCTCAACGGAATCCGGAATTCGGCGGTCCAGCCAAGCGAGTCGATTCGCGTCGCCACATCCCATACCGCGTCCCAGGTGATGTCTTCGCGCGCGTCGTCGTATGTGTAGTAATCGCGTTTGACCCCAGCCGGATTCACGGCGAACTCGTAGCCCGTCCTCCGGTCGTGGTAGGAGTCGATCATGATCTTGAGCTGCTCGCTTTGCGTCTTTACGTCGCGCCGTGACAGCAGCGACACGATGCTGTCGGGGTGCGGATCGAACATCCGCGCGAAAATGTAGAGATTCTCCGCGTCATAGCCGATTCTGACCTCGGTCGCAAAAAGCGGATCGCCATCTTCTTTTGGATCGAAGACGCGAAAGCCAGTAATTGGCGCCGCCGTCTTCCAGATGGCGTCATCGTCGCGTCCGTCGATCAGCGGCGGGCGTTCGGCCGGCGATGCAATTGCGCGAGCAAGCGTCCGCGTTCCTGCGGCCGCGGAGGAACCCTGCTGGGCCTGAACTATCTGAGCTCCGCCAACCGGAGCGAAAGCGGATAACGCCGCGATGCCAAATGCTAGTTTTCCAGCACTCCATCTCGCACGGGCGGACCTCATTGCCGACACGGTGCCCTCACTCAGTTATGTGGTTACGGCCGTGCCGCGGCCGCGAGGGCGTTGGCTCTGTCACCCTCCGACGGAAGCGCCATCGCAGCCCTCGTGTATGCGTCTCTGACCTGCGTGTTCGACAACACTCCGCTGTGTGCCAGTGCGATCAGCACGTTCGCTCGATCACCGCTGGACGCCATTGTCATCGTGCGCTCGATCAAGGCCAGGGTAGCCTGTGGATAGCCGGGCTGGATCAGCCGCTGGGAGATGAGCGAAATCAGAACGTTGGCCGCATCTCCGCTCGAGGCGAGACGCTTCGATGTCTCGACCACTTGAACGGTGACAGGCACGTTGCCGTGACCGTATGGCATGGCGGAGATCAGAACGTTCGCCATGTCGCCGCTCGATTGCACAGTCGACACTGTTCGAAAATACGCGTTCCTGAGTGCCTCGTTTCCGGGCGAAAGGTATTCAGCAGCCGTTGTGATCAGAAAATTGGACTTGTCGCCGCTGGACTGAACGTCCTCCGCTGCCTTCGCAAGCAGCAGCAGCAGTTCCGGATCGGCGTTCGGTGCGAGGATCTGGAGCGTGGTCGCCTTATCCCCGCTCGACTTGATCTGCGAGAGCGCGCCGGCGATCGACCGCCGGGAAGCCGGGCTCTGAACGACACTCTTCGGGAGCATCTGCAGAACCGCACTGAGATCTCCCGAGCTGGTCAGGTCGCGACCGACCTGTTCCACGACCTTGTCCGCATCGGCTGCGCTCAATGTCGGCCCTCTCTTTAGAAGCTCCTCGTAGTGCATCCTCTTGGCCCACGAGCTGTGCGTCTCCCCGATCGCTTGGAGAACCGCGGGCACTCCACCCTGTGCGCGAAGACGCGCAACGCGCGCGGGAACATTGATCGCGGCCTCACGCAACACTTGCGGAAGCAAATGCGACAGCCAGGCCTGCATCGACGCGTCGAACGGAACCTTCGCTCCGTTCACCAGGGCGGTGTAGCTCAAGGAACCATCGCCGACGGGCGTGACTGAAACGGCACGATCGAACGTGGGTGTGCGCTCGCGAAACCTGGCGAAGCCTCCTGCCGAGATCTGTGCGATGTGGGTTTCGTCGGTGGAAAAAACCGCTTTTCCCACCAGAGCTGCCTCGGTGCAGCGACCCGGAGCGCTACTGAGAAACTCCAGCACGCCGCCGTTGCCGCTGTCGTGCGAATTGATGTGGGTTCCCTGCGATCCGGTGGGATAGGAGTCGCACGTCCACATCGAACTCTGGGAGATCGTGCTCGCGCTTTGCAATGCGGTTCCGCCGGTCATTGCCGAACCGGCGGACGTCGCAGACGTTGGCACGGCCTCGCTGATCGAAACCTTGAATGATGTAGGGAGTGAATCCGGCATCGAGATCTTCATGCCCGTTGGAGATTGCTGGAAGGGGCGCAAGGCGGCGAGCGGAAATGTGAGCAATGCTACTATGAGCGCAGTCATGAGTGTGCCTCTTGTATTTAGTGACTTTCGATCGAGTCGCGGATCCAGAATGGCCAGCATGCGCCCTTCGAATTCAGATCGACGCGCCATCGCCAGCGCAGCAAACGCTGGCGCCGCGCGGTCGTGTTTCGGTGTGCCGATAGAGCGGACCATTTCCAGAAGCTCGCCAGCATAGAGAGACGGGGTGGTCCCGTCGCGAATCACGTAGTCGTCGCACGCGTGCTCGCGCTCGACTCGCATCTGGTGCGCGGCGAACCACACGAGTGGATCGAACCAGAACACAGCAAGGGACAGCTGCGCCAGAAGCTGAGTGAGCGCGTCGAACCGCTTCACGTGAGCCATCTCGTGGACCAGGACGAATCTGCGCCTCTCCTCAGACCAGGTGTCCGCATCCTGAGGAAGCAGAACCGCTGGATAGACGATTCCCCAGGTCACGGGCACAGCGAGCTTCTCACCACGGAGAAGGATGAGCGGGCGCGTTACTCCGAGCCGGTTGGCAAGGCGCTGAGTCAGGGAGAGCCAGACCCCGTCTTCGACACGAGCGCCCTCTCGGGCGAGCTGCCCAACGCGCCAGGTGCCGACAGCGAGCCGGAGAAGAACCAGCA
>DATARP010000113.1:0-3429 GCA_036264075.1 Gemmatimonadaceae bacterium
CCGCGCGCTCTGGGGTTTTCGAGACGCCGCACGGTCCGGTCGAAACGCCGGCGTTCATGCCGGTCGGGACGCTGGCCACGGTGAAGTCGCTCGATCCCGACGATCTCGTTCAGATGGGCGCGTCGATGATCCTGGCGAACGCGTACCACCTGCACCTTCGCCCGAGCGATGAAGTGGTCCGCGACATGGGCGGACTCCACAAGTTCATGCGCTGGGATCGCCCTATCCTGACAGACTCGGGAGGATTCCAGGTTTTCTCGCTCGCCCAGCTCCGCACGGTCAGCGAAGATGGGGTCGAGTTCCAGTCGCACGTCGACGGCTCGCGCCGATTCTTCACTCCAGAAATAGTGATGCAGATCGAGCGGAATCTCGGAGCCGACGTGATCATGCAGTTCGATCACGTCATTCCTGGCCAGGCCGACGAATCAGAAGCGCGCGACGCGAGCGAGCGAAGCGTCCGCTGGCTCGCGCGATGCCTGGCCGAGTTGAAACGGCTGGAGATCATGCAACCTCTCGACGAGCAGACGCCCCAGGAGACGTTTCGCGACGAAGATCCCCGAAACGAGCAGGCGCTCTTTCCGATCGTGCAGGGCGGAATCCACGCCAGTCTGCGACGGCAAGCCGCGAGCGCAATTGGCGGGATGCACGACTGGCCCGGCTTCGGAATTGGGGGACTTTCAGTGGGGGAAGAAAAGGACGCCATGTACGAGATGCTCGACGTAGTCGACGAGGCACTTCCGAAGACCCACCCCCGCTACCTGATGGGAGTCGGCTTCCCGGAGGACCTGATCGAAGGAATTCGGCGTGGGGTCGACCTCTTCGACTGCGTCGCACCGACGCGCATGGGCCGGAATGGGTCCGCTTTCACCCGGGACGGACGGCTGAACATCAAGCGCACCGAGTTCCGCACAGATCCTCGGCCGCTGGACCCGGAGTGCGACTGCTCCGCGTGCACCCGGTTTACGAGGGCGTACATCCGACATCTGTTCGTGTCCGACGAGATACTCGGACTGCGCCTCCTCTCCCTGCACAATGTACATTTCCTGCTGTCGCTCGTCCGGCAGGCGCGGGCGGCCATTCAGAGCGGCGACCTCGATTCATGGTCGCGCGATTGGCTGGCGCGGCATCGCTCGGCGTCGCCGCTCGCTGTCTGAAACTATTTCGAACCCAACCACGGTTTTCACATATGCAAAGCAATCCAGTTATCGGCTCCATTTTCATTTACGGAGCAATTTTCCTCATCTTCTACTTCATTCTCATTCGCCCGCAGGCGACGCAGAGAAAGAAGCACGATGAATTGGTGAGGGGACTCAAGAAGGGCGACGAGATAGTCACGAACGGCGGGCTCGTGGGCGAAGTGCTCTTCATCAAGGAAAAGGGCGGCGACGACAAGACCGCCGGCATGGAAGACCGCGTCACCATCAAGTCCGGCGAGACACGCGTCATCGTCGAGCGCGGGCGGATTGCGCGCATCAACAGACCGGGCTCGGTCTCCAACGTCGCCGGTGGGTGAGCATCCTCGACATCCGGGTGCTGGGCGACCCGGTTCTTCGCAAGCCTACGAGACCCGTCACCGAAGTCACCGACGAGCTGCGTAAGCTCATCGCGGACATGTTCGAGACGATGTACGCGGCCGAGGGCATCGGACTCGCCGCGCCCCAGGTTGGTCGAACTGAGAGACTCGCGGTGGTCGACGTCGAAGGAGCGAAGTACGCGCTCATCAATCCCGAGATCGTCTCGAAGAGCGGCCCGTCAGAGAAAGCAGAAGAGGGATGCCTGTCGATTCCGGATATTTACGGCGACGTGGAACGTCCGTCAGAAGTCATCATCCGCGCGCTCGATGAGAATGGCGAGCCCTACGAGGCCTCAGGGAGCGGCCTCCTCGGCCGCTGCTTCCAGCACGAGATCGACCACCTCGATGGAAAGCTGTTCATCGACTACCTGAGTCCGCTGAAGCGCAGGTCGGCGCTGGCGAAGTGGGAAAAGGAAAAAGAAGCGTATCCCGGCAGCATCAGAAAAGTCCGCGCCGAGGTGAAGGGCGAGCACCACCACGCAAACGAGACGGAGATGTAGTGCGGATCCTCTTCTGGGGAACTCCGGAGTTTGCCGCCGCACCCTTGCGCGCGCTCATCGGCGAAGGATTCGAGGTGGTCGGCGTGGTCACGCAACCCGACAAGCCACAGGGTCGCGCTCGCCAGGTGATCACGTCGGCGGTGAAGCGGATCGCGCTGGAGGAGGAGATCCCGCTTTTCCAGCCGAAGAACGCGCGGGAGCCGGGTTTACTGGAAGCGCTCAAGGAGCTCGAGCCGGAGATTGGCATCGTCGTCGCCTACGGCCACATCCTGCCGCAGAAAATCATCGACCTCCCTTCCAAAGGCACCCTCAACATCCATGCGTCGCTGCTACCATTGCTGAGAGGAGCAGCACCGATTCAGGCCGCGATCAAGCAGGGGCTGGCCGAGACGGGCGTAACGATCATGCGTGTTGCTCAGGCTCTCGACGCGGGTCCGATTCTGCTTCAGGCCAGCACACCGATCCTCGCCGACGAGACGTTCGGCGAATTGAGTGATCGTCTCTCCGAGCTGGGTGCGCTCAGTCTGATCGAAGCGTTGACGCTGATCTCGATCGGGGCCGGCAAGGAAACGCCGCAGGACGACGCGCGGGCGACATATGCTGCTAAGATCACGCGCGAATCATCGCGCATCGACTGGACTGCGAGCGCACTGGAGATATCACGGTTGATCCGCGCGTCCGATCCGAAGCCCGGCGCTTACACGCAGACGCCGAATTTCGACGTCAAGCTGTTCGGGCCGAAATTGATGGACGGAATCAAGGGTCATCCGGGAGAAGTTTTAAAGACGACGGGCGAGCTCATCATCGCCTGCGGTGTCGACGCGCTGCGAATCGCCGAGGTGCAGCCCTCGGGCAAGAAGCGAATGCCGGCGCAGGAATGGACGCGCGGGCGGGGCACGGTAGTCGGCGAAAGGCTCGGCGCGTGACGGCGCCTGCCGTGAAGGCGCCAATGACCGACCTGCCGTGCGTGCACGCCGTGACCAACGACGAGATCATGCTGCGCCCGGGGTTTCTGAGGAAGGCGCTCGGGGTGATGCGCGTTTTGGGAGACAAGGGCGCGATTCACGTGAGGTCCCAGCTGCTCGACTCGCCTACTCTGTATTCGATCACGCTGGCGCTGCTCGAGCTCCACGCGCAAACCAGCTGCTGGTGTATCGTGAACGACCGGGTTGATGTTGCGCTCGCCTGCGGAGTACAAGGAGTTCAATTGACGCACAAATCGATCGCGGTTCCCGACGTGCAGCGAATCGCACCCGCTCTCCGGATCGGGGCGAGCGTTCATTCTCCTGACGAAGCGCGGGACGCCGAGCAGGCCGGAGCAGACTGGTGCGTCGCTGGGCACGTTTTCGAGACGCC
>DATARP010000139.1:0-6103 GCA_036264075.1 Gemmatimonadaceae bacterium
CGACCATCAATTGTAGGAATGTCATCTGAAAGACAGGTCAGCGTTTGGTTCTACCCTCACAACCTCGTACCTCAATAGACACCCGTAGTTCCGATTACCCTCATGCTTTCGCCCAACTGCACCTGTGTGTAACGAGCTGCATGCGCGGTGACACGATTGGACGGAAACGACGAGCTGCGGCGCTGTGCCTACCGCAGTGCAATTGGTGTACTTGCCAGTGCAGTTGGCAACCAGCGGTTTGCAGTCGTCGTTGTTTCCTCCGTATGATGGATGTGTGAGCGACAACATCGATCATTCCGGAGGCACCCAACCGCTCGGCCGGGCCGAGCTGCTGGGAGTGTTTGCGTTCTGGACAGTGCTTGCTCTGCTGACCGCGGCGAACCGACTCGCCGATCAGGGCGACTTCACTTTGAGCGCGGTGCCACGCGCGGTCCCCATCGGGCTCGCGTTCCAGCAGATGTACCTGTGGGCATTATTAACGCCTCTTGTGTTCTGGATCGCCGGACGGTTCAACGTCGAGCAGTCGAACACCGGTGTGAAAATTCTTATTCTGGTGCTGCTCGGAATCGTGATCGCGTATTCCGTCGATCTGGTGAACTCAACCATCGTCCGCAGCTTCGCCGACCGTTCACTGACATCCAGCACGGGCAACGCATCGCATGTGGGAGGGGGTTTCGGCCGCTCTCACGGACCCGGTGTGGGTGGAACGTTCGGCATTCTGCGCGGACCGATGATCCTCAACCATTTCGTTCTTTATTGGGGCGTTCTGGCAGCGGGATTTGCGCGCGACTATTTCCTGCGGTTCCGCGCCCGGGAGCGCGAGACGGCGCGGTTGCAGGGAGAGACGGCGCAGCTCCAGACACAGCTCGCCGAAGCGAGATTATCCGCGCTCAATGCACAGTTGAACCCCCATTTTCTGTTCAACACGCTGCACGCGGTGTCGTCGCTCGTCGAACGCGATCCACGTGGCGTGCGACGGATGATCGCCAGGCTGAGCGAGCTGCTTCGCTACACGCTCGACGGCGGCGCGGAGCACGAAGTCATGCTAGCGCAGGAGATAGCCTTTCTCGAGAGATACCTCGAGATAATGCAGATCCGGTTTCAGGGGCAGCTGGAGATCGATCTGCAGGCGGGCGACGATGTCCGGGATGCGCTAGTGCCGAATCTAATTCTCCAGCCCCTCGTCGAGAATGCGGTGAAACACGGCGTCGACAAGGTGTCCGGAACCGGGAAGATCAGAATCCAGGCGCGGAGGGATTCCGATCGACTGGTGTTGTCGGTATCCGACAACGGACCAGGCCCGCAGAAAATCGCCAGACTCGATGAGGCCGGCGTCGGGCTGGCGAACATCCGGCAGCGGCTCGAGCAACTATATGGTAGTGCGCAGAGCCTCACGCTGGCCGAAGCGCCGAACGGCGGAACCGTGGCCCAGATAACAATGCCGTTCCGGACACGCACCGAGTTACGGACCACCGTTGTGGCGGCCGAGGCAAATCGGTGACACCAGCGAAGGCGTTGCGCGTGCTGGTTGCCGACGACGAGCGTCTCGCGCGACAGAGGCTGGAGGATCTCCTTGCCGGAGAGGAGAACATCGAGATTGTCGCGCGGACGGACAACGGGCCGACGACGGTTGCCGCGATTCGCGAGCTTCGGCCCGATCTAGTTTTCCTAGACATCCAGATGCCCGGCCAAACCGGGCTCGAGGTGGTTCGCGAAATCGGAGCGGAGGCGATGCCGCCCGTGATCTTCACTACGGCCTACGACCACGCCGTGGCGGCCTTCGATCTCGCGGCCATCGATTATCTGATCAAGCCGTTCGACGACGAGCGATTCGAGAAGGCGTTCAGGCGTGCGCGAAAGATGATCGAACTGCACCAGGTGTCGAAGCTGTCCGACGAATTGCGAGCTCTTCTGAGCGCGGGCTCACCGTTTACTGCCGGCGCGGCCAAACGCGAGTACCTCGAGCGGATCGCTGTGGAGATGCGCGGGCAGGTGCGGATCGTCCCGGTCAAGCAGATCGACTATCTCGTAGCGAGTGGTCCTTACGCGGAGCTGTACGTAGGCGACAAGCGGTATCTGATACGCGAGAGGATGCAGGCTCTGGAAGAGCGGCTCGACCCCGCCCGATTTTTCCGAATTCATCGTTCGGCGATCGTGAGGCTCGATTTGATCGAGACGTTGATCCGGCATCCCGGAGGGGATTACGCGGTGCAGCTCAAGGGTGGCGTGAAGCTGAAGGTGAGCCGCAGCAGGTTCGAGAAACTTGAGGAGCAGATGGGGACGCGCATCTAGGCATCTGGGAATGCGCATAGAAGCATCTAGGATCGCTTTTTTCTTTTTTTTGCTTTTTGTAACCGCATTTATGCAATTCGTGACTTCTTGGTGCAGTTCACGACAAGCGTAGAGGTTCCCGGCATCAGACGCGTGTATTCTGATCACGACTGGCTTAGCGGTGTTTACGCCATGATCAATTCCTAGAGGTCACAATGTCAAACAAAATCCTCGAGACTCTTTCTTCGCCGGGGCGTGCGCGGCTGAGCCGGCGTGATCTGCTCGGATTCGCGGCCCGGGGTGCCGCGAGCGTGGTCGTGTCTCAGTCGGTGCTCCTCGCTTGTTCAGCGGGCGCGGCGGGGGCGACAGATACGTCATCGTCCACGATCACACCGGCCGGCAGTACCAATGGTACCAGCTGCGTTCTCACTGCGGCTCTTACGGAAGGACCCTTCTTCGTCGATGAGAAGTTGAATCGCTCCGACATCAGGACCGATCCGGTTACGGGCGCTGCGTCGGCTGGGATTCCGCTCGGGCTTACGTTCAACGTATCGCGCGTCGCAAACAGCGCGTGCACGCCGCTAACCGGTGCCTATCTGGACGTGTGGCACTGTGATTCCACCGGCACTTACTCTGATGTGTCGGGCTCGTCGAGGAAGTTTCTGCGCGGGTACCAAGTTGCGGATGCGAATGGGGTTGCCGCGTTCACCAGCATCTATCCGGGATGGTACGGCGGACGCGCTGTCCACATTCACTTCAAGCTGCGTCTCTACGCCGGGTCGTCGAAGACGTATGAGTTCACGTCGCAATTCTTCTTTGACGATGCTTTCACCGATTCTGTTTACACACTGAGCCCCTATAGCTCGCGCGGAAGCCGCACCACGCGCAACGCGAGCGATGGGATCTACGATAGCCTGTCAGCGAACGACAAGGCTGCTCTGACTCTGAAGCCTTCAAAGACCGCCGATGGCTACGCTGGCGTGATCAACCTCGGCGTCAACGTCGGTTAAGTTGCTCTCATCACTCATTTCGCGCGGAGAATCTGTCACATGAAGTGGATAGGCGTAGCGTTGATCGCAACTGTGCCTGTGGTCGGCTGTTCGAGCGGCGAACCGAAAACGGCCTTTGCTGATTCGGTGCCTTTGAAGGCGCCGCCTGCACAGGCCGCGAGCTCCGCCACTGCAGCGTTGCGTCTCGTCCTCTCGCCGACAGGAAATGTCGCGCGATACAGGGTGCGAGAGCGTCTGGTCGGCCACGACCTTCCGAACGACGCCGTTGGCGAGACAAAGGCGCTCACCGGCGCAATCGAGTTCGACTCGAAGGGCAACGTCATACCGCAATCGTCGAAGTTTGTAGTCGATGCGGGCACGTTCGTCAGCGACAAGGATCGGCGCGATGGGTTCGTGCGCGGACGTCTGCTCGACTCTCAGCAGTACCCGAGCATCGTGCTCGCGCCCACGAGCGTTCGCGGCGTCAGTTTGCCACTTCCGAGCTCAGGTTCCGCGCCGATCGAGATGACGGGCAACCTCACCGTGCGCGGTGTCACGCGGCCCACTATCTGGACCGGGTCGGCGAAATTCCAGGATGGCAGGGTCATCGGATCCGCTGCCACCGCATTTACGTTCAACGATATACAGATGGAGCAACCGCGGGTGCCGGTTCTGCTCAGCGTCGCGGACACAATCCGGCTTGAGATCGATTTCGACCTGATTCGGCAGCGTTAAGCGGGTGCTGATGGGGTTGTAGTTCGGTGTAGATTTCTACCATGGATTCATCGCCGGATTACTTCCTCAGATCGTGCTGACACATGGCTGATTCAGACAAGCCCCTTGCTCCATGGACTGCTTCGCGGAGCGCGAAGGAGAAGAACGTCGTACAACGCGCGGTCACCGCGCTTCTGGACCAGCTAGCGCCCGAGAAGGTGCTCAAGCGTGGCGACACTCTTACGCTCGACGTCGAACAACACCGCACGCCCAACGGATGCGTGCTCCAGGCACCGACAGCCGCCGTCAGCGTGTCGTGGTTCTCGAAAACTGGAAAGGACACGCCACTCGGCGAGCTGCACGTCGTAGTCTGGAAGGGAGTTGTGTCGCGCCGAGGCAGGGCGGCGAATCCCGTGGGCGCCAAGGAAGTAAAGGAGCTGGTGGTGCGGCCGATCGAGGGGCCAACGGACGAAAATGTGTGGAGAGCGGTCGACGGCACTGAATTCGATACCGATTCCCTCGCCGCGCGCGTCATCGCACTTCTGGAAGAACAGATCTGATCGCACATGATCGCTGAAGGAGACAAGGCCCCCGATTTCTCCCTCGAGACCGACGACGGAAGCACGGTCACTCGGGATTCTCTCGCAGGGAAGAACGTCGTCCTGTATTTCTATCCCAAGGACGACACGCCAGGCTGCACCAAGGAAGCGTGTGACTTCCGCGACGCATTCCCGCGGTTCGGAAAGGTCAATGCGGTGGTGATCGGAGTGAGCCCGGACAGCCCAGAGTCGCACCGCAAATTCAAGAAGAAATTCAGTTTGCCTTTTCGGCTGCTCTCAGACGAAGAGCACAAGCTTGCCGAAGCGTTTGGGGTGTGGAAGGAGAAATCCATGTACGGCCGCAACTACATGGGAATCGAGCGTACTACCGTGATCATCGACCGGAAGGGGCGGATTGTTCGGATATTTCCCAAGGTGAAGGTGCCGGGACACACTCTCGAAGTGGAAAAAGTCGTGCGAGAGCTGGAATAACAGGCCGTGTTACGGAGAAGGGATTGCGACAGCTGCTTTTCTTCCGTCGTCGATCCCAAATCCTAGAACGATAGTGGCGAGGACGAGGGCTGCCGAGGTGAAGAGTGGGACAGTTTTGCCGAAGTGGTCGTAGGAAAAACCTGCCCACAGCGGGATAATCACCCGCGACAACCCACCGAAGGTTTGTTGCACTCCCATGTACAGGCCGCGCTCTCTGCTCGAGATCACGCGCGACAACATTGATGTCACGCAAGGGAACGTGAACGCAGTCCCCAGCGGAATCAGAGCTACTGCAATCGCGAGCATCGTGTAACCACGCGCGAGAGGAAGCGTGGCCAGGCCAGTCGCCAGAAGCGCGAGGCCAACCCGCGACAGCTGCGCCTCGCCGTAGCGGTCCACCATCTTCCCCAGGATCCCGGCGCGCGTCACCACCGAGATCACGCCGACGTAGGTGTAGAAGACCCAGATGTTGCCCTTGCTCACGCCGAACCTGTCGGCGAGAAACAGCGCGAGGATTCCCATCAAACCCGAGAATGCGCCCATCGCGATCGCGTAGATCCAGATCAGCCTCGGCGCCGGCTCGCTCGGGTGGGTGATCACGTACGCGATAACCGCTCTCGACGTGCGCGGCTTCGCGACGTGCGCTTCGGTCATGTCCCGTGATTCGCGCAGGAACTTCCAGGCGAAGAAGATGTTCACCACACACAGGGTCGCGGCCGCGAGACCGGGACCGCTTCGACCGAACCTGAGCGCCATCCCTCCGATCGCCGGCCCGATTGCCACGCCGACGTTCGTCGCCGCCGAAAGCCAGCCGAGCGCCTTAGCGCGATTGTCGGGTTCAACCGAATCGGCGACGTACGCCTGGATGACGCCTACGGTTCCGCCGCCCGCGCCCTGGACGATGCGCGACAACAGCAGCAGCCAGATCGAGCTGGCGAAAGCGAAGACGATATACGCGATGCACGACGCGGTGAGCCCGACCAGCAGCGCCGGACGCCTTCCATATCGATCTGAGAATCTTCCCCAGAACGGCGCGCTGAGAAGCTGTGCTGCCGTGAACGCGCCCATCAGGATCACGACGACGAGCGCGCCGCCTCC
>DATARP010000175.1:0-3677 GCA_036264075.1 Gemmatimonadaceae bacterium
CTCGGACTTCACATCCTCACCACTTGCGTTACGCTTCTTCGGGGTCATTGACTCTCTCCTGTTCGGTTTGGTTTCGCGACTTGAACTTTACAGGAGCGGTCTTTGACCCTTTCTTTTGCTGAACTTTCCAGACACTACCCACCGAGATCACCTCCGGGTCCTCAACCTTGGAGCCTCCCTCAAAGCCGCGGTATACGCCGGCGCGACGGTTAACAAATACATGACACTCGCGGCGCTCCTCCTCGGGTACCCGTGGAACTCGACGTGATCGCGGAATTGCGCTCAGAAAAAATTCAAGAAGCAGAAAGCGAACAAACGGTGCCTTGAATTGAACGCGGAGCGGGCGGCATTTCTCGCCGCGTTCAACGGTGAGCCGGGCTTCCGCCGTTTTCTCGCCGACCTGCTGGACGGAATCACCGATGACCAGGCCCGCAAGCATCCGCTTTCCGGTGTCCATTCGATTATCGAGCTTGTGGCACACATGTCGGCCACGATGGACCTGGTCTCATAACGGCTGGCTGGCAGACCAAGGGAACTGACGACTGGGCAGAACGCTTTCACCCTTGCCCGCGACGGGCTATATATTGAGACAACGCCTCCGGCGCATTGCCGGACAGGTGAAGAATGCGAAGGAGTCAGTCGATGAACGTCCCGCGATCTCGGCGTCTCGCTCTGCTTCGGCTCACGGTTTTTTCGCTCTGCAGCACGGTTCTGGCGGCAACGACCGTTGCAGAGTCCACGACGTCCGAACAGGAAATCCTCGCGCTGGAGCAACAGGTAGAGCGCGCCATCCTCAACCACGACGGAGCGGCGTTGACGGGCCTGCTCGCGGACGACTGGCAGGTCGTTCACGTCAATGGTCGCGAGCAGACCCGCAGCCAGTTTCTGGACGCGCTGACGAGCGGCCGGGCAAAATTTCTCTCGATCAACCGCGATGAGATTCACGTTCGATTTTTCGGGCATGACACAGCAGTCGTTACCGCACGCTGGTCGAACACCATCGAGTTCCGTGGCGATCGATCGAGCGGACAGGATCGCGTCACGCGGGTTTGGGTGAAGCAGGATGGCCGCTGGCGCGCTGCCGAAGACCACGCGTCGTTCATCGAAAGCAACCCGAAACCGGCATCGACACCGGCCGAGGACGAGAAAGACATTCTCAGGGTGCATCGGGCGATGCTCCGCGCCTGGTCTGCCGGCGATGTGAACACCATCCGCAGCACGTTCGCTCCGGATTTTGAGTACTGGTCATTCAAAGGCGTCCGTCGCAATCGCGACGACCTGCTCAGGCTGATCGAGAAGAGTCAAGGCACCGGCGACAAAGATTTGACCACGGAACTGCTCGACCCGATTGTGAAAGTCTACGGCGACGCTGCGGTGATGACTGCCCGTGTCGTTGACACTGGTGCGCACGCCGACGGCACGAGATTCCGAGGAGAGACCTGTGTGACGATGATGTACGTTCGGAGGGGCGGGCGCTGGCAGATCGTGGCCGAGCACGAGACACTGCTGCAACCGATCGTGTGAAGCTCACGGGAATGTCGATCTCGTATGTCCCGAGACAAACGCGGAGTTGTTAATCCGAGCTCACCGACCGGCGCCACTAAGCGGTAGGCAACTCGACGGTTACGGTGTGGAAGACACCGCGCGACTGCACGGCCACGTCGACGGAAACGTGCAGCAGACTCTCGGATGCGCGGTTGTTCGCGGCGCCGCACGTGAGGCGGTAAGGCTCGACGAACGCCTTCCGCTCCATCAGCGAGTCGAGGAAATGGCGGATGCTGTCCGTCACGTCGCTCCAGAGCGCCGGGCCGTTCTTCTCCTGCGCCGCCCATTCCAAGCCGCCTCGCAGCGACTGCTCGATGAAGATGAGCGTCCGGCGCAGCGGGACAGCCCAGTCGGGGAGATTCTGTCCGTCGGGTGAAGTCAACTCCCGCTGGTCGAGCGTGCGCGCGCCAAAGATCTGCGTCTGATCTTGGAGCGGCAGAATGCCGTTGATGCCGGCGCGCCCGAGCACAGGCCATGCGTCCGCTGTCCCGTTCGGCGGGAATCCGGTAAGGACGCCGTGGTCCGGAAGCGATGGTGCCGCCCAGACACCATACTCGCGGTCGATGCGCGCCCAGTGACCGGCTACCGCGCCGCAGATCGCGACGTCGTTCTCGAGATTCGGATAATAAGCGGCACCCCATTCGCGATTCCTGGTGATTCGCATGTCGAGCTGACGCGTCGGCCACGCCGGATTGCCCATCATGACCACGTCGGGATGAAGGATCGCCATCGCCTGTTTGCGGGCACAGAGGTCGACGAGTTCCTGATAATCGGGCATCTCCGATATTTGACAGAGAATGTTGAAACGAACGCCGGCAAGGGACGCCGGCGGGTCAGGAAAGATGATCGAGTTTGGGACGATGACGGCATCAGTCCCGCCTTGCTCAAAGAACTGCCGCAGGACTGCGGCATCCGTAGGAACGGCCCCGAACAGTCGCACGAATTCGTCGGCCGACTTCACCGGCACGGCCTGGGGCTCGACCGAGCGGATAGGGTTACCCCAAATGAATGCCGTGACGGAGGTGGGTGCGGGCGCGATTACGTGCCTCGGCATCCGCACATGATGGCACACCGTTTCCGCGGGCTCGATCATGGGTAAGATCCGCCTACCATGAACGACTCCGAGGAGGCGACGTTGCAGGCGCGGATCGAGGCGCTGCGATTCGAGAGCGACCTGTTGCGCCATGAGGCGAAGCGGCTGGTGACGGTCAACCGGACGCTCGAGGCGCGGCTGGCTCTCGCGGTGTCGGATGCGGACGTTCTGCGCCAGCGGCTCGAGGCCATCGAGCGCTCGCGTCCGTGGCGGCTGGCGGTACTGCTTCGCCGGTGGCTGGGGCGGCAGTGGTGACGACTGATTACTGGCGCGCTCTGGCGGAAGCGCGGCAGCGGGAGCTCGACGACCTGCGCGCGCGACTCCTCGCGGCGATCGATACGATTCCGGACGAGCACGTGCGCGCGTTCGTCGCGGCTCTCGACGTCGCGCGTCCTTCCTGGATTCGCGATCTCGACATCATGACCACCGCAGTTCACCTCGAACCATCGGAAGTCGTGGACGTGCTCGACGATCTATGGCGTCGCGTCGAGGCGGACAACAGCAGGTGATCCAGCCGGTCTCGATCATCATCCTGGCTTGGAATCGCTGGGCGCTCACACAGCGTCTGCTCGATAGCCTGGAGGGGTTCGCGGGCCACCCTTCGGTCCACGTGACCGTGGTCGACAACGGTTGCCGGGACGAAACGGCGGGGGAGCTCACCCGTTATCCGTGGATCCGCGTGATTCGTAACGAGACCAATCTCGGCTTCGTTCGCGGTGTGAACGGTGCTCTTCGCGAGATTGATCCCGACGACGACGTGGTGTTGCTCAACAACGACATCGAGATCCTTCACGCGGACTGGCTCGAGCGCCTGCAGGCAACTGCGTACGGTTCCGCGAGCGTCGGCATCGTTGGTTGCCGCCTCGTGCTCGAGGATGGACGCCTGCTGCATGCCGGCACCTGGATTCGTCCGGATGACTACTGGGGCGAGCAGATCGGCTCCCTGGAGACGGATCTCGATCAGTACACGGAAGACCGGCCGGTGGAGGGAATCGTCTTCGCCTGCGCCTACATCAAACGCCAGACGTTGCGCGAGGTC
>DATARP010000285.1:0-2762 GCA_036264075.1 Gemmatimonadaceae bacterium
CGAAAGTGCAGAGGCGTCAACCGAAGCGGCGCGGGCGAATGTTCGCATCGCGCACGAAACGCTCGGCTACACAGAGCTCCACGCCGAGTTCGAGGGCGTGGTTGCAACGACCAAAGCCGAAGTCGGTCAGGTTGTTCAGCCCGGGCAGGAGGTGGTGAGCGTTGTTCGTCCGGAGGAGCGAGAGGCCGTTGTCGATGTGCCGGACAATATCGCGGTAAATCTTCGTCCGGGGACCGGCTTCATAGTTATCTCGGAAGCGGAACCCGCCATGCGAGTAAAGGGACAGGTGCGGGAGATCGCGCCCCAGGCGGACCTGGCGACTCGCACGCGACGCGTCAGAATCACGCTGGTCGATCCACCGCCGAATTTGCGCTTGGGATCAATTGTAAAGGCGGTTGCAGGGATAACTGTCGGCGCCGAGATCGAGCTGCCTTCGTCCGCGCTACTCGAGCGCAATGGGAAGACGTTCGTGTGGGCGGTCGATGCAGCCACGAACAAAGTGTCGATACAAGAAGTAAAGATCGCCCCACGCGACGCTGATTCGTTCAGGGTCGTTGAAGGCCTCGCGCCCGGCACTCGCGTCGTCACGGCGGGTGTGCACAGCCTCTCGCCCAACCAAGTAGTGAACATTACGGAGACTCACCAATGACAACTAACTTCAATCTTTCAGAATGGGCGCTGCGGCACCGATCGTTCATTTGGTACTTCATGGGCATCTTCGCCGTCATGGGCGTGGTGTCATACTTGAACCTCGGACGCGAAGAAGATCCGACGTTCACGATCAAGACGATGCTGATCCAGGCGCAATGGCCGGGCGCATCCGTGGACGAGATGTCGAAGCAAGTCACGGAGCGGATCGAGCGAAAGCTCGAGGAACTCGACGTGCTGGATTACACCAAGAGCATGACGACGCCCGGTCAGGCGATCGTGTTCGTTTACCTGCGGGGTGCGACAAGGGGGCGCGACGTTCCAAATACGTGGGTGCGGGTGCGGAACATGATAAATGACATTCGTTCGGAATTCCCGCCGGGCGTGACGGAACCAGCCTTCAACGACAACTTCGGCGATGTGTTCGGCAACATCTATGCCTTCACATCAGATGGGCTGAATCAGCGGCAACTCCGTGATTATGTCGAGCGCGCCAGGAGAGACGTGCTGCTGATTCCAAACGTCGGGAAGGTGGACCTGATCGGCGCGCAAGACGAAGTCATCTTCCTGGAATTTTCGGTGCGACAAATCGCGGCGTTCGGACTCAACGAGCAGGATATCCTGCGCACGATCCAGGAGCAGAACGCGATTGTCGATTCCGGGATTGTGGAAGCCGGACCTGAGCGTGTCATCCTTCGCGTCGGTGGCCAGTTCATTTCCGAGGAGAGTCTGCGTTCAATCAATCTGCGCGTGAACGATCGCTACTTTCGCCTCAGTGATCTCGTCACGATCACCCGCGGCTACGCCGACCCTCCGCAGATGCTCTTTCGTGTGAATGGAGAGCCGGCCATCGGCCTCGCGATTGGAATGAAGGCCGGCGCCAACATTCTGCACTTCGGCGAGGCCTTGAAGGAGAAGATGAACGCGATCATTGGCGAGCTGCCGATCGGGGTCGGAGTGCATCAGGTGTCTGACCAACCAGTAATCGTGAAGGAGTCAGTCGGTCAGTTTACTCGTTCGTTGTTTGAGGCTGTCGCAATCGTGCTCGCAGTCAGCTTCCTCAGCCTCGGTCTGCGGCCCGGCTTCGTGGTCGCCCTGGCAATTCCGCTGGTGCTCGCGATGACGTTCGTCGCGCTCCAGTATCTCGGCATTTCGCTTCAGCGGGTCTCGCTCGGTGCGTTGATCATTGCGCTGGGGCTGCTGGTCGATGACGCGATGATTGCCGTGGAGATGATGGTCAGCCGGCTCGAAATCGGCGATCCGCTGAATAAAGCGGCGACCTACGTTTACACATCGACAGCGTTTCCGATGCTCACCGGGACGCTGGTGACTGTGGCGAGCTTCCTGCCGATCGGGATGAACACCAGCGATGCGGGTGAGTACACCTTCTCGCTCTTCGTCGTCATCGCGATTTCACTCCTATTGTCGTGGCTCGTCGCTGTGATATTCACACCGCTTCTCGGCGTGACGCTGCTGCCAAAGAGGCTCAAAAAGAAACACGATAAGAAGCCGAGCCGCGTAAGCGCGATCTTCAGGCGCTTGCTCGACACGGCCATGCGGCGGTCGTGGCTGACGGTTGCGATTTCCGTCGGCCTATTCGCCGTCTCACTTCTTGGATTGAAGCTCGTCCAACAGCAGTTCTTTCCGTCATCTTCCCGGAATGAACTCGTCGTTGACTTCACGTTGCCGCAGAACGCCTCGATTGCCGCAACGAAAGCCGAGATGGACCGCTTTGAACGCCATCTCGTCGGTGACGGTGACGTGGACAGTTGGTCCTCATACGTCGGACAGGGCGCGATTCGTTTCGTGCTCGCTTTCGACGTCCAGATGGCAAACCCAAACTACGGGCAAATCATCATTGTAGCTAAGAACGTCGAAGCGCGCGACCGCCTTAGGGCACGACTAAAGGAGATCGCGCACCATGAGTTCATCGGCATCGACATTCAAGTGGAGCTCTTGCCGCTCGGTCCGCCCGCCGGACGGCCGGTGCAATATCGCGTGAGCGGACCCGACATTCAGAAAGTGAGGGAATTCGCACAGCAACTGGCGGCGAAGATCGGATCGCATCCACTGCTCGAGGATATCGGCTTCAACTGGATGGAACCTGCGCGCGT
>DATARP010000022.1:0-7942 GCA_036264075.1 Gemmatimonadaceae bacterium
TCGCCTATCCACTCCTCGGCGCAACGCTCACTCCCTCGGTATACCGCGAGCTCTACTCGCACGGCCTCGACACCGCCGAACACGAAACGTTCTCGCAAGGCACCACCGTCGCCCTCACCATCGACCGCACGTTCTGAAGAGGGGCGTCCCAAAGGGGAGCGCGGTGAAGCCGCGCTGAAAACGTAGGTCGGGCTTCAGCCCGACCAATGACCCGGCCGCAAGCGCACGCCGCGACGCGGCTAAGTGTCGTTTCCTGCACGAGCCTAAGCTGCACGGCGGCACGTCCGGCCGGACTTTCCGCCGCTGCGACCGGATCGAGACGATTCTATGCGCCGCGCCCTGGCCCGGTGGCTTGGGTCACGCCATCGCCCCCGGCCACGCCATCGCCTCCGCGAACCCCGGCAACGCCGCCGACAGCTCCTCGACGTGCGCGCTCGCGATGCCATCCAGCTCGCGCGCCAGCACCCCGCTGACGGTGGTCTCCTGCTGGTCCGCCCGATACTCGAGCATGTCGATGTGATGCCGCGGCAGCCGGACCCGCACCTCAGCGCTCCGGATCGCCTGCGGCAGAATGCCATCCGCCTCGTCCCCGAGCGCCTCTTCGATGACATGCATCGGCCAGATCTCCAGCACCTTCGCCATCATCTCCACCCGCGGAAAGCACTTCCCGAGCGGCGTCGTCCACAACTCGACCTCACCGTTCTCGATGGCCGCGTACATCTGCCGCCGCGTCCACCCGAGGAGCCGCGTCGCCTGCATGATGCTGACATGCGGCCGTGGCTGTAGGAAGATGTGACGGATGCGGGAGATGAGGTCGGGTTCGAGCATGGAGCGCCTCGCGTCGTAGATAGTTAAATATGAGTCCGCGAACGCCTTCCGTCAAGGTGACAACGCAACCTACTGCGGCGGGAGACCTCTTCGGCAAACGTCTCCGTCACTTGCGAGAGAAGAGCGGACTAACGCAGGGCGCGGTCGCTGATGCCATGGGTGTTCCGCAGACGCACGTCAGCGCGATGGAACGTGGCCTCATGCTGCCAAACCTCCTCACCGTTATCCGCCTGGCGGCGGCTCTGGACTGCAAAGTCAGCGCGCTCACGTCTGTCTTCGACAAGGCCGACCTTTCCTCGATCCTGACGAAGTGAGGATTGAGTAGCCGTCGAATCAGGAAAATCAACTCGTCCGAAGCCGGCCATCTCAAACCCCGCTCGGCTAAGTTGAGCTTCCAGATACGACCCCAACTTTACTCTCCTCGGCCTCGAGCTCGTCCACGCCAAGAACTCGTCATACCTCCTCGACGTGATTGACCCAACCGTCAGCGGCGCCACCACGCGCTACCTCGGCGGATCGGCCGTCAACTTCTAGTCTTACCCCTCGCCCCGCGAAGCGGGGAGAGGGTGGCCGAAGGCCGGGTGAGCAGGCAGTCGCGTTTCTGGAAGAAGCCGGGCGCGCAGCGCTGGTACACCCTCACGTGACATCGTCTAAGGGGAGTGGACGTCTCGTCCGCTCAAACGTAGATAGGGCTTCAGCCCGACCAGACGGGCTGAAGCCCGTCCTACGTTAGCGACCCGGCCGCAAGCGCAGTCGCGACGCGGCAAGGTGTCGTTCCATGCGCGAGCCCGCACGGCGGCGGGTTCGGCCGGACTTTCCGCCGCTGCGACCGGGTCGGAACGATTCTACGCGGCGAGTGCCCAGTTGGCCCAGCGCCGCGTAGATCCGGCTCGCGCCACCTCAAGGGGCTCTCGCAACACGCGGACCTTCTCGATAGTTAGCGCGACGCGCGCGAGCGATCCAGGGCTAACGGTTCGCCGTTGCGGCTGAATGGACACGTAACGTTACGAAGGCTGCCCGTGGAACGTTGGAAAACGATGCTCGCCTGATATTCTTTACGTCATGCCTGCCAGCTTCCGATATGACGTGTTCCTCAGTTACAACTCGCAAGATAAGGTGAGGGTTCGTAAATTGGCGGATCGACTCGCCGATGCAGGGCTCCAAGTGTGGTTCGACGACTGGATGATTAAACCTGGTGACGACGTCTTTCTGGCGATCGAGCGAGGCTTGGAAGCGACTCGAGTACAGGTATTGTGTCTGTCGCCGGCAGCTATCGAATCGGAGTGGGTGACACTCGAACGGAACACGGTGTTATTCCGCGACCCCACTAATGCGGGCCGGCGCTTCGTTCCCCTGATGCTGACCGCCTGTAGACCGCCCGACACGCTTCGCCGATATAAATATCTCGACTTTCGTCAGGAAACGCCCGAGGCTTTCGGTGAGCTTCTAGCTGCATGCATTGAAACAGAAGAAGTTCCTTCCCTTTCCGATTCGGCTGCGGTTGTGATAGCGCCGCAGCCCGACCGGGGATCTCAACCGCAGGAACGGCTAGCGGTCCTCGATCAGGAGGTTATGGGGCACGGAGCATGGATCAACGATGTGGCGGTCAGCTCCAACGGCGGAGTGATGGTCTCAGCGTCGAACGACAAGACCCTCAAAATCTGGAACCTGCGGACACTCGAATGTAGCGGCGAGCTCGCGGGCCACACGGATGTCGCTAAGTCCGTCGCATTCGTACCCCACGGAAGTCTCGTTCTTTCAGCTTCCTTTGACAAGACAGTGCGCGTTTGGAATACCGAGACGCTAAAGGAGCAGATGAGCCTGGTCGGTCATCGAGGCAAGGTGTTATCGGTCGTGGCCTCTAAAGACGGGCGGCATGCAATATCCGGTGGGTTCGATAAAACAATAAGAGTTTGGGATCTCCATTCAGGGGATTGTGTCAGGACGATACTCTGCGGCACTGACGATACGGCGGATGTCTTCAGCACGGCGCTAAATCCCCAAGGCACACATGTTTGGTCAGGGCACCGGGATGGTCGCCTGAGACTCTGGAATCTAAAAACCGGTATCTGCGAAACTACGCTAAAGGGACACTCCGATGCACTAAATGCCATCCGCCTCACCGATGACGGCGTCTATGCTCTGTCAGGGTCGAGCGATAGAACTATCAAGGTCTGGAATATTGGTGCTGAGACATGCGTCGGAACCTTAGAGGGTCACGAACATGTCGTACAATCTCTGGCTATTAGTCCAGTCGGCTTGGTTGCGTCCACGGGCTTCCTGGATAAGACCGTACGCTTATGGGATTGGAAGTCAGGCGCATGTCTACAATCGCTCTCGCGTGGCCAATTCTGGAGTCCGACAACAGTAGCGTTCAGCCCAAGCGGCGATTTTCTGGTCGTTGCGACAGCTGCAGCAAGCATCGCCCGCTATCGGCTTAGTAACGCGCGCACGTTTTTGGCAACCACCCCTGTGCGCCGCTATGTCAACGCAAAAGTTGTGCTTCTAGGTGAAGGAACAGTAGGTAAGACTTCGCTCGCTCACCGCCTGGTCGAAGACAAATACGTTGTGAAAGATCGTACTCACGGAATGAATGTATGGCCGCTTGAGCTGCCGCTGCCGGCCGACGCGACTATCGACCGCGAGGCGCTTCTTTGGGATCTTGCGGGGCAGGAAGATTACCGCTTAATCCACCGCCTTTTCCTAAACGATACTGCTCTAGCTCTACTGCTCATTAATCCGCAAAAGGACGACCCGTTTGCGGAAGCCGGTGACTGGCTAAAGGCGCTTGAGACGGCGGCCGGCAACGAAGCTACGCAACGCGAAGCGGCCCGGCTGTTGGTGTTCTCTCAAGTGGATGTCGGTGGCATGAAGGTTGGCAATAGTAAGATTGCGCGGTTCATCCAAGCGCACGGATTTGCTGATTGGGTCGCGACAAGCGCGAAGTCGGGGGAAAATTGCTCTGATCAGGCTAGTGGCGGGAAGACCTCGCGGCTGAAGCAACTTATCGCGGAGAACATCCCGTGGGACAGGCTGCCATGGACGGCCACTCCTCGGATGCTCGCGGGCTTGAAGAGCGCGGTGTTGACGATGCGAAGCGGTGCTGACATACGTCTGTTGCGATTCGCGGAGCTGATGCAGCGGTTAGAGCAAGGGCTGCCCGGCCAGAAGTTTGGCGAGTCTGAAGTGAGAACGGCGGTAACTCTCCTCGCAAATCAGGGACTGGCCCGCCCGTTGAAATTCGGCGATCTCGTCTTGCTTCAGCCGGAGCTGCTCAATGGATACGCGGGTTCAATTATCCGCGCGGCGCGAGCACACCGCGATGAAATCGGATCGGTACTCGAGGCTGACATTTACCGTGGGGACTTTGACTTTACGGGAGTGGACCGTCTGCCGCGTGCGGACGAGGAGTTGCTCCTCAGAGCCATGGTTCAAACCTTTCTCGATCACTCCTTATGCATCGCGGAAGAGACCCAGCTGGGACGACAACTCGTTTTCCCATCTCAGTACCGCCGCGAGAAAGATATCCCGTGGGAGCCCGACGTGTTCGTGTCGTACACGTTCGGTGGCGAGTGGCAAACGATTTGGACGACTCTAGTCGTGCGGTTGTGGTACAGCCAGGAGTTCGAGCACCGCGAGTTGTGGCGTAATGCGGCGCAGTTCGCTTCTGCACGGGGACATCTGTTGGGATTAAGGATCGATAACCGGCAAGGCGAGGGCGAGGCGACAATCAGTGTGTTCTTCGATGTAAAGACGCCGGACGACTTGAAGGTAATCTTCATAGAGTACGTGCATCGCCACCTTGCGCGTTACGGATGCAACGTTGAGCGCGATCGGAGGTATGTTTGTGGCGAGTGTGGTACTCCCGTCAGAGACGTTGCGGCGGTGCGGGCGCGGTTGGCTGCGAGTAGAACCTTCATTACCTGCCAGGCTTGCGACGAGCAAGTTCCATTAATCGACTTCATCGAGCAGCGGCTTAATAGCGACCCGGTTGCGTGGAAAATTTTGGCGATGGAGGAGATGGCAACTCGTCATCTCGACGCCCAGGCTCTTGAACAGATTTTGATTGGTCACGTGCAAGCGATCACAGGTGAGGCCAATCAGATTTTCCGTATGCTGACGCCATTCGACTACGGTATCGATGGCGAGATCGAGTTTAAAGGCAATGACGGTCGGGCTAGCGGAAGAAAGGTCTACGTTCAGTTGAAGAGTGGGAACTCTTATCTCCGAACTCGTAGAAGGGATGGCCGCGAAGTGTTCGACGTGAAGGAGGCGCGGCATCTCGAGTATTGGGTCACTCAGCCAGTGGACGTTTATCTCGTCATCCGGCAGATCGACGACAAAACAGGGAATCAGGTTATCCGCTGGATGAACGTGACGCGCTACCTGAAGAGTCGGAAGGACACAGAGAACCGTCAGATAGTTTTCGAGGGAGAAGAACTAACCATGGAGTCGGTGTGGAGGCTCCGAGACGCGTTTTTCCCAGCGCGCGCCCGGAAACATCGGGAACAAAAAGCGGGCGCTTAGATTGATGTGCGCGCAAACCAAGGGGCGGCGGTTGAAAGGGCGGGGTTACTTCGACGTTCCACTTGACCCGGCCGCTACGCCCAGCGGCGTATCTCCTGAGATCGCGCGAAACAGGGTGGACAGGCTTTCGCTCGATTACCTGGTTGGTCTCTGCGCGAAGGCGTGCGTCGTGGTGAAAGTGAAGACTGCCGCGTAGTGGAACGCCATCGAGGAAGTTTGCGATCTTCGCGGCGGACCTCGACGCCTTGCTGGACGGCCAGAGCTTCCTTGTGCGACTCGTTGTGCGATCATTCGCACATGGCAACCAACCTTGCGATCGATCCCGACCTTCTCGAACGGGCCGTTGCCGTGAGCGGGGAACGCACGAAGACTGCCACCGTGAAGCGGGCGCTCGAAGAGTTCATCGCGAGGCGCGAGCAGGGCAAGATCGTCGACCTTTTCGGCTCACTCGAGTGGGACCCGGAGTTTGACTACAAGGCAGCGCGGTCCCGCCGTTGAAAGTCCTCGTTGACACGAGTGTTTTGGTCGCTTGCGCCGCGCCGCGATCGGCAGGACGGCGATCCGAGCGTTTATTTCCTGGCCGACGCGCTTCAGCGCGAAGGATCGATTTTGACGACTGGCTTGATACTCCAGGAACTTCTCCAGGGATTCAGCGGCCCTAAGGCGCGAACGCAGATCCTCGAGCGGTTCACCCCTCTGCCGTTCATCGTGCCGCAACGCGAAGACCACATCGCCGCCGCGGACCTTCGCAATGAATGCCGCCGCCGCGGCCTCCAGATCGGAACCATCGATGCGCTCCTCGCGCAACTCTATGGGCGAAGCAGTCGGGCTAACAGAGGATCGAGAATTGACGCGTCATCGGTCTACGTAGCGAAGTTCAAGGACCTTTCGCGGCCGCGGCCGCACATAGGCAACGCTCCCTTGTAGCAACGTCCTATGTTGCCGGAACACGACAACGTCGGAGCGTTGCGGTGCTTGGCTCTGGCGACGCGGATCCATCAACCCGGCGCCTCAACGTTTCGCCCCAGCGATGCAGGTCCATCGAGACGGCGCGGCAATGTTTCGCCTCGGCAATGCTGAGCCATCGAAGGAGCGCGGCAATCTCTCGCTGCGGGCGTGCAGGTTCATCGACGAAGCGCGGCAATGACTCGCACCGGCCGCGCTGGAGCGTCGGCGATGCCGAGCATTGCTTTGCCTTACCCGTGCAGGTTCATCGGTCTTTCGATGCACTGTATCGCCTCTGCGATGCACGTGCGGCGGTCCTTCGAGACATTGCTTCGGGTCACCCGTGCATGTGCAGCGGTGGCGCGAGACATTGTCTCGGGTCGCCCGTGGGCGTGCAGCGGTCCGGCGAGAGGTTGCTTCGGGTCGCCCGTGCACGTGCAGCGCTGACGCGAGACATCGTTACGAATCGCCCGTGCACGTGCGGCGCTGGTGCGAGACATCGTTACGAGCGGCCCGTACACGTGCAGCGGCGGTGCGAGAGAGTGGTGCGGAGCCGCGCGGTTGCGCGGCTGAGCGGACGAGACGTCCGCTCCCCTTTGGTGGGGGTGAAAGATTTTGGTTGACAAGGGTTCGCGAACGATTGTAGATTTTTCGTACAAAGTCGAAGATCGTAGTTGGACCTGAGGCTTTGGCGGCTGTCGGCGGTGCGGACGTGCTGAAAGCACATCAGATCCGTACCGGTGCGGGGGTTAGAGCTTGCTCCCCCTGCCGCGGACAGTGGAGGTGTGCACACCTCCACAATCATTAACCGGAGGAATCGGCGCGTGGCCGAGACTTCCAGGCTGGTGGTTGGCCGCCTCGCACCCGCATGGGTCCTGACGCAACCTCCAGCCTTAACCGCAGAGCTAACAGGAGGTTAGCGATGAGCAACACAGTTCCGGTTTCCAATACCCCAGGGACCCCGTCCGCGGATCCGAGCAAGCTCACTCCCGAGGCAGTCATCGAGCAGTTGCGTACGATGCAGTCGCAGATCGAGGAGGTGGCGCCGCTCTCGAAAGAGCAGCGCGCCGCGCTCAAAGCGCGTCTGCGTCTGCAGAAAGCGCCGATCGTCGACGCGTCGATCAACGTCATGGGCGTTCTCGGCAACGTCTCGCAGGCGATCGGGCAGCCGCTCGACGACGTTCGCCAGGTGCAGACCGACGCGATTCGCTGGGACGCCGTGATCGACGAGACCAAGGCATTCCTCAAGAACATCGAGGGAGGCAACCTCGTTCGGCGCCAGCGTCTCGCCCTGATCGGCACCCAGGCGTACCAAATCGGAACCCAGCTCGCGAAGGACCCCGCCAACGCGGTGCTGGTACCGCACGTCGAGGAGGTCAAACGGCTGAAGAGCGCCGCGCGCCGCAAGAAGGCGGCGCCGGAGACTCCTCAGCCGCCGGCTTCGACGACACCGCCGGTGACACCGGCCACCACCACATCAAAAGAGTGAGGTAACGTAAGGAGGCAGTTGAACCCGGGCGCGCTCGCAGGCGCGCCCGGGTTCCTGAACGGTCGATGATGAAGAAAAAATATCCATCAGAGCGCGCGGCGGAGCTCTTCAACAAGGCGATCGATGCGCTGAAACGCACCGAAGCCGCCCCAA
>DATARP010000028.1:0-6188 GCA_036264075.1 Gemmatimonadaceae bacterium
CGGCCGTGAAGGCCCGCCAGCGATCCTCGACTTCTCTCCTCACGTCCTGCCTTCGCCTTCACCTCGAACAATTCGTCGCGGAGCCGCGCCGCGGTCTCGAAGTCGAGATTCGCGGCAGCCTCGCGCATCTGCTTCTCGAGATCGGCGATCAACGCGGGGAGATTGTCCGCTCCGTAGTGCGACCCGGACTCCGCCACGCGACGCACCTTCTCTCTCTCCCGCTCGTCGCGATCCTGACGCGAGTCGGCTACGCGCGTGGTGAATCTCACCTGATCGACGCTCTTCTTCACGCTCACGGGCGTGATCCCGTGCTCGAGGTTGTACGCAGTCTGGATCACCCGACGCCTGCTCGTTTCGTCGATGCACCGCTGCATCGAGCCCGTCATCTTGTCCGCATAGAAGATCGCTCGACCACTCAGGTGGCGCGCAGCCCTTCCCACGGTCTGGATCAGCGAGCGATCGCTGCGCAAAAAACCTTCCTGGTCGGCGTCGAGGATGGCGACGAGCGAGACTTCCGGCAGGTCGAGCCCTTCGCGCAGCAGGTTGATTCCAATGAGAACGTCGAATTCGCCGAGTCTGAGTCCGCGAACGATCTCCATGCGCTCGATCGCGTCGATGTCGGCGTGCATGTACCGAACCCGCACACCCATCTGCTGGAGGTAGTCGGCGAGATCTTCCGCCATCCGCTTGGTGAGCGTGGTGACGAGCACGCGTTCGCCTTTCCGCTCGCGGATGCGAATCTCGTTGAGGAGATCGTCCACCTGGCCGCGAACCGGGCGCACCTCGATCTCCGGATCGATGAGTCCAGTCGGCCGAATGATCTGCTCTACGATGGCTCCTTCGGAGAGTCGCAGCTCGATCTCACCCGGAGTCGCCGTGATGTTGAGCGCGCGCGGCGTCAGTGAAAGAAACTCGTCGAACATCAGCGGCCGGTTGTCCAGCGCGCTCGGCAGACGGAATCCGTAGTCGACGAGCGTGAGCTTGCGCGCCCGATCGCCGTTGAACATTCCGCCGATCTGCGGCAGCGTGACGTGCGACTCGTCGACCACCACCAGGAAATCCTCGGGGAAATAATCGAACAGGCAGGCAGGCCTCTCGCCCTCGGCCCGTCCAGAGAGATGCCGGGAGTAGTTCTCGATGCCGGCGCAGGTGCCGATCTCGAGCATCATCTCGATGTCGAAGTTCGTCCGCGATTCGAGGCGCTGGGCCTCGAGCAGCTTCCCCGAGTTGCGCAGCTCCGTCAGCCGTCCGGCCAGCTCGGCGCGAATGAGAGCCACCGCGCGCTCGATGGTTGGACGCGACGTCACGAAATGCTTGGCAGGATAAATTGCCGCTTTCTGCAGGTTGGCGATCGTATCGCCCGTCAGCGGATTGATCTTGCTGATCCGCTCGATCTCGTCGCCCCACATCTCGACGCGAACGCCTTGCTCTTCATAGGCGGGAAGGATTTCAACGGTATCGCCGCGCACGCGAAATGTGCCGCGCTCGAGGCCCATGTCGTTGCGCGAATACTGGATCTTCACCAGCGAGCGGAGGATGTCGTCGCGCGGGATCTTCTGGCCTTTGGTGAGCGTCACCATCTGCTCGCGGTAGCTGCGAGGATCGCCGAGGCCGTAGATCGCGGAGACGGTGGCGACGATGATCACGTCGTCCCGTTCCATGAGGCTCGACGTAGCGCGCAGGCGCAGGCGATCGATGTCCTCGTTGATCGACGCATCCTTCTCGATGTAAGTGTCCGTCGTGGGGACGTACGCTTCCGGCTGATAGTAGTCGTAGTACGAGATGAAGTACTCGACCGCATTGTGCGGAAAGAAGCTCTTTATTTCTCCATAGAGCTGGGCAGCGAGAGTCTTGTTGTGCGAGAGGACGAGCGTCGGCCGGCCGAAATTTCTTATGACGTTCGCTACCGTCATCGTCTTTCCGGATCCGGTCACGCCGAGCAGCGTCTGAAAGCGGTCGCCCCTCTCCAGGCCCCGCGTCAGCTCTGCGATTGCTTTTGGTTGATCACCCGCCGGCTCGAATGGAGCCTGAAGGTCAAATACCGCTTTCGCCATTCTTTGTATCGCTGGCAAGCCGCTCGCGCCGCGCGACTTCCGTCACGCCTTTCACGCGCCTGGCTGCCTTGAGAATTTTTTGAAGGTGTGCAAGGTTGCCGACTTCCACGGCCAGCTCTCCAATCACGTGGCCATCGGCGCTGTGGAGCTCGAAGCTCCTGATGTCTGTGCCAGTCGATGAGACCGCGGTGGCAAGGTCCGCGTACAGTCCGCGCCGGTCAGTTGCTTCGAGGGCGAGCCGGACCATGAATTTCTCGCCTTCCAGCTCCTTCCAATCTATGTCGATGCGCCGCTCGGGCTCCTGGACCAGCATGAGGAGGTTCGGACAATCCGACCTGTGAATGCTTACCCCCCTGCCGCGCGTCACGTACCCGACAACCGGATCTCCGGGCACGGGCTGACAACATTGTGCGTAGCGGACCATCATTCCGTCCACACCCTGAATGCGGACGCCCTTGGGAGCGCCGCGCACTCTGTCCACGAGCCAATCGAGCGGGCCCTGTTTCGCGGCCTCCGCTGTTGGCTCGACGTCGGGGTAGATCTCCTTCAGCACCTGCGAGACGTTGACGTCCCCCTGCCCGATCGAGGCGATGAGGTGATTCAGATCCGTGAGGTGCAGCGACTTCGCAACCTTCAGGAGCTCGGAGTCTTCGGGCTTCGTCAGTCGCCGCCGCTTGATTTCCCGATCGAGTATCTCCCGGCCGAGCTTGATCGATGTGTTGTGCTCCTCGATGCGGAGCCGCTGACGGATCTTGTGACGCGCCCTGCCCGTTCTCACGTGCGCCAGCCAATCTCTGCTTGGCTTTGCCGACGGGGACGTGATGATCTCCACCGTCTCGGAGTTCTTCAGCTCGCGCGCGAGGCTCGCGATCCTGCCGTTGATGCGGGCGCCCTGGCAATGCAAGCCGACTTCGGTGTGCACCGCGAACGCGAAGTCGATCGGAGTCGCGCCCTTCGGCAGCTGGATCACGTCCCCGGTCGGCGTGAAGACGAAGATCTCGTCCTGGTAAAGGTCGAGCTTCAGGAACTCGAGGAACTCGTCCGGAGTCTTGGCGTCGAGCTGTAGCTCCAGCACCTGCCTGAACCACTGCAGCGCGCGGTCGAGCTCGTCGGCGCTCTTGGCGTTTTCCTTGAACCGCCAGTGCGCGGCGATTCCGTACTCAGCCGTTCGGTGCATCTCGCGCGTGCGGATCTGGATCTCGAACAGCTGCCGGTTGGGCCCGAAGACTGTCGTGTGCAGCGACTGGTAGCCATTCGACTTCGGCTGCGCGATGTAGTCCTTGATCCGCTCCTGGAGCGGCGTGAACTGGTCGTGGATGATCCCGAGCGCATGGTAGCAATCGGGGACGGTGTTCACGGTGACACGAGTCGCGAGGAGGTCATAGATCTCCTCGTACGGCTTGTCCCACTTCTTCATTTTCTTGTAGATCGACCACAAGTGCTTTGGGCGACCGCTCACTTCCACGTTGGCGATGCCGGCCTTCTTCAGGTGGACCTCGAGCGGCTCCTTGAGAAGCGCGATGGACTTCTCTCTCTCGGTGCGCCGTGTCGCCACTTTCTTGGCGAGCACCTTGTACTCGGATGGCTCCAGGTGCTTGAACGCCAGATCTTCCAGCTCCCACCGCACGCGCGCCATTCCGAACCTGTGGGCCAGCGGCGCATACAAGTCGCGCGTCTCCTGCGCGATCCGCTTCTGACGCTCGGGCGGAAGGAACTCCAGCGTTCGCATGTTATGCAGACGGTCCGCGAGCTTGATGAGGATCACTCGGGCGTCCTTAGCGATCGAGAGCAGCAGCTTGCGGTAATTCTCGACCTGACGTTCCTGCGACGAGTTGAGCGGGAGGTGTCCGATCTTCGTCAGACCGTCGACAATCTCGGCGATCTCCTTTCCGAATTCCGCCTCGATGTCTTCAACGGTGACGGACGTGTCCTCGACGACGTCGTGGATGAGCCCGCTGGCGACGGTCACCGAGTCCAGCTGCAGGTCGACCAGGATCTTTGCGACTTCGACGCAGTGGGAGACGAAGTTCTCGCCGGACAGGCGTTTCTGGCCTTCGTGGGCGCGCTCGCTGAACCGATAGGCGCGCACGAGCAGGTCCTGATCGATTTTCTCGGGCAGGCCCTCCTTAATCCACTCCGGGATGGTGTCTTTTTCCTTGACAGCGCCTACAGTCACAACAGTCCAGCCTCCGCGAAGCTTATGTAGCGTCCCCTTCCGATAATAACGTGGTCCTGCACTGGTATGTCGAGTACCTTGCCCGCCTGCACGAGTTGTTCAGTTACTACCCTGTCGTCGGGCGAAGGTGTCGGGTCTCCGCTCGGGTGATTGTGAACCAGAATGATCGCCGCCGCCCGCTCCGCAATCGCTTCCCTGAAGACTTCTCGCGGGTGCACGAGCGAGGAATTGAGCAGGCCCCGAGTGACGGTGATGTCGCGCTCGAGCCGGTGCTGCGAATCGAGGACGGCGACGTGAAACTCCTCGACAGGCAGATCCTCGAGACGCTGGCCGAAGATCTCGTAGACATCCCGAGGCCAGCGCACCGGCGCTCCTTCCTGCCGCTCTTCCGCGGCCATGCGCCTGCCCAACTCGAGCGCCGCGTGGATACCAACCGCACGAGCCGTTCCCACGCCGCTGACGCTCGTAAGCGTCGCAACTGGCTGCGATGCGAGGAGCCTGAGCGATCCTCGACACGTGGAGAGTATCTCCTGCCCGATCCCAAGCGCGGACCGGCCTTCGGATCCGCTGCCGAGGAGGATTGCGATCAGCTCGCCCGAGCTGAGCGCCTGCGCTCCGTGTGTGCGCAGCCGCTCCCGAGGCCGCTCGGCAGTGGGGAGCTCGCGAATCGTAAGTGCCATTGGTGTTCTCCGGTTAATTGAAACCGGAGGATGCCAAGGTCCTATGGCGGAATCGGCACCAGCGTTGACCGTCCGTCATCGGCTTTGTGCTTCCGCAAACCGGCATTTAGGTCAACCGCGTTAACGCGCATGCTTCTGAAAAAGCGCAGATACTTCGGATCCGCTCCATAGGCGTTACAGATCGCCGCCCGACTGGCGACTACGATTCCGGGCGTTCCCACCTCCCGGACTCGGCCGACCGGAACAATGCGTCGATCACGGCCATGTTTCCGATCGCGTCCTCCAGCGAGACGGGTACGGTGCCGACGCCGCGGATAGCCCTTGAAAAGCGATTCGCCTGGATTGTGAACTGGTCCACCGGCTGAAACGTGATCGTCTCGACCCCACCCCCGCCAATGAGATCGCTGCCGTCATCGACATAAATCCGACTCGCATCACGGGGAGTTGCGTGGAAGGAGGCGGCGATGCGCCCCTCGGTTCCGAAGATCTGCACGGCCTGAAATGCCACGAGCTGCATGGCGCAACTAAACGTCGCCTGTCCCCTCTCGAACCTGAGGAGGCCCGACGTCAGCCGATCGATCTTCATCTGAGGATCACGATCGATCAACCCGATGACCTCTGTCGGCTCGGCGCCGAACAGCCACCGCGACATCGTTATCGGATAACATCCGATGTCCAAGAGAGCGCCTCCGCCCCATTCCACACGACTGCGCACGTCGGCTGGATCGCGCCGATAATAGCTGAAATGGCCCGAGATCAGGCGCAGGTCACCGATCCTTCCTGATGCGATTATCTCTTTCACCTTGAGCCACTGCGGGTGCGTCCGGACCATGAACGCCTCCCCGATCTTGACTCCCGTCCTGTCGCGAGCCGCGAGCAGCTGGCGAGCTTCCTTCGCCGTCAAGGCAATCGGCTTCTCACACAGCACGTGCTTTCCCCGCTCGGCGGCCCGAATCGACCAGGGCACGTGCAGATGATTCGGGAGAGGAATGTAGATCGCCTCGACATCGGGATCGTCGATCAACTCCTGATACGAGCCATACGCCCGGGGAATACCGAGCTCACTGGCGGCCGCCCGCGCCTTCGCAATATCCCGAGATGCGATCGCGACCACCTGTGCGAGCGCGCTCCTCTGCATCCCGGGGATGGCTTTCCTCAGCGCGATACCGGCGGCGCCGAGTATCCCCCAACGAACTGGAGCGACTCGTTCGTCGGTCACGCTGTGTGCGTCACCCGGCATCTGTGACAAGGGGTAAGGAGCTAGAGCGCCGCTCCGTG
>DATARP010000031.1:0-13579 GCA_036264075.1 Gemmatimonadaceae bacterium
CGAATGCCCAAGCGAACTGACATCCACCGCATCCTCCTGATCGGGTCCGGCCCGATCATCATCGGGCAAGGCGCGGAATTCGACTATTCCGGCACCCAGGCGGCGAAGGCTCTCCGGGAAGAGGGCTTCGAAGTCATCCTCGTCAACTCCAACCCGGCGACGATCATGACTGATCCGGAGATCGCGGATCGGACCTACATCGAGCCGGTGACGCCCGAGTACGTCGAGCTCGTGATCGCCAAGGAGCGGCCCGACGCGCTTCTGCCAACGATGGGCGGCCAGACGGCGCTCAACGTCGCGATGAAGCTCGCCGAGAGCGGCGTGCTCGAGAAATACGGGGTCGAGTTGATCGGCGCCGACGCCCGCGCGATCGCGATGGCCGAGGATCGAAAGCTGTTTGGCGAAGCGATGCGACGGATTGGTCTGGCGGTTCCGCAGGGAGATACCGCGAACACGCTGGACGAGGCGCTCGAGATCGTCGAGAGGACCGCTTTCCCCGCGATCGTACGTCCCGCCTTCACGCTCGGCGGCACCGGCGGCGGCATCGCCTACAACCGGCAGGAGCTCGAGGAGATAGTCCGTCGCGGGCTCGATCTCTCGCCGGTTACGCAGGTTCTGATCGAGCGCAGCGTCATCGGCTGGAAGGAATTCGAGCTCGAGGTGATGCGGGACGGCGCGGACAACGTCGTGATCGTGTGCTCCATCGAGAACATCGATCCGATGGGTGTCCACACAGGCGATTCGATCACAGTTGCGCCGGCGATGACGCTGACCGACCGCGAGTATCAGCTGATGCGCGATGCGGCTGTCGCGGTGATCCGGGAGATCGGCGTCGAAGCCGGCGGATGCAACATCCAGTTCGCCATCAATCCCCGCGACGGCGAGATGCTGGTGATCGAGATGAATCCGCGGGTATCGCGGTCGTCCGCGCTCGCGTCAAAGGCGACTGGATTTCCTATCGCCCGGATCGGCACCAAGCTGGCGGTCGGGTACCGCCTCGACGAGATACCGAACGACATCACTGGAACGACACCCGCTTCCTTCGAGCCGGTGCTCGATTACGTGGTGGTAAAGTGCCCGCGCTTCGCATTCGAGAAATTCCGTGCTGCCAACCCGCGCCTGACGACGCAGATGAAATCCGTCGGTGAGTCCATGGCGATCGGGCGCACGTTCAAGGAAGCGTTCCAGAAGGCGATCCGCGCTTTGGAGATTGGCCGGGCCGGATGGGTCACGGCTCCGACGCTGGCCGACGATCGTCTCGAGGAGAATACACTGGATGCACTGCGCGGCGCGTTGAGACAACCGACTCCGGAGCGGATCTTCCAGGTGAAGCGCGCGCTGGAGGCCGGCCTCGACGTGACCGAGGTCAACGAGCTCACCGGAATCGATTGCTGGTTTCTGTCGCAGCTGTCGGAGCTGCTCGATGCCGAGCGCGCCTACGCAAAGCTTCCGAGCATCGATAAGGATGTCCTGCGGCAGATGAAGCGGATGGGTTTCTCCGACCGCCAGCTCGGCGATTTGCGCCGCGAATCGGAACCCGCGGCGAGAGCCAGGCGAATCGGCTTCGGCATCACTCCCGCCTACAAGATGGTCGATACCTGTGCCGGCGAATTTCCCTCGGCCACGCCGTACCTCTACAGCAGCTACGACGAAGAGAGCGAAGCGCCGCGAACGGAAAAGCGATCGGTTGTGATTCTCGGCAGCGGCCCCAATCGAATCGGCCAGGGCGTGGAGTTCGACTACTGCTGCGTCCGTGCAGCTCTCGCGCTCAGGGAGCAGGGCTACGAAACGATCATGATCAACTCGAACCCGGAGACGGTCTCCACCGACTTCGACATCTCGGACAAGCTCTATTTCGAGCCGCTCACGCTCGAGCACGTTCTGGACATCGTCGAGCGAGAGCAGCCACTCGGAGTCATCGTGCAGCTCGGCGGGCAAACCCCACTCAAGCTCACGAACGGACTCGCTAAGGCCGGCGTGCGGATTCTAGGCACCCAACCCGACGCGATCGACATCGCCGAGGATCGCCGCCGCTTCGACGCGATTGCGCGCGAGCTCGAAATCAAGCAGCCGGAAAACGGAACCGCGACGAGCCTCGACGAGGCGGTGACTGCCGCCCGGAGAATTGGCTATCCGGTGCTCGTCCGTCCGTCGTACGTCCTTGGCGGGCGCGCGATGGAGATCGTTTACGACGAAAAATCTCTGGCCGAGTACTTCGCGCGGGCGGCTGTCGTGTCTGAGGACAAACCGGTTCTGATCGACCGATTCCTGGAGGACGCGTTCGAGGCCGACGTCGATGCAATTTCGGACGGAGAGCTGGTCGTGATCGGTGGCGTCATGCAGCACATCGAGGACGCGGGCATCCACTCGGGTGATTCAGCGTGCGTCCTCCCGCCGTATCTGATCGACGAAGAGCACATCGAAGAGATGCGGCAGCACACCGTCGCGCTCGCCAAGGCCCTGAAGGTCGTCGGCTTGATCAATGTCCAGTACGCTCTCAAGGACGGCCAGGTGTACGTGCTGGAGGTAAACCCGCGCGGCAGCCGAACTGTCCCGTTCGTTTCCAAGGCGATCGGGGTTCCGCTGGCGTCGATCGCCGCGCGCGTGATGCTCGGCGAGACGCTCGAGGACATCGGATTCACAGAGGAAGTCGCGCCGGCCTACATCTCAGTGAAGGAAGCCGTCTTCCCATTCAACAAATTTCGCGAGTTCGACCCGATCCTCGGCCCCGAGATGAGATCCACGGGAGAGGTGATGGGCATTTCCGACTCTTTCGGCAGCGCGTTCGGCAAGGCGCAGCTCGCCGCCGACAACGTGCTTCCCAGCGAAGGCGCGATCTTCATCACCGTGAACAATTCGGACAAGAACTCCGTTACCCCGATTGCCAGACGGTTTCAGGAGATGGGGTTCAAGCTCTTCGCCACGAGTGGAACGGCGAAGCACTTGCGCGGTCGCGGAATTCCAGTGGACACCGTTCTCAAGCTCCACGAAGGCCGGCCGAACGGGATGGACATGATGCTCAACGGCGACATACAGCTGCTGATCAACACGCCTCTCGGCAAGGAATCGCAGCGGGACGATTATTCCATGCGACAGGCGGCGATCGCCAATCGCGTCGCGTACACCACGACGCTCTCGGCAGCGAGCGCGGCGTGCGATGCCATCCTGTCTCAGAGGTCGAGGGCGCCGTCAGTGCTTTCGCTACAGGAGTGGCACGCCAGAATTCCGAAGGAAGCCGGCGTCTGATGGCAAAGCCATCCATTCACGAGTCCGCTTACGTGGACGAGGGCGCACAGATTGGCGCCGACACCAAAGTCTGGCACTTCTGTCACGTGCTGGGCGGCGCGGTGATCGGCGAGCGCTGTTCACTCGGACAGAACGTCGTCGTGATGAACGGGGTGAAGATCGGAAACAACGTCAAGATTCAGAACAACGTCTCGGTGTACGAAGGCGTGGAACTGTCCGACGACGTATTCTGCGGTCCGTCGATGGTGTTCACCAACGTGATAAATCCGCGCAGCCACGTTTCGCGCCGCAACGAGTACAAAAAGACGCTCGTCGGACGGGGTGCGACCCTCGGCGCTAACGCGACGATAATCTGCGGGGTCACGCTGGGCGAATACGCATTTGTCGGCGCGGGAAGCGTGGTCACGCACGACGTTCCGGCTTTCGGTCTAATGGTCGGAGTCCCGGCGCGCAGGGTCGGCTGGATGTGCCAGTGCGGGGAACGTCTCTCGGACAAGAATCCGACCGGCTGCACGGTGTGCGGCACGAAATATCGACTCGACGGCGAAACGCTGCGGAGAATGTCCTAGGTGAGCTCGGAGAAGACTTTCAGGATCGCCCTCGTCGGGTGCGGACGCATCAGCAAGAACCATTTCGAAGCGATCGACAAGATCGACGGCCTGGAGCTGGTGGCCGTTTCCGACGTCGATCCGGAACGCGCAAAGCAGGCCGGATCCGAGTGGAACGTTCCCCACTTCACGTCATACGAGCGAATGCTGACGGAGAGCAAGGCCGACGTGGTGACGATTGCGACACCTTCCGGACTCCACGCCGAGCAGGGAGTCGCGGCAGCAAAGGCGGGGAAGCACGTCGTCATGGAGAAGCCGATGGCGATCTCCCTCACGGGAGCCGATGCTCTCGTTCAGGCGTGCGACAAGGCAGGGGTTCAGCTCTTCGTCGTGAAGCAGAACAGATTGAACCCCCCGATCCAGTTGTTGAGGCGGGCTGTCGACCGCAATCGTTTTGGCCGGATCTACATGGCGAATTGCACCGTGCACTGGGCACGTCCGCAGGACTACTACGATCAGGCGCCCTGGCGTGGAACGTGGGAATTCGACGGCGGAGCGTTCATGAACCAGGCATCGCACTACGTCGACCTCGTACAGTGGCTGATGGGGCCGGTCGAAAGCGTGGTGGCGAAGACGGCGACGCTCGCACGGCGCATCGAGACCGAGGACACCGGAATCGCGATTCTCAAATTCCGCTCGGGAGCGCTCGGTACCATAGAGGTCACGATGTTGGCCTACCCCCGAAACCTGGAGGGGTCGATCACCATTCTCGGGGAGAAGGGCTCGGCAAAGGTTGGCGGAACTGCCGTCAACAAGATCGAACATTGGGAGTTCGCCGAGTACGACGACGATGACAAGCTGGTGGAGGGAACGAACACCAATCCTCCCAACGTCTACGGCCTCGGGCACCAGGGCTACTACAGAAATGTGCTAGCCGTGTTGAGGGGGGAGGCGAAGGCCGACACCGACGGCCGCGCGGGGCGCAAGTCGCTGGAGCTGATTCTGGGAATCTACGAGTCGGCCAAAACCGGACGCGAAGTTCCGCTGCCTCTCCGGGCACAGGTATGAGCCCAAGTCATGTATCTTTAAAGGCTTGTTCCGAACCAACTGGAGACCATACGTAGATGGCTGTTCCACTTCTCGATCTGAAGGCACAACACGCGACGATCCGCGATTCCGTGGTCAACGCGATGATGAAAGTCGTCGACGACCAGGCGTTCATTCTTGGCGAGCCCGTCGAGCGTCTGGAGCGCGATGTCGCCAAGCTTTCGCAGACGACACACGCGATCGGCTGCGCGAACGGAACGGACGCTCTCCTGCTTGCCCTTCGCGCGCTCGACGTTGGCCGCGGCGAAGAAGTCCTGACGACGCCGTTCACTTTTTTCGCGACAGCCGGCGCGATTCACAACGTCGGCGCGCGTCCCGTTTTCGCGGACATCGATCCCGATACCTTCAATCTTTCCGGCGACACGATTGCGGCCGCGCTCAAGCCGTCGACACGGGCGATCATCGCGGTGGATCTGTTCGGGCAGATGGCGCCGATTGAGGCGATCTCGGACGCAGCAGGCGATGTCCCCGTGATCGAGGATGCGGCCCAGTCGATCGGGGCGCGCCGCAAGGTGAACGACAAGTGGGTGATGGCCGGTGAAGCCGCGACGATCGGAACGTTCAGCTTTTTCCCCTCCAAGAACCTCGGCGGCTACGGCGACGGCGGAATGGTGGTCACGCAGAGCGACGATCTCGCGACGCGCCTCCGTCGGTTGCGCACACACGGTGGCCTCAAAACGTATTACCACGAGGAAGTCGGATACAACAGCAGGCTCGACGCGCTGCAGGCGGCGGTGCTCTCGGCGAAGCTTCCGATGCTTGCCTCGTGGAGTGCGGCAAGGCGAAAGAACGCTGCCTACTACAACGCCGCGTTTGCCGATGTCGAGGGAGTGCGAACGCCGACGATCGATCCGGCGAACGAATCCATCTACAACCAGTACACTCTTCGCGTTGCCCGCAGAGAGGATCTGCAGGGGCATCTCAAGTCGAAGGGAATCGGGTCGGCGATTTACTACCCGCTCTCGCTTCACCTGCAGCCGTGTTTCGAATATCTGGGCTACAAGCGCGGCGCGTATCCGGAGAGCGAGAAGGCGACGAGGGAAGTCATATCGCTGCCCGTCTATCCCGAGCTGCAGCAGTCACAGCTCGACGAAGTAATCGAAGCCGTACGCGGTTTTTACGGCCGCTGACAACCATCTCCACAGAGAGTCCATGGCGGGATTAAAGGATCAGCTCCTCGCAAAAATAGATAAACGGACCGCCTGCGTTGGCGTCGTCGGTCTCGGCTACGTTGGACTTCCGCTGGCGCTCGAATTTGCGCGTGCCGGGTTCAAGGTGATCGGCTACGATGTGAGTGAGCGTGTCGTGAAGGCATTGATGGCCGGCAAGTCTCACATCCAGGATGTTCCCAGCGCCGAGGTGGCGCGATTGGTGAAGGCGGGGAAATTCGAGGCGACGGCTGACGAGTCGAGAATGCACGACATGGACGCGATCTCGATTGCCGTCCCCACTCCACTCGCCAAGACGCGCGACCCTGACATGGGATTCGTCATCGCTGCGGCGGATGCAATCGGACGCAATTGCCGTCCGGGTGTCGTGGTGATTCTCGAGAGCACGACTTATCCGGGTACGACGCGGGAATTGATGCAGCCCAAGCTCGAAGCGGCCGGACTCACGGTGGGAGAGGACGTCTTCCTGGCGTTCAGCCCAGAGCGCGTCGATCCGGGCAATCCAGTCTGGAACACGAAGAACACTCCGAAGATCGTCGGCGGAATTTCTCCCGCCTGCACGGAGATCGCCTGCGCGCTCTACGCCACGTGTCTCGATACGATAGTGCCCGTATCCAGCCCGGAGACGGCGGAGCTCGTGAAGCTACTCGAGAACACGTTCCGGTCCGTCAATATCGGACTCGTGAACGAGATGGCGATCGTGTGCGACAAGCTCGGCGTCAACATCTGGGAAGTGATCGACGCTGCCGCGACGAAGCCATTCGGATTCATGAAGTTCACGCCCGGGCCGGGCATCGGCGGCCATTGCATCCCGCTCGATCCGCATTACCTCGCGTGGAAGATGAGGACGTTGAACTACAAGACGCGATTCATCGACCTGGCCGGCGAGATCAACAGCGAGATGCCGGCGGTAGTCGTACGGAAAGTCGCGCAGGCGCTCAACGAGGAGAAGAAGGCGGTCAATGGAACCCGAGTGCTGGTCCTGGGCGTCGCGTACAAGAAAGACATCGACGACGTTCGGGAAAGTCCCGCGCTCGATGTCATCCGCCTCCTCGAGACGCAAGGCGCGGATGTCATCTATCACGATCCGTACGTGCCCAAATTCACCGAGGACGGGCACGATCATGCGAGCGTGCCTCTCACGGATGAGGAGATCGAGCGCGCCGACGCCATAGTGATAGTCACCGACCACTCGTCGGTCGACTATCAGCGGGTCGTCGATCTCGCGGGAGTCGTCGTCGACACCCGCAACGTGACTGCGAAGCTCACGAAGGGTAAGGGCAGGATCGTGTCGCTCGCTTCGGCTGCATCCTACGCAACTGCCTAACTCGATCAGCTCGTGAACATTTCAGTAATTGGCACCGGCTACGTCGGACTCGTCGTAGGCGCATGTCTCGCCGAAACAGGCAACACCGTCACCTGCGCCGACATCGATAACGACAAGATCGAGCGGCTCCGGAAGAACGACATCCCGATTTACGAGCCCGGACTGGAGCCGCTCGTCGAGCGGAATCAGAAAGAGCAACGGCTTTCATTCACGACCGATCTGCCGGCTGCAATCGGATCGGCCGATGTCATCTTCATCGCCGTCGGAACGCCTCCTGGAGAGGACGGGGCCGCCGATCTCAAGTACGTGCTGCAGGTCGCCGAGCTGATTGGCCGGCACATGACGCGAGAGATCGTGGTCGTCACAAAATCCACGGTTCCGGTGGGAAGTGCGGCGAAGGTCGAGAAGACCGTGGCGCGCGAAGCGAAGTTTGCCTTCCACGTCTGCAGCAATCCGGAATTTCTCAAGGAAGGCGATGCGGTCGAGGATTTCATGCGGCCCGATCGCGTGGTACTTGGCGTGGAGTCCGGTCACGCGCGCAAAGTCATGACGGATCTTTATGCTCCGTTCGTGCGCACAGGCAAGCCCGTGCTGCTCATGGACATTTCATCGGCGGAAATGACCAAGTACGCGGCCAACGGAATGCTGGCGACCCGCATCTCGTTCATGAACGAGATCGCAAACCTGTGCGACAAGGTGGGCGCCAACGTGGATTTCGTGAGGCGCGGAATCGGCAGCGATGCACGCATCGGCCAGTCGTTTCTGTTTCCCGGTCCCGGGTACGGCGGGTCGTGCTTCCCGAAGGATGTGAAGGCGCTGGTGAGGATGGGCGCGGAGTCCGGGGTCCCGCTCGACGTCCTGGCGGCAGTGGAGTCGGCCAACGAGCGTCAGAAGACGATTCTTCTGGCGAAGATCCACTGCGCACTCGGGAAGGAGCTGAACGGGCGTCGCGTCGCCGTCTGGGGACTCGCGTTCAAGGCGGGAACGGATGATATGCGGGAGGCGCCGGCTCTCACTCTGATCGAGGCTCTGTTGGCCGAGGGAGTATCGATCTGCGCCCACGATCCAGCGGCCCTGGATCACGCCCGGAGTTTGCTCGGCAACCGAATAGATTATGCAGAGACTAATTATGAGGCGCTCGCCGGCGCGGACGCATTGGTCGTTGTGACGGACTGGAACGAGTACCGCCATCCGGATTTCGAGCGGGTAAAGCGCACGCTCAAGCAGCCGGTCATCGTCGATGGCCGAAATCTTTACGACGTCGAGAAGATGCGGGAGCTGGGCGTGCGATACCATTCCATCGGACGCCCCTCCGCATGAACACGCTCGACGGCAGAGGGTAATATCATTCGGATGTTGAGATTCAGATCTTTATTGCTGGCTCTGCTGCTCGCGGCACCGCTGGCGTGCAAGCCCGCCTTCGATCCCAAGATTTACACCAGCACCGACAAGCTCTACCAGGCTGCGATGGCTGAGTACAAGGCGCGCCGCTACGACAACGCGGCCAAGGCATTCGAGAAGCTGACGCTCGATCTGCCCGCCCGCGATCCACGACTGCCACTGGCGTTCTACTATCTGGCGCAATCCCAGAACAAGCAAGGAGAGAACCTCCTCGCTGCCGGGACATACAACCGCCTGATAGATGCCTTCCCGCAGGACACGCTGGTGGACGATGCACTTTATCTCTCGGGCCGCGCCTACCAGCAGGAGTGGAGACATCCGGAGCTGGACGCGACCTACGGGAACAACGCGCTCACCGCGTATCAGTCCCTGCTCGCGAGCTTTCCAGACTCTCCATTCGCGACGCCCGCGAAGAAGGAGATCGACAAGCTTGACGAGTGGATGGCGGAGAAGGACTACAACACCGGCTATCTATATCTCAAGAGAAAGGCGTTCGACTCCGCGATCCTGTACTTCAAGGATGTAATTCGTCTCCACCCGAACGCGCCGAAGGCGAAGGATGCCTATCTGCGGTTGCTGGAATCCTACCGCGCGATCAGGTACACCGAAGACGCGCGCGACCTCTGCGATGCGATGCGCAAGGCGTACCCGAAGGACCGCGACGTCGCGAAGGCGTGCGGGCCGGCGCCAGCTACGCCGGCGACGTAGACCCGTGCGCATTGGGGTCTTCGGCGGCACTTTCGATCCACCCCACGTCGGTCACCTTCTGCTGGCCGCGGATGCGCGCGATGCACTCAAGCTCGACAGGCTGATTTTCATTCCTGTCTGGGCGCAGCCGTTCAAGGTTGGCACTCCGCCCGTGGCGTCACCCCAGGACCGGCTCGAGATGGTGCGGCTCGCGGTCGCGGACGACGCGAATTACGCCGTCGACGACGCAGAAATCAACCGTAAAGGGTTATCTTACACGGTTGACACTCTCGAGCATCTGGCGGGGCGTTTCAAGGGAGCGGAGCTGTTTCTTCTGATGGGACAGGACGCATTGGCTGGCTTTCCCAAGTGGCGCAATCCGGACCGGATTCGTGAATTGGCGACTGTGGCGGCGATGGGAAGATCCGGAGACGCTGAGCCGGGATCGGAAGCAGCGCCGGAGGGTGTGTTAACCGTGTCGACGCGACGGGTGGACGTGTCTTCCACCGAGATAAGGGAGCGGCGGCGCGCAGAGAAATCGATCAAGGGATTCGTGCCCGAAAGCGTCGAGAGGTTCATCGAGGCTCGCGGGCTCTATCGTTGATGTCGAGTGACTGCTTGTTGAGGAAGACCAGTAAATGGCGTTGACAGGACTGCTGAGCGGAGTGTTCGGAACTCGCCACGATCGTGAGCGCAAGCGCGTTCAGCCGATCGTAGACGAGATCAACGAGCATTACGCCCGCCTCCAGACTATTTCGGAGGAAGAGCTTCGCGGTCAGACTGAAAAGTTTCGCGCGCGGATCCGTGAGGTTACGACTGACATCGAGGCCCGCATTGCAGTGCTGCGCGACAGGAAGCGCATCGCAGCCGATCCGGCAGAGCGCGAGCAGATCGACAATGAGCTGAGCGGGGTCGATGGCCGCGGCGGTGTGGAGGCCGAGCTTCGGAAGGCCATCGCCGAAGTCCTCGACGAGCTGTTGCCGGAAGCCTTTGCCACCGTTCGTGAGGCCGCGCGCCGCCTGGTCGGGACGAAGGTATCCGTCACCGGCCAGGAGATGGACTGGAACATGGTTCACTACGACGTGCAGCTGATGGGTGGCATCCAGCTACACTCGGGAAGGATCGCGGAAATGGCGACCGGCGAAGGAAAGACGCTCGTCGCGACGCTGCCGCTGTACCTCAACGCGCTGCCAGGAAAGGGAGCGCACCTGATCACGGTCAATTCCTATCTCGCGCGCCGCGACTCGGCGTGGATGGGTCACGTCTACAAGTACCTCGGCCTGACCGTCGGGTGCATCGACGACAGCGAAGCCGGGACGCAGGAGCGACGCGCGGCGTACGAGTGCGACATCACGTACGGAACGAACAACGAATTCGGCTTCGACTATCTGCGCGACAACATGGTTCAATCGCTGGAGCAGAGAGTCCAGCGGAACCACGTCTACGCGATCGTCGACGAAGTCGACTCCGTGCTCATCGATGAAGCTCGCACACCTCTGATCATCTCAGGTCCCGTCGGTAACGAGAGCGACGCCGAGTACGCGCAGCACAACGCGGCAGTCGCGAGACTCGTGCGCCGCCAGACGGATCTCGTGAACGCGCTCGTTGCTGCCGGTGAGAAGGCTTTCGAGGCAGGCGACAACGACGAAGCAGCGGTCAACCTGTACAAGGCGCAGCTCGGCGGCCCGAAGAACAAGCGGCTGTTGAAGGTGCTACAGGAGACTGGCGCGAAGCAGCTCGTGCAGAAGATGGAGCTGCAGCACATCTCCGATCGGAGACTTCCGGCGAGCAAGCAGCAGTACCGGGACATCGAGGAGGACATGCTGTACGTCCTCGACGAGAAGGGACACTCGGTCCACCTCACCGATGCCGGCATCGATTTCATGTCACCGCAGGCGCACGACGAGTTCATCCTTCCGGATCTATCGCAGGAAGTCCATGCGATCGACCACGACCCCGACATGAGCCCGGCGGAGAAGCTTTCCGCGCGCGACAAGCTCAATCGGGAATACGCGGCGCGGAGCGAGCGTCTCAACATCGTGCACCAGCTGCTCCGCGCTCACGCGTTGTACGAGCGGGACGTGAATTACGTCGTGCAGGAAGGCCAGGTGCTCATCGTCGACGAGTTCACGGGCCGCACCATGCACGGCCGCCGCTGGTCGGAAGGACTACACCAGGCCGTGGAAGCAAAGGAAGGCGTCCAGGTAAAGGGCGAGACGCAGACTTTGGCCACCATCACCATCCAGAACTATTTCCGCCTCTACGAGAAGCTCGCCGGCATGACGGGCACCGCCGAGACAGAAGAGACGGAGTTCCACGAGATCTATAAGCTCGGAGTGTCCGTCATTCCCACGAACCAGCCGGTCATTCGCGACGACAGGCAGGATCTCGTGTACAAAACGCGGCGCGAGAAGTACAACGCAATCCTCGAGGAGACGCAGCGCCTGCACGGACTGGAATTCCCGGTGCTCGTGGGAACCGTGAGTGTCGAGGTGTCCGAGACGCTGTCGCGCATGTTCAAGCGCGCGGGCATTCCGCACAACGTGCTCAACGCGAAGTACCATCAGCGCGAAGCCGAGATCGTCGCTGGTGCTGGGCAACCGGGCGCGGTGACGATCGCTACGAACATGGCTGGCCGCGGAACGGACATTAAGCTCGGACCGGGTGTCACCCAGTCGAAGCCATCGCAGCGCAAGGACGCGGAGAACCAGATAGTCGACGTCGTCGAGTGCGGCGGGCTGCATATCATCGGCTCCGAGAGGCACGAGTCGCGTCGCATCGACAGACAGCTCCGCGGACGCGCTGGCCGCCAGGGCGATCCGGGCGCATCCCAGTTCTTCCTTTCGCTCGAAGACGATCTCATGCGTCTCTTCGGGTCCGACCGCATCGCCAAGCTGATGGACAGGATGGGCGCGGAAGAAGGGGAGATGCTCACCCACTCTCTGATCACTCGATCGATCGAACAGGCACAGAAGCGCGTCGAGCTGCAGAATTTCCAGTCCCGCAAGCGGCTGCTCGAGTACGACGATGTCATGAACCAGCAGCGCGAGGTGATCTACTCGCTGCGCTCGTTCGCGCTCGAGGGCGGTGAAGAGCTGAAGGCCGAAGCAGAGAAGATGGTCGAGAAGGGCGTCTCGAAGCGCGTCGAGAACATGCTGAACACGTTCGACTCGCAGGAGGAATGGGACTTCGCGCTGGTGCGTCAGGATCTTCTGATGCACTACATGCTGACCGTCCCGGGTTTCGAGGACGGCAGTCTTCCCACGAGCGAAGAAGACGCCGAGACGCGGGCGATCGAAGCCGGCCGCAAGGCGTTCGCCGACAAGCTCGCCAGCCTCGGCGAATACTCCGATCAGCTGCTCTCTCTGGTGATGCTCCACGTGCTCGACGAGAAGTGGAAGGATCACCTGTACGATCTCGACCAGCTACGCAACGCGATCGGCTACCGCTCGTGGGGCCAGAAGGATCCGCTCATCGAGTACAAGCACGAGGCGTACAACATGTTCGTGGATCTCATGGGCGACATCCACAACACGTTCACGGAAAGATTCCTTCGCGCCCAGATCACGTTCGAGCAGCCGAGGCCGCTGCCTCCGATGTTCCTGAACGCTGACGACGATGGGAGTGACAACGGGGCGCCACGCCCGCGGGGCCCGGTCGCGCCGACCAAGAGATTCAACGCGCTTGGTGTGCTCGAGGACGTGACGCCCGGGGACGAGGACGGCACCGATGCGACGCTCGATATCGGCCCGTCGGAAGCGCCGGAGCGGGGCGCGGCCGTGCGTCCGGAGCCGACGGTCCACGTTGGAGGAAAGAGTGCGCCCCTCAGCAAAGCGATGGCAGCCGCACCGATACCCGGGATCCCGGGAAGCGCCGGAAACGGGAAGGATTGGTCGAACGTGGGGCGGAACGATCCATGTCCCTGCGGATCGGGAAAGAAGTTCAAGAAGTGCCACGGAGCGGCGCTCTAGCTCCTTACCCCTTGTCACAGATGCCGGGTGACGCACACAGCGTGACCGACGAACGAGTCGCTCCAGTTCGTTGGGGGATACTCGGCGCCGCCGGTATCGCGCTGAGGAAAGCCATCCCCGGGA
>DATARP010000072.1:0-12778 GCA_036264075.1 Gemmatimonadaceae bacterium
GGCGCGAGGCCTAGCATGCCCGCGGCCCACGTGACACGACGGTCGATTTCGGTGCTCGGGACTTTCCGTAGGCGGAGCCCCAACGAAAGATTCTCACGCACTGTCATGTGCGGATACAGCCCGTAGTCCTGGAACACCATCGCGACGTCGCGCTCGCGCGGAGGGAGCGACGTCACGTCGCGGTCGTCGATTCTAATGCTCCCGGAGGTGACTTCCTCGAGCCCGGCCACCATCCGGAGGATCGTCGACTTGCCGGACCCAGAGCCCCCGACCAGCACCAGCAGCTCGCCGTCGGCGACGGTGAGGTTGAAGTCTTCGACAACCTTGGCGTCGCCGAAGGACTTCTTGACGTGGTCGAATTGGACGGATGGCATTTACTGGAGCCTTCCCGACTCGTGGCTGGCTGAGTCCGATGTTGGACTTACGGGATCCAAGTTTTGAGTTGTCAGTGTGTTAGTTGAGCAGTTGTTAGTGGTTACCAGTGGTGGCGTTGGGAAAGAGTGGGATAGGGAAGCGGGAAACCGACGGCGCCGTTGCCGAGAGCGACAAGAGAATAGATGCGTGCAAGACTTCCGGAAATTGCTGGTATGGCATCGGGCACACGGGCTGGTTCTCGGAGTGCGGCGCGGGATTCGGGAATTTCCGCGAAGCGAGCGCGGATCACTCAAGTCCCAGATAACCAATGCTGCCGAATCCGTTGCATTCAACATCGTCGAAGGGTGCGGCTCAACTAGCTCGAAAGAGTTTGCTCGCTTTCTAGATATCAGCATCAAATCCACCTGTGAGCTCGAGTACCAGCTTCAACTCGCGACGGACTGCGATCTGCTACCGCGTCGACTGGGTAGCCCACTTCGCGCAGAAACTGTAGAAATTCGCCGCATGCTCTGTGGCCTCCGCCGCAAGGTGCTGCACGCTTCCGCCTCGCACCAAGAACGCACTGACAACCACTGACCAACTAACAACTCAAGACTGTCCACTCAAAACTTGGATCGATTATCAATGCCCCCGTAGCCAGTCACCCTTTAATCCCCGACCCCGCCATGCTTTCAATGAAATTCCTCTGCAGGAACGCATAAGCCACCACGACTGGCACCACCAACACCATCGCTGACGCGAGCGAGACTCCGACTGACCCCGCTCCGCCCCCAAGCGCAAAGACGGTCAAGAGCTGTGGCAATGTCATGAGGTTCTGCTCCCGCACGACGAGCAGCGGCCACAGCACCTCATTCCACGCGCCCATGAAGGTGAATATCGCGACGATCGACAGCACCGGCTTGGATAGCGGCCAGAAGATCGTGAAAAGGATTCGCGGCTCACTCATTCCATCCATGCGGGCTGAGTCGATGAGTGACTGCGGCAGCTGCAGAAAGAATTGGCGCAGCATCAGTATCGCTGTCGGATTGAACAGATACGGTACGATCAGAGCCGTGTAGCTGTCGACCCATCCCAGCTGTACGATCAGCGTGTACAGCGGGATCAGCGTTAGCTGGCCGGGAATCAGGAGCACCGCTATCGTCGCGGCGTTGAGCGCCGGCCGGCCGCGGAAGTTGAGGCGCGCCATCGCGTAGGCCGTCATCGAGCCGAACACCAGAACAGAGAGCGTGATCGTCGTTGCGACGAGAGTGCTGTTCAGAAGCGCACGCCCGAACGGAGCGCGCGCCCACATGGTTCGGTAGTTGTCCAGAGTCGGATTGTGCGGGATGAGGGCCAGGGTTCCGACCTCGAGCGGAGGCTTGAACGTGCTGGATGCCATCCACAGGAACGGATAGATGAAAGTCAGCGCCGCGATCCCGAGCCCCGTGTACAGCAGGATCCGCTGCAGAAGTTTCGGCTTCATAGCGTTGCCGCTCTGGCGATTACTTCACTCAGCCTCGGCTTCATAGCGCCTCGGCGTTGCCGATCACTCGGCGCTGGATGAAAATCACCGTTCCGATAATCAGGGCCAGCGCGACACCGATTGTCGCGGCGTATCCCATCTTCTGGTAAGCGAACGCGTTGTTGTACAGGTAGAGCACCACCGAGTACGTGCGCCGCAGCGGTCCTCCCCCCGTCATCACGTACGGCTCGATGAAAAGCTGGAAGCCGTTGATGGTGGAGAGAGTGACGACCAGGATGTGCTGCGGCAGAAGCGAAGGCAGAGTCAGGTACCGAAAGCGCTGCCACGCCGATGCGCCTTCAATCTCTATCGCTTCCTGGCAGCTGCGCGGGATGTACTGCAGCCCAGCCAGATAAATGATCACGTAGAATCCAACGTTCTTCCACGTCACCATCACCGCGATCGCTGGCATCGCAGTTCGCGGATCCGTGAGCCACGGAACCGGCGCGCCACCAAACTTCACGATCAGCCGGTTGATCAATCCGACGTCGGTGGCGTAGAGATTACTCCACAGGATCGCGACGACCGCGCCTGAAATGACGACGGGAAGGAAGAACGCCGCTCGCCAGAAGGAGCGGCCCACGAGCTGGCGGTTCAGCGTGAGCGCGAGCCCGAGCGCGGTGACGATCTGGAGCGGCACGTGGATGCTGAGAAACACGAACGTGTTGGCGACGGCGCGCCAGAAACGCCCATCGTGGAGGAGCAGCTGTATGTTGTCGCCGCCGGCGAACGCAGGGGCCGTGACGAGATCCCACTGCAGGAAGACCAGTACGATCGCAAACGCGATTGGATAGACCGCGAACACCAGCAGGAAAGCAGCGTACGGCGCCGCCAGCAGCGAGCCCGATTTCTGTTCAGCGCGCATTTACGACGTTTCTCGCTTCGGCTGCAGCCTTCTTCACCGCATCCTTCACCGATGTGGTCTGATAGATCGCTGACTCCTCGTACGCCTCGGACAGGATGTCGAAGATCTCGACGACATCCGGATCGATGTCGAGATCGCGCGAGCGCTCCACGTATGTCGCGTACGTCGACAGCGTCGGCCACCGCGCGAGCGCTACCGTAAAACGCGGATCGGTTGAGAGGCTGCGCCTGTAGGGAAGTTGGCTCGCCTCCTCTATCAGCAGTCGATCGGCAGCCGGGGACGTGAGGTACGCGACAAAGCGCGCAGCCTCATCCGGATGCTTCGTCGTCGAAAAGATCGCGATGCTGCGGAGATCTGCGAAGGCGAATTGGTTGGCGGGATCGGTGCCGTCCGCCGCGGGGACGGGTGTCACCGCGTAGTGCAACCCGCGAACCTTGAGCTCGTCCAGCTCCTTTATGAACCAGGGCCCGATGATCTTCATCGCTACCGTTCCATCCATGAACGGATCGCGCCCCAGCGCGAAATTCGAGCGCGGAAGCACTCCCTCAGCAAATCCGCGCCGCAGGACATCGAGGGCCGACGCAGCCGCTGCGTTCTCGAAAACGATTTTGCCATTGTTGACGAGCGTCTTCCCGCCCGAGCTCGCCAGATAGAGCGGATAGAAATCGTAGAAGCGCTCGTACCATGTGGTCTTGAGCGTCGACCACATCGCCCAATGGTCGAGGCGACCATCGCCGTCGGCGTCGCGAGCAAGCTTGTGCCAGGCGGTCACCAGCTCGGTGTGGGTTCGCGGCGGCCCGATGCCCGCGGCCTTGAACAGATCCACGTTGTACATCAGCATCTCTGGATTTGTCTTCCAGGGGAATGCGTAGATCCCGCCGTCTGGCAAGCGAAGCGAGGCGAGCATTGCGGAGTTCGTACGTTCCTTGAGGCGCGCCTCAGTCGCGACACGAGTGTCGAGCCTCACGACCCCACGTGCTCGCACGAGACGCGCGAGCAATGCCGATGAGACATTCGAGCTCACGTCGGGAGTCGCTTTCGCTACGATGGCGGCCAACAGCACTTCTTCGGACGAACGCCCCGCAGGCAATGGCTGCACCCGCACCTGAACATCGGGATTCTCCGCGTTCCACTGCGCCGCGAGGCGCATGGCAAGCCGAGTCTCTGGCGGGTTCGCAGCGGGCCAGTAGGTCAGCGTGATCGGCGGCGTGGGATTTCCGCCGCGCGCGCTAGAGGGTGCTTCGGCTTGCGCGGCGTCGTCCGAAACCCCCCCGATGTTGCCACGAACGATTTCGATTCCCGACGGTCCTCGACGCACGACCAGACTTTCACCAGCCGGCCCGACGTATTCTCTCTGATTCGGGACGCTCGCCAACGACGTCGAGAGCTCACCTGCCGGGTGATAGCGCAGGTATTCCGCCGCAACAGGATTGCTGGTTACGCGCTGGAGTGCGAGGAGTGCCTCGACCGTCGATTCCGCGCCGGAGTTCCGATTCACCTTGAGCGGTGTCGGACCGTCGATTCCATCGAATGTCCGGCCAGTCTTTTCGTCGTACATGCTCAGGCGTTCTGGATTGGCGCCGAGAAACCAGCTGGCCGTGAGTCCGGCAAATACAGCGTAACGTGGGTCGCTGCTCATTTCGGCGAGTGCGAGATACCCGTCGACGATCGAGCCGATGCCGTAGGAGATCTGAGGATACCACTTCGCCGTTCCGTCGCTAGCAACCTCCGCGGGAATTTGTCCGGCGAGCAGGAATCTCCCCCACAGACCGTCAGCTTCCTTTTTGGCCGAAGCACCATACTCGGATCCCCCCAGGGTGCTCTGGGCGGTCGCGAGAGCCTCCACGGACCGCGCTCCCCACGCATGCCAGGGGGCAGTGGGTCCGTCGACGTGCGCGCCCCATGGCGCCATCGTCATCGTGCCCGCGGATTTCGCGGCGATCAGGTCGGCTGTCCGCTGCCCCAGCGTTGTGTTCGCCGCCGAGTGCGCGGTTTTCTGCAAGGAAAGCACGCCGAGCAGGGCCTCGGACGTAGCGGTTGTCGATTCTCCGATAAGACGTCCCGAGTCGATCTCACGCGCCATCCGCGCGAGGGCGCGATCCAGCACCGGTCGCATGGCCTTCAACTGCGTCGAGTCCTTGGGGCCGAGGACGCGCACCGCCTCTCCCATGGCCCAGATACTCCGCGCTGCCCAGTAAGACATGCTCTTCCGGCTGCTTTGCGCACTTCTATTCAGCCGGCCGGCGGAGTCTACGAAGTTGACGAACTCTCCATCGCCCTGCTCCATCGCCGTGATGAAAGTCAGCAGGCCCAGCGCTTCATCGTGCGAGCGTGCGTCCCCAGTGATTTCATAGTCGCGCAGGTAAATGACAGCCGCGCGCGCCGCATCGTCGACGCTGGCGATACCCTCGAATCCGTCGCGCGCGGGCGAGCCAACCAGACGATAATCCGGCGCCTCAGCGTAGAGTGAAACCACACGAACGGGTTGACCCCGCACGGTCGTGCTCATGCCGAGGTGTCGAAGGTGGTCGAGATTGATGGCGAGCGGGGCCGGACCTCGCGGCGCCGCTTTCAATTCCGCGCGCCCACCGCAGCCGCTCGGAACCGCAGCGATCGCAATGAGAGCAAACGCAACCAGGGTCCTCTGCGCGATCACGATGCCCTCTCTGCCAACCATTTGGCATAGAGACGGGCGAAATGCTTTCCCGGCGCGCGGTAGTACTCATCCGCCGTGACGTCCAGCACCTGTGGGACTTCCGCCCTCGTTGCGGCGCCGGATCGCGCTTCGGCGTCCCGACACTTTCTGAAATTGCGGAACACTGCTGCCGCTGCTTTCTCGCTGCCATCCGCCCGCACCAGGCCGAAGGTGCGCTCACGTATTGCAGTCGCCAGCGGCGCTCGATCGAAAAGACGAGAATCGTAATCACCGTAGCACCAGGCGTAGGCCCCGGACGCGCCGGTTTCCACCAACCGGCTCAGGACGCCGTCGTAGTATTCCCCCGCTTCATCCTCGGACGCGAGATACTGCTTCAGCGGGTGGCCCAGGAAATCGTCTGTGATCGTCTGTCCCGGAGATCCCGGGGGAGCGGTGCACAGACCGAACTCCTGCATTAGTGGAGCACGTCCGCGACCGGAGAGTCCTGCTGTCAGCGCACACGAGAACGGCACCAGCTCCGGATCGAGAAAGGAACGCGCGCCGGGATAATAGAGCGGATACGCGTGCATCAGGTCTTCGTCGGCCACCTCGCCGACGTCGTCGACGCGCATGTAGTTCTCTGTCGTCAACGACGGAAGATGCGCGCCGATCTGGATCGTCGAGCCGGGAGCGACGCGTCTTATCGTGTTCGCCAGCAGCGACGCCCAAACCCAGCCCGCGTCCCGTGTACGGGGGCGCTGCGCATCGTCGATCTCGTTGGCCAGGTCGAACGCGCGTATCGCGCTTTCGCCTGCCAGGGCGCGTGCGCATGTCTCGACCAGCATCGACTGCGTGCGCAGAATAGTTGGATCGGAGAAAAGGTCGCCGGGGCGGCCCTGTGCATCGAGCATCCATGCCGGCCACCAAAATTTTCCGCTCATGTTGATGACGATGAGCGTCGGCACGATTTGCAGCCCGGCGTCCTTCGCTGCGCGCACGACCTGCAGAAGATTCGCAACCATCCCGGTCGCCACTGTGAGCGGCTGGGGGAGAAAGTCCTGCGCCATCGTAAACAGTCTGACGGTGTCGAAGCCGAGGCTGGCGATTTGCGCCATATCCTCGCGTACTTCGCCGATGTCGAGCTCCCGCCACATGTACATGGCCCTCCGGCGTGGCCAGTAGTTGATACCGAGCTCGAAGGTCACGCCTCGCTGCCTTGAACCGAACGGCGCATCACAGCGGCTGCGCCGTGTGTCCGAGCGCCATCTCGTTCTTGATTCCGGTGACCAGCACCTTCTTGTTCACGCGAGCGCCGCCGACGTACACATCCGCGGCTCCGTAATAGACCAGCAGATCGTCGCCGACCTCCACCAATCCCTCGGGAAAGACAACGCGCACCCCTTTGATGAAGTTCGCCATGTCGACCTGGGGAATTGGCTGCTCGTGGATCTCGTAGGCAGCCTGGGGCGTGAGCGCGGGCGCAACCGATACATAGAGAACCTTTTCGGGGTTGGCCAGGTCGAGCACGCACCAGCCCATCGAGTAAACGTTGCCTTCCTCGATTGACGTCGCGCCGTGAAAGGGAAGCAGCCAGCCGATCTCGGTGGCGATCGGCGGCGCACCGGATCCAACCCGCGAGCTTCGCCACGTATTGGCCTTCGGGCCCACGAGTGGGATGCCTTCCGCCGGCCACAGGTCTTCGAGGGCCGACACGCGAATCAGCTCGATCCGCGGCATCGGTCTGTGCAGGATCACGTACGCGCCGCCCACCTTCTGCGGAAAGATCACGCAGTTCTTGTTTTCCCCCGTGATGCGCGGGCCGTGGCGTTGATAGTGCTCCGGCTTCAACAAGTCGTCGGTCGTGATGAGACAGACCCGCGGACCGGATGGCGAATACCCGGTGTAGGTGATCGCGTAAATCTGGTCCTGCTCGAGGTAAGTGATCCGCGCGTCCTCTACGCCCCATTCCTCGTAAGAAGCTTCGCGCTTTATCGCCGGCTTGTCCCAGATCTCGTCGAAATGCTCGCCGTCCGACGAGAGTGCGAGGGCAAGGCAGGATCGCCTGGTTTCTTCCTCAAAAACGCGAACGAGAAGCACGATGCGTCCGCTCACGCGGTCGATTGCGGCAGCGGGATTGAAGGTGCCCGACGCGCCTACGAACTTGATCTGCGCCGGCTTGACGATCGGATTGCTGGCGAATCGCTCGAGTTGCGGAATCATCCTCCGTTCTCCCACGGTGCCACAAACCCCACCGCTCGCTCTCCCACCTATTCGAGTCCGGCCAGAATGTCTGCGAGCGAAAGGTCAGCGACTGCGGTGACGTCGTCCGCGGCCCCATAGTAGATCCGCACCGTATCGCCGTCCACGAGCGCGCCGCAGGTAAACACCACACTCCCGAAGAAACCCTCGCGCTCATACGGAGCTTCGGGACGCAGTATCGGCTCGCGCGACCGGCCGATCACCTTCGAAGGATCGTACTGATCGAGAAGCAGGGCTCCCAACGCATAACTCTGGGGAGTGCCGGTGACGCCGTGATAGATTGCGAGCCAGGCGTCCTGCCGATTCGTGTGCACTTTGAACGGAACAGCGCCGCCTCCGATTTTCACGTCGTCCCATTTGCCGGAGCGCGCCGTCGCTACGATCCGGTGGTCACCCCAGGACAAAAGGTCTGAGGACGTGGCAATCCAGATCGCCGGGTGCCCCAGGCCTTCTGGCATGGGGCGGTGCAGCGCGACGTACCGTCCGCCGATCTTCTGCGGGAAAATCGTGACGTCTCGATTCGGGGGTGGAAAAATTATCCCGTGCCGCTCGTACGTCTTGAAATCCCTTGTGGAAGCGAGCGCCGTCGAAATCCCGCGATCCGAAACCGCCGTGTAGTTGATCCAGTATGTGCCGTCGAGGAGCGTGATGCGCGCATCTTCGACTCCGAAGGACTCATACGGGCTCTGCGGAGCGAACGTCGGCATCCCATCGACTTCGAAATGAATTCCATCGTTGGATCGGGCGAGCCGGAGATGCGATATCGACGTCAGCCAGGTTCGCCCCTGATCCACGACGAGCCTCGAGTCGCTCACATCGGGACCCTTCTCATTTACCTGCCAGTGTTTGATCTCGAGTCGGTGGGTGTCGGCGTTGTAGAATGGGGCAGCGGCGATGCTGGACGAGACTTTACGCGGGGCCTCGGATACGCGCACCAGCATGATCACTTCGCCCTGGTGGCGGATTACGCCGGGGTTGAAGGCGCCGACCACTTCCAGATCCGGCCTCGACGGCAGAACCATCCCCGGAGTCACAATCGGATTTTCCGGTGAACGGTCGGCGGCCACGCTCAAACTCGGCAGAGTCTGACTGCTTCTGCAAGCGACGTCCGTGGATCGCGTGTAGGTACGAATTCCTGCGCGACGTATCCCGTGAACCCGGTCCCGGCGATTGCCCGCATGATCGCCGGGTAATTCAGCTCCTGCGTTTCGTCTATCTCGTGTCGGCCGGGAACGCCGCCGGTGTGGAAATGCCCGATGTACTGGTGGTTGTCGCGAATCGTGCGGATCACGTCGCCTTCCATGATCTGCATGTGGTAGATATCGTAGAGAAGCTTGAACCGCTCGGATGAAATCTGTTTGGCGAGCGCCACGCCCCATGTGGTGTGGTCGCACTGATAGTCCGGATGATCCTGTCTCGAATTGAGAAGCTCCATGCAGAGCGTGACGCCGTGATGCTCCGCCAGCGGAATTAGCGGAGCGAGACCGCGCGCACAGGTCTCCCGTCCCTCGACGTCGTCGATCCCGCCCCTGCTTCCCGAAAAGCAGATCAGATTGGGGACTCCCGCCGCGGCCGCGAGAGGAATCGCCCGCGTGTAGGCGGGGATCAGCCACGCGTGGTTGCTCACTCGATTGAAGCCCTGCGTGAGTCGAGTGCCAGGGTCCGGCACTGTCGCGTATCCCATGGCGCAGGTCAGTCCGTAACGTTTGGGGACCGCCCATTCATCGGGCTCGAGCAGCTCCACCGAATCGAGTCCCAACTCGCGCGCCATCTGAGAGAGCTGGTCGAGCGTGAATTGGTGGTACGGCCACCGGCTCACCGACAGCTTGAACGCACCGACCGGTTGGACGCCCTGAGCTTGGTCACCGCGAAGCTCTTGTGCACCGGCGCGACCTTTGACTCCGAGGAGGCCGGCCGCTCCCGCACCTGCCGCTATGAACTTTCTGCGATTCACCGGGACCCCCCACTCATCGGTCTCATTTTCGAATGTGGGAGACCCGAGGGTCCCTCGTCAAGCGAAACGGCGCAGTCTACGATCCCCGCCATACAATAGGTCTGGGGGTAATTACCCCATTGTTCGAGAGTGCGAGGATCGAGATCCTCCGCCAGAAGGCCGAACTTGCTGCGAGCGGACAGTACTTTCTCGAACAAGGCCAGCGCTTCCTCGCGGCGCTTTCCTCCCATTGCCGCCAGCGCCTCAATGTACCAGAACGTGCAGACAAGAAAAGCGTTCTCAGGGTGCCCGAAATCATCGCGCTCGATGTAACGGTAGACGAAATCGCCGTGCTTGAGCGTCTGCTCGATGGCCGCGACGGTTCCGATGAAACGCGGGTCGTCCGCCGGCAGAAATCCGAGCCGCGGAATCAACAGAAGACTGGCGTCGAGCGACTCTCCCTCCATCGTCGCCGTGAGCGCATTCAGCTTCTCGTTCCACGACCGGCGCAGAATCGTCTCGTGAATCTGCGATGCGCGCGCTTTCCACACCGCCGCTCGGTCGGCTAGGCCGAGTCGGTCCGCGTATTTCGACAGCCGGTCGCACGCCACCCAGCACATTATGCTGGAGAACGTGTGAACCCGCTGCTCGCCGCGCAGCTCCCAAAGACCTGCGTCGGGCACCTCGTATAACTCGACCGCGTGCTTGCCGAGCTCCTCGAGTCTGGCAAACAGCGCTTCATCGCCGACCCATGTAGCCGACGAGCCAAGAAACAGCGGCTCCGCGGTGAGCACCGCCTCTCCGTAGATGTCGTTCTGCTGCTGCTCGCTGGCTTTGTTGCCGATGCGAACGGGTCCCATCCCCCGATATCCCGCCAGACATTCCGCCTCGTGCTCCACAGGAATCGGGCTTCCGTCGATCGTGTACATCGGGACGAGGCGCGAATTCGCCGAGGTCTTCGCCATCCCCAATAGGAATCGCAGGTATTTCTCGGTCGTGCGAACTTCACCCAGTCGCCCCAGCGCATTGACGACGAAACACGCATCGCGCGGCCAGCAGAACCGATAGTCCCACGTCCGGGGAGTGTTGGGCGCTTCCGGAATCGACGTAGTGATCGACGCGATGATCGCGCCCGTCTCTTCGTACACATTGAGCTCGAGCGTAATCGCGGCCCGGATCACCGCGTCCCGCCACGTCGCGGGAACCGTCAACGCGCGCGACCAGCTCTGCCAATGCGCGGTTGTCCTCTCGAGGTATCGGGTGCCGGTGCTCGTGACTTCCGACGTGATCTCTTCAGTGTTCCCGAACATCAGCGTCACCGTCTGACGCAGGTGAAACGAAGTCTCGTTGGCAATCGCCGCCGCGGGCCCATCGGTGGTGAGCCGGAGCGATTGCTCACCCGAATAGCCTATGTGGTTCGCGCCGACCGCGTGTTCACGATTGACGCAGCCGTACTGCGCCGCCGGCCTGACCTTCACGACGACATTCGGCTCTCCACCAATTGGCCGGATCTGTCGGACCAGCATCGCCGGCGAGAACATCCGACCCTTGTCCTCGAAGCGCGGGCAGAAGTCCGTGATTTCCACTCCGCCGCCTTTCGCGTCGTAGAGCCGGGTGACGAGGATCGGCGTGTCGGGGAGATAGTGCTGCTCTCTCCGTGTGATGCCCGCCAGCTCGATGCTGAATGTGCCTGGCTGATCGCGTCGTTGTTCGCCGTCCAGGAGTGCGCAGAAAACGGGGTCGCCGTCAAATCGTGGGAAACAGCACCAGACGACGCGCGCATCCCCGTCGATCAGCGCTCCGATGCTGCCGTTCCCAATCAGGGCGAGATCCAGTGAAGTCATGCGTGCAAAGTTAGCCGATAATGGCGGAAAGGCCCGGAAGTGCCACATTATCCTGCAGCCGATCACTGCGCCTGACCGAGGGAGACCACACATGAACAAGCTGCGCGCGTATGTTGTCTGGGCGATCTCGTTCCCCGTCGCGATCTCGATCGCGCGGCCGATATCGGCGCAGACGCGCACCGTGCAGCCGGTGCTGGCGTTTCCCGAAGCAGGCCTTGACGATCCCGACGCGTACCAGGGGTACCAGACGCGATTCTTCCGAGATACGAAGGGAAACGTCGTCCAGATATACCTCGACGCGCGTCGCGGGCGATTTGTGAATCTGCTGGCGGATGCCGTCGACGAGAGCGTCGGCTTTACCGCGCGTGATCGCAATGGCAAGCCACTCCGGCTGGATTGGGCTTCGCCGGACGCGATCATTTCGCAGTCTGGCAACCGCAGGACGATAGAGTACCAGCTTGTCGCCAACTCCTCCCAGGTCGTCATCGGCTGGATCCTCCTCGGCTCGATGCGTGTCGAGCGCGATCTCGGATACTCTGGACGCGAGCCGGATCCGTTCGAATGGCCCACGTTCCGAGTGCGAGAGGCGGAAGATCTGATCGCGAACCTCGAGAAGCTCCCGGTGTCCGAGCGCGATGTGCAATTGCACCTTCTCAACGCGAGCTATGTGGAGGACCTGCGGGCGAGGCTCGTGCCCGATGTCATCACAACGGGTGTACGTGATCGGCGCGGCGTGCACATCGCGCAGGCGACGCTCGACGGGAAAACGACGCTCGAGCTCGACCTGAGCGTCGAGCCGCAGGACGTCTCGGTTCTGGTGGATGTCCCAACTGTCACTCTTACCTCCAGGACAAGCCGACCAGTTCGCTTCACAGTTCGCGTGACGACGGATGGGCCAACGCTGACACCGCTCTCGCGCGATCAGATTTTCAACGCGTCGTTTCTTCGGTTTCTGTCCGACGCACGCACCGCAGCCGATCGCGCGAAACGGGGTGGCGCACCGAACAGCGCTGCTTCGACATCGACTGTATCGCGTTACCGGCAGCTGGAGCGCGACGTGCGGGGTACGGAGCTACTCAGCTCACGAGAAAAGCTGATGGCCGGCCTGCCGAACTACGCGACGTACTTCGGCCGCGACATGATGATGACGTCACTGATGATGCAGCCCGTCTGGACCGACTCAATGGCGGAATTCGTCATCGCGAGCGCGCTGCGGAAGCTGGGGCCTGCCGGAGACGTCAGTCACGAGGAAGCGCTGGGCGGGCAGGCCATCCGCGAAAACGCGACCGAATACAACGCGCACATCGCCGAGTACCTTCGCCTGTCGCGCCGCGGGAATCGGGCGGCCGCGGACACGGCATTGGCC
>DATARP010000127.1:0-6221 GCA_036264075.1 Gemmatimonadaceae bacterium
CCGTCCTCGCCGACGCCGTAATGGATCGCATGGTAGAGGAGACCGGAAAAGTTCACCGGCGATCCGTGCGTGAGGTGCCCGCCCTGCGAAAGGTCGAGGCCGAGGACGACGTCGCCAGGCTTGAGAAACGCGAGATACACCGCCGCATTTGCCTGCGCACCGGAATGCGGCTGCACGTTGGCGTGATCAGCGGAAAAGAGCTTCTTGACGCGGTCGATAGCGCACTGCTCGACCATGTCCACGAATTCGCATCCGCCGTAATACCGCTTCCCGGGCAATCCCTCCGCGTACTTGTTCGTGAGCGGCGTACCCATCGCTTCCAGAACGGCGGGCGAAACGAAGTTCTCGCTGGCGATCAGCTCGAGTCCGCTCCGTTGGCGATCGACCTCGAGATCGATGAAGTGTGCGATCTCGGGATCACTCTGGCCCAGGTTGCCACTCGGCATCGCGATCCTGGCTGATTCGGCTTTTCTCGGAGGTGCGGTTGTCTGGGGCATCAGGTGTCCTTGGGTTCGATCTTTTCCACCCGCCGCTCGTGGCGGCCACCCTCGAATTTAGCATCCAACCAGGCCTTCATGGTTTCCACAGCCTTGTCGTCCGTCATGAATCGGGCTGGAAGCACCAGGACGTTGGAGTTGTTGTGCCTGCGCGAGAGCTCGCCGATCTCCGGCTCCCAGGCGAGCGCGGCGCGCACTCCGGGATACCGATTGGCGACGATATCCATCCCGACTCCGCTTCCGCAGAGAAGGATTCCGCGCTTTGCCTTTCCGTCGGAGACTTCCCTGGCCAGGGGGTGCGCGTAATCCGGATAGTCGTCGGGCTTGCTCGCATCGTTGCTCCCGATATCGTCGGGCTGGTATCCCAGTTTCTTGAGTTCCGACACGAGCCGGTTCTTCATCTCGACACCGGCATGATCGGAAGCGATCGGAATCGTCTCGCTCATGTTGCCTCCGCCAGTCGCTGCTCGGCCAATCGATCGGCCGCCTCGTAGGTTGGAATGTGCTTCGCTTCGGCAATCGCGAAGACTTTCAGAATCGTGTCGTAAATGTCGTCAGCCTTGTCGAGCGCGCGCTGCGCATCCCAGCCGGCGACTTCGCCGTAGACGTTGATCACTCCACCGGCGTTCGCGACGTAGTCCGGGGCGTAGAGGATTCCGCGCCTTGCCAGCTCGTCACCGTGCCGCTCCTCGAGAAGTTGATTGTTCGCGCCACCGGCGACGATCTGAACCTTGAGTTTCGGAATGGTCTTGTCATTGATGATTCCGCCCAGCGCGCACGGCGAGAAAATATCCGCCTCGGATGTGAAAATCTCGCCGTCTTCGACGACTTTCGCGCCGGTCATCTTTGCGACTCTTGCGGTCTTGGCTGGATCAATGTCGGAGACTATGAGCTTAGCGCCGGCCTCGTGCAGCTCCTTTGCAAGATAAGTCCCGACACTACCGCAGCCCATGACGGTGACCGTCTTGCCCTCGAGACTGTCGGATCCCCACTTCTGGTTTGCCGACGCCTGCACCGCGCGGAATACTCCATGCGCGGTAACCGGAGATGGATCTCCCGACTTGCCAGCGAGTCCCGCGACGTGCCCCGTCTCCATGTGCACGTAGTCCATGTCTTTCGTGCTCGTACCCACGTCTTCGGCGGTTATGTATCTGCCGCCGAGACTCTCGACGAAACGACCGTGGGCACGGAAAATCCTCTCCCGGTCCTTGGTCTTGTTGTCACCAATGATGATCGACTTGCCGCCGCCAAGATGGAGTCCCGCGACTGCGTTCTTGTACGTCATCCCGCGCGAGAGTCGCAGCGCATCGGTGATTGCCTCCTCGTCTGTGGCGTACTGCCAGAACCGCGTTCCACCTAATGCCGGGCCGAGTTTTGTGCTGTGAACCGCGAGAATTCCCCGGTACCCGATCGATGGATCGCTGCACATCACGACTTCCTCGTGTCCCATCTCCGCAAGCGTATCGAACAGCTTCATTTATCGTTTGGATAGTGAGTTGTGTTCATTTCTTTGTCCTGTCGAACGCTTCCACGTCGTGAGAGCGCTCACGATTGTCCGTAGAGGGCGCGCGCGATCACGATTCTCTGGATCTCCGAGGTGCCCTCATAAATTTCGGTGACTTTCGCATCGCGGAACAGCCGCTCAACCGGATAATCCTTGACGTATCCGTATCCACCGAAGATCTGCACCGCCTGCGTCGTCACCCACATCGCGGTCTCGCTCGCCATCAGCTTTGCCATCGAGCTGAACTGGCGCACGCTCTGACCGCGATCCTTGGCCGCGGCCGCAGCGTGCAGCAGCGCCCGTGAAGCCGACACGCGCATCGCCATGTCGGCGAGCTTGAACTGGATCGCCTCGAACTCCTTGATCGCCTTGCCGAATTGCTTGCGTTCCGCGGCGTAGGTGACTGAATGCTCGAGCGCCGCGCGCGCAATCCCGATTGCCTGCGCGGCGATGCCCAGCCGCCCGTTGTCGAGAGACTGCATTGCATAGATGAAGCCCTGCGTCTCGTCGCCAAGAAGATTGTCGGCCGGCACCTTCATGTTATCGAAGTTGAGCTGCACTGTCGGCGACGCGCGAAGCCCGAGTTTGTCCTCCTTCTTGCCGACTTTGAATCCGGGCAGATCAGGGGTGATTATGAACGCACCGATTCCCCGACCTCCCTTTCGCGCGCCGCTCGTGTCCGTGCGCGCCATCGCCATGATCATTCCGGCCGTGTTGCCGTTGGTGACCCATGCCTTGGTTCCGTTCAACACCCAATGATCGCCGTCCTTGACCGCCTGAGTGGTCAGAGCGGATGCATCGGATCCCGCGTCGGGCTCTGAAAGCGCAAAGGCGCCCAGTGTCTCACCGCGCGCCATCGGCTTGAGGAACCGATTCTTCTGCGCTTCGCTCCCGTAACGAAGGATCATCTGCGTCGGAAGCGAATTGTGCACGCTCATCAGAACAGCGACGGACGCGTCGGCAGCGGCTATCTCCTCGAGCGCGATCAGGTACGTGCCCGTATCGGCTCCCAGTCCATCGTACTTCTCGGGGAGCATCATCCCGAGAAACCCGAGCTCACCGAGTTTCTTCACCAGCCCGGGGTCGAAATACGCCTTTTGATCCCATTCCGCAGCGTGTGGAGCGATCTCGGCCTTCGCGAATTCGCGCGCGAGCTTCTGAACTTCGGATTGTTCTTCAGTAAGCGGATGAAGGGCCCAGGACACTTTGTTTACTTACTATAGGTATAGAAGCCGCGTCCGGACTTCCTGCCGAGCCATCCGGCTGCAACGTATTTCCTGAGCAGCGGACACGGGGCGTACTTCGGGTTGCCGAGTCCGTCACGCAGGACCTCGAGGATGGCGACGCACGTGTCGAGCCCAATCAGATCCGCCAGCGCGAGGGGGCCCATCGGGTGATTCATGCCGAGGGTCATTACCTGATCGATCGCTTCCGGTTCGCCGACTCCTTCCATCAGACAGTAGACCGCTTCGTTGATCATCGGCATCAGCACGCGATTGGAAACGAAGCCGGGAAAATCGTTCACCTCGACTGGGGTTTTACCAAGACGCAGGCTGAGATCTGTGACGTACTCGGTCGTCGCGTCAGAAGTTGCCAACCCGCGAATGATCTCCACGAGCTTCATCACCGGAACTGGATTCATGAAATGCATCCCGACGACTTTGTCGGGACGCGATGTGCGTCGCGCGATCTCGGTTATCGAGATGGAGCTGGTGTTGCTCGCTAGAACGGCGTCCGGTTTCGCGATGCGGTCGACGTCCGTGAAGATCCGGAACTTGAGCCCGCTGTCCTCGCTGGCCGCTTCGATGATGAGCGACGCATCGGCGATGCTGTCGAGTTCCATGCTGAGATCGATGCGCGACAAAATCTGGACCTGTTCGTCGGGAGGAATCGTCCCCGTCTTCACTTGCCGCTCGATGTTCTTCGCAATCGTAGCGCGCCCCTTGTCGAGCGCGTCCTGGGAAACGTCGACCATCACGACCTTGAATCCCGATTGCGCGAACACGTGCGCGATCCCGTTGCCCATCTGACCAGCTCCGACAACCGCAATGCGGTCGGTCATGCTTTCCACTCCATGCGGCGCAGGTAGCGCCCGTACAGGTAAAAAAGGACGACGAACATTGCCGCGACTGCAGCGAGTCCTCCTTCAGGTCCCCACGGACCGCCGGTGAGCCAGTCGGGACCGGAATCTACGACACGATAGTCCGGGTCACTCGACGGAATTCCGCTGACCGCAATGTGCAACGCGCCTGACATCACCCAGTTCCACGCGAAGTGCGCGGCCCCCGCGGCGTACAGGCTCCGCGTCGTCAGGAAGACAACTCCGAGGAAAAACCCCGCGACGATCACCGCCAGAATCGACTCCGAGTCGGCGCCTGGGTTGGTGACGTGCAGCAGACCGAAAACGATGCTCGTGATGATGAGCGCCATCTTCCATCCGGCCGCGCGCCTCAATACGGCAAAGACGTAGCCACGAATGAAGAGCTCCTCGAAGAACGCCGCCGGCAACAGGAGGATCGTCGAGTGGCCAGCCTGACCCCACCAATTTCCCGGCGCCGTCGGGTCAATGCGGAGCATGTGCGTGGCGAGCAGGAGCAGACTCGCAGCGCCGATCGTCAATCCGCCGAGCACCGTGCCTCTTAGGATTGTGAGCGGCGACGCCGCGGAAGGATCGAGTCCGACCTCCGCCCACGACAGCTTGTCGATTCGCCGCAGCATCACCCAGGTGGCGATGACCACGCTCGCGAGACTGATCCACTGGAAGGGCACCGCTCGTGGATCGGCTGCATTTGACCCGACGATCAACACTGCGAATGCACCCAGCGCGATGAGCGCCGCCCACCAGATTGCATAAAACGCAACGATCCGCCAGAGCACGCCGAGGAACGCCTTCGCCCTCGGCGGCAGCGATGCAGACGGCCTCCGCTGGATCCTTGCTGTATGCGGAGGCGCGGTCAAGTCGTGCTAATTCGCGCGCTCGACGCTGAGAGCGACGGCGTCGCCCCCGCCGAGACAGAGCGTAGCGAGGCCTGTTTTGGCGCCGCGGTCCTTCATCGCGTAGAGAAGAGTCGTCAATACGCGCGCGCCGCTCGCACCGATCGGGTGGCCGAGCGCTATTGCGCCGCCGTTGACGTTGACTCGCTTCCAGTCCCAGCCAAGCTCGTCTCCATCGGCGAGCGCCTGTGAGGCGAAGGCTTCGTTGGCTTCGATCAGGTCGAAATCCTCGATCTTCTTTCCCGTTTTGGCCATGAGATTTCTGACGGCCTTGATGGGAGCGAAGAAGAGATCCTCCGGCGCGGTTGCGCCCGTCGCGTAGCCAGTAATGCGGCCGAGGATTTCGAGGTTGTGGTCGTTGGCGTACTGCTCGGAAACGACGACGAGGGCAGCCGCGCCGTCGTTCAGGCTCGACGCATTTCCGGCAGTCACGCTGAGGTTCTCATTCTGGCCGTTCTTTCCGGGGAACGCGGGCCGGAGCCTGGAGAGTGTCTCGACACTCGTGTCCTTTCGCGGTCCTTCGTCGGTGTCGATGATGGTCGGGCCTTTTTTGTCGGGAATCTCCACCGGGGCGATCTCGCTCTTGAACTTGCCCGCCTCGATCGCGGAGACGGCCTTTTTGTGAGAGGCAGCTGCGAACTCGTCCTGCTCTTCCCGCGTCACTTCCGCCTTCTTCGCCGTGTACTCGGCGTGACGTCCCATGTGAACATCACACGAGGCGCACCAGAGACCGTCCTTGATCATGCCGTCGACCATCTTCTGGTCGGTGAGCTTCACGCCGTTGCGCATGCCGTAGACGTAATACGGCGCGTTGGACATCGACTCCTGCCCGCCCGCAACGACCACCTGGGCGTCCCCAGCCTTGATCGCCTGCGACGCCAGCATCACTGCCTTGAGTCCGGACCCGCAGACCTTGTTCACGGTGACCGCGGAGATTGTCGCGGGAAGTCCGGCTTTCAGGGCGGCTTGCCGCGCCGGAGCCTGGCCCGTCCCTCCCTGAATGACGTGACCCATAATGACTTCCTGGACGTCTTCGGCGGGCACCTTCGACCGCTTTACAGCTTCGCGGATGGCGATCGCACCGAGGTCAGGCGCGCTCAGGGACGACAGCGAGCCAAGGAATTTCCCGATCGGAGTTCGGGCGGCGCCAACAATTACGGGAGTGCGGGATTTATCGGGCATAGTTGCTTCTTTTTGCGGGTTTGATCTGCTCATTCAAGTTAACC
>DATARP010000194.1:0-3223 GCA_036264075.1 Gemmatimonadaceae bacterium
CAGGTTGATGACGCAGTTCGAGATGATCACGTCGACGCTGTCGTCCGGCAGCGGGATGTTCTCGATCTCGCCCTTGAGGAACTCGACGTTCGTCGCCCCGGCGCGCCGCGCGTTCGCGCGCGCCAGCTCCAGCATCTCGTCCGTCATATCGAGCCCGATCGCGCGCCCCTCGGGGCCGACGCGCTTGGCTGACAGCAGCACGTCGATCCCGCCCCCGGAGCCGAGGTCGAGCACGACTTCGCCCGCGTTGAGCTGCGCAACCGCGGTCGGATTCCCGCATCCCAACGACGCCAGCACCGCCTCCGGCGGCAACCCTTCCGTCTCCGCCAGCGCGTACAAATCTCTGGTGATCTCGTCGCCGTCCGCCGAGCAGCAGCTCGGCTTCCCCGACAAGACGTTCTTCGCCGCCTTCGAATACCGCTCCAACACCGCTTCCTTGATCTCGTTCATATGCACCTCGACAGATATGTATAAGCTGCCGCGATGCATCTGTCAACGCGAATATGTGACGGCCTTCGGCCTCTGTGTGGCGCCGGCGCCCCCGCCGGCGTAGCCGCGCGCCAGCGCGGCTGATACGCTCAGCAACCGCTCGAAAACGGGGACCAACCCCGAGGAACTGATCGCCGCCGCCCACGACGGCTGCTTCTCGATGGCCCTGTCCGCCCAATTCACCACCGCCGGCACACCGCCCGCCCGTGTCGCAACGACCGCCACCGCGAAGCTGGACAAGACCGACGCCGGCTTCACCGTCACGAACGTCCACCTCGAAGTCACCGCCAGCGTCCCCGGCGCGACGGAAGCCGGCTTCCAGAAGGCGGCCGGCAATGCGAAGAAAGGCTGCCCGATCTCGCATCGCCTCAACACCGAGATCACGATGACTGCCCGCCTCGGGCCGTAACCGCCCCCAACCGCCCCTCTCCCCCCGGAAGAGGGTGGCCCGAAGGCCGGGTGAGGGCCGCGCGGCCCACGAAAAGCGTGCGAACGCCCTCGCCGCGCTCGTCGCAGCCTTCATCGCGTTCGGCGCCGCCGCGCTGTGGTGTGGAACATCCCGAAGTGCCCTGGAACAACGAGCCGTCCACCTCGCGTACCCCGGTCCCGGTCTCGCCGTCGCCGAGGATTTTCGCCTCGATCGCACAAGCTGGAGGCCGAGACCGTCGGAGCGAAGTTCTAGCACGACAAATCCGTGAGTCGGCTGGCGATCGCGATAGGGAGTACCGTCACTTCATCATGACTGACCTGTATCCTGAAAATGAGGAGCGATTCCCGAGTGGGGAGAGTGTCGCGCTCTCGTAGTCGAGGCATCGACAGTGTACCGAAAACCTCCGCTCTGGTTCCGTGGTGCACTCATCGTTTGTCTGACGAGGTTGAGGTAGGAAACCGAGTAACGTTTTAGCGCGTGGTGCGTCACGCGCAGACGTATGGGGGTAGAAGCGCAGTCTTAGAACGGAAGTGCAGAGCACTACCTCGTGCGGCAACTTGCTATCATGACTCTGCATGCCTGAAAGGCTTCCGCATGTCTTTCTGAGCTCAACGTTTTACGATCTTCGGCAGGTTCGCGCGGACATTGCCGAGTTCGTCGAGAGTGGCCTTGGGTATCGTCTCATGGCTTCCGAATACCACACATTTCCGGTCGAGCCGACTGTCGACGCCGTCGAGAACTGCCGTCGGCGTGTAGAGAGCGATGCTGATCTACTAATACTGGTTATCGGTGGTCGGTATGGTTCAATCCCGACCGGAGGCATCAAGTCGGTCACCAACATTGAATATCGCGCAGCCCGGGCGAAGGGTATCCCCGTTTACGCTTTCATCCACCGCGATGTTCTTGCATTGCTACCACTCTATGAGCAGAACACCGGGGGCATCTTTGCGCCGGTGGTCGACTCGCCGAAGGTGCTGGCTTTCATTTCGGAACTGCGTGCGAGTGGAGTCTGGACCTTTCCGTTTGACTTGGCCCGAGATGTCGTGGCGGCCCTTCGGGTGCAGTTTGCCTATCAGATGTCGCGTGGGTTGGTGCTCTCCGCTCGGAGCCATCAGGCATCCCCGGTAGTTCGGAGCCTGGCCGGTCGGGCATTTCAGCTTGCGGCCGAACAGCCGCGAGGCTGGGAGGCGAGCCTCTTCGTTCAGGTGCTTGAGGACGAAATAGAAGCGTCGGAACCACTGCGACTGGACCACGAAGCGCGTCTGGTCACGGGCGTTGGCGAGCGAGTTACAGAGGACGACATCTCATCGTGGCTAGTAACGTACACGCATGAGGCGCAGCGGCTAATCACGGCGATGAAGAGCGCTGCTCACGCTAGTATCAATCGAGGATTCATTGAGGGCGACGTGGTAGCCATCATTCACGGCGCCAGACAGATTGGTCGTCTCTATCGGGATGGCTTTGAATGGGCGGCCCGCCTCCGCCGTGCACATGTGCCGTCCGACTGGCAGACGGCTGTCTTAGAACTGTCGACAATGCTAGATAGCTTTCTTCTGGAGTGTCGGGATTTCACGAAGCGCGCAGGTGCGGAAATCGCCAAGGCGTTGTCGGCCGAAGACTGTTCAGCGGAACTCAACCTTACCTTTAACTTCAATGTTCCTGAAAACCCCGCATTTCACGCGGAGTTGGAGAGGATTCGGCGGAAGAAAGGCTTCAGCTAAACTCGACTACGATCGTTGTCAGGCGAAGGGGCCGTGCACGATACCAATCGCGCCAGGAACTCGATCGCTGGTTTCTGGACAGCGCGTGCGATTTGTTCATCAGAGAAACTCTGAAGGGGGAGGGTGGCGGTTGACGTTCAATGCTTGGGCGTCGATGAGCAAGCGAGGAAGCTTTCGCTGCATGAGTGACTCATCGTCGCCTCATGACCTCTCTTAGGAGCTCGCCGGGCTCCACGCAACCCCTCGGCGATCTGGATGATGATCGTGAGCATCGGAACGTTGTCGCCGCGCTCTGGCGCTCCTCGCTGCTCAGGTGGCGTTCGTGCGCAAGGCGAAAGACGTGGACCAACCTGCCGCCTGGCTTTTCGTCCCGTACATCGCCTGGGTGCTCTTTGCGGGTTATCTCAACGCCGAGTTCGTCCTGCGGAACGGATACGATTCACGCGACGCAGTTCGATTGAGAAAGGTGGTTGAACCATGAAACGGAAAGCCTCGGCGGAGTGGAACGGCAGTCTCAAGGAAGGGAAGGGCGTGATCTCGACGGAAAGCGGATTGCTGAGCAACGCGCAGTATTCGTTCGGCA
>DATARP010000212.1:0-6027 GCA_036264075.1 Gemmatimonadaceae bacterium
GACGACCAGGCAGTTGGGCTTGGCGGTCTGCCAAATGAAGATGGTGTTGTGCAGCTCGACGCGTCCTGCATGCACGGCCCGACGAAGCGAGCCGGAGCTGTGGCTGCCCTCGAGGACATAGCTACTCCGTCCCTCGTTGCGAAGGCGGTCATGGACTACACCGATCACATCATGCTGGTGGGACCAGGCGCGAAAAGATTTGCGCTGGAGATGGGCTTCAAGGAGCAGAATCTTCTAACGGAGAAGAGCAGGAAGGACTGGCTCCGCTGGAAGGCTTGCCTCAATCCCGTCGACAACTGGCTCGACTCTCCTGGCGGCGGGGCGGCACCCCAACCGACGGCGAGTCTGCCCTTCGACGATCCGCTCCACGTCAAATTCACCACCGGCACGATCAACATGAACGCGGTGAATGCAGCTGGAGACATTTCGTCGGTGACTACTACCAGTGGGCGGTCGTGGAAATTGCCCGGCAGGGTCGGCGACTCGCCGATCATCGGCGCAGGTCAGTACTGCGACAACACGGTCGGGGCCGCTGGATCTACTGGTCGCGGAGAGGCCAACATCAAGACGTGCGGGGCGTTCCTCATCGTCGAGTTCATGCGACAGGGGCTGTCGCCGGACGAGGCTTGCATGAGGACGATCGACAGAGTGATTGCCACGACCGAGCGACGGCTGCTCGATGACCGCGGCCGGCCGCTATTCGATTTGGAGTTTTACGCCCTGGCAAAGGACGGGCGCGTCGGATCCGCTGCTGCTTACGAAGGGGCTCAGTTTGCCGTCGCCGATTCCCAAGGCGCGCGACTCGTTCCGATGCGGTTCAGGTTCAGCCGCGCGGAGCGCCCACAGATGCCTGAGGTCAGCTGCCGCCGAGCTTGAACGTGTTGACGAGCTGAGAAATGCGGGATGATGCTTCGCTGAGCTGAGCTGCGGCGGACGCGATGTCGCCGATGTTCCGGCTCTGCTCCTCGTTCGATACCGCGACGTGCTGAACTGCCCTGGAGAAAGCAGCCGTTCCCTGTGAAAGCTGGGCGAGCCTTTGCGTCATCCCGGTGATCAGCTCGCCCGATTCGCGAACGCTGGTGGCCATGCGGCCACTCAAGTCCTCGCCTTCGACTGTGCCTTCTTCGACCCGCGCCAATGAGTGGCGGGCGGCCCGGGTCGATTCCAGGACCTGCTCCACCGTCGAGACGGTGCGGTGCGTCGATTCACGCGAGTGCTTGATGCTATCGAGCATCTCCTGCACGAGTGACGTCGTGCGCTGAGCTGCTTCCGCCGAGCTGCTGGCGAGGCGGCGAACCTCGGTGGCGACGACGGCAAAACCGTGTCCGTGCTCGCCCGCCCGCGCTGCTTCCATCGCGGCGTTCAGCGCAAGGAGCTTGGACTGGCGCGAGATCTTCTGGACGAGAATGAGGAACGCCCTGATCTCGTCCGCCGCGGCTGACATCGCGTCGATTCCCTCCGCGCTCTCCAGCGCGTCCGAGGCAAGCGACTGAAGAGATGTCGCGGTGCGCTCGAGCCGGACGCGGTTGTCGTGCGCGAGCTGGCGAAGAGCTTTGTCGCGACGAAGACCTTCCTGCGCCGCCTCGCTCATGTTGGCCGTGATCTGAACCAGTCTGCTGGCTTCGGCTGTCAGCTCTCTAATGGCCCGCTCGCGCGCCGCGGCATCCTGGCTTAGAACATTGGACGTTGCGGCACCTTCGCGCGCTGACACGGCGGCTGCCTGAGAGGCGATCGCTATCTGTCCGGCGATCTGATCGGTGTCGTGGGCCGATGTCCGCATTTTGCCGGTGACGCTCCTCAGCTCGGTGAGCATCGTCATCGTGGACCTGGTGAGGCGATCGACGGACAGGTTCGATGCCGACGGCTTGTAAATGCTCGAGAGGTCACCCTTGGCGATCGCTTCGTGCGTCCGCGCCAGCTCGGCCGCCGGCCCACTGACGTGCTGCCTGACGAAGATCATCGCTCCTCCAGCGGTCGCGGCGAGCGCAACCGCGATCCAGAGCAAAGCGATGACCAGCGCCACCGTCACTCCGTCAACGGCGAGAACGTCGTGAAGAATCTCCTCGGGGATCAGGTGATAGATCTGCCACGCGATCGCCATCAGTCCGATGAGGAAGACCGCTCCGAAAAGGAGGCTCGCCCTGAGTGCGCGCCGCTGCAGCGCGCTGAACACCGGCTTGAGGAAGCCCGAGGCGGAACGTGGAGCGATTGGAAGCGGCGTTGCGGTCATTTTGGACTGCGATGGTGAGACTACTCTGCACTGCGGCAACAGATGAAACTGTGTCCCTCAGCCACTAGCTTTCCCGAATGGACAATTCGGCAACACGGGACGACCCTTTCTCCCCTTCCGTCATCGCTTACGACCCACAAGCGATCGAGCGGAAGTGGCAGCGCATCTGGCAGGAGCGTGGAACCAACAACACGGATCTGCACCGCGCCCAAAGGCCGTATTACGCACTGATGATGTTCCCCTATCCGTCCGCCGAAGGACTCCACGTCGGGAATCTTTTTGCGTTCACTGGGAACGACATTCATGGACGATTCCAGCGGCTCATGGGACACAACGTGTTCGAGCCGCTGGGTTACGATGCCTTCGGGATTCATTCGGAGAACTATGCCCTCAAGGTCGGGCAGCATCCGATGGACCTCATCCCGCGGAACATCGCCAACTTCAGGCGACAACTCGAGAGATCCGGACTGATGGTCGATTGGCGCCACACGCTGTCGACCACCGAGCCCAACTACTACAAGTGGACGCAGTGGCTGTTTCTCCAGCTCTTCAAGCAGGGGCTCGCGTACAAGAAGCAGGCTGCGGTCAACTGGTGCCCGAAGGACAAGACCGTGCTCGCCAACGAGCAGGTCGTCGGTGGTCATTGTGAGCGGTGCGGGACTCCGGTCGAACAGCGTCTCCTCGAACAGTGGTTCTTTCGCATCAGCGACTACGCGCCGAGGCTGCTCGAGAATCTCGAGCACATCGATTGGTCGGATACGACGAAGACAGCGCAGCGGAACTGGATCGGCCGGTCCGAGGGCGCGGAGATCTCGTTTGCCACGAAAGACGTGAGTGGGGCGGGCTGCGAGATTCGCGTCTTCACCACGCGTCCCGACACGATCTACGGCGCAACGTACATGGTGCTCGCGCCCGAGCATCCGCTGGTGAACCAGCTCACCGCGGCCGGCGAGAAAAAGAAAGTCGACGCCTACCGCGACAAGACCAAGAAGCAGGACATCATCACGCGCAAGACGAGCACCGAGAAGACCGGAGTCTTTACCGGATCCTACGCGATCAATCCGGCGACTGAGAAGGAGATCCCGATCTGGATCTCCGACTACGTGCTGATGGAGTACGGAACTGGCGCAATCATGGGCGTGCCCGGACACGATGCGCGGGATTTCGAGTTCGCCACCAAGTTCGAGCTTCCCATCGTCCGCGTCGTGTGCGGTGAAAATGAAAGCGCGTCAACGCCACTGCAGGAGGCGTTCGTAGACTGCGAAACGGGCACGCTGGTGAATTCAGGGCTGTTCGACGGCTACAAGGTCGAGGCTGCCAAGAAGGCCATCGTCGATCTGCTCGCGAAGAGCGGATCGGCCAAGCCGATCGTGCACTATCGACTGCACGACTGGTGCATTTCACGCCAGCGTTATTGGGGTCCGCCCATTCCGATCATCTATTGTGATTCGTGCGGGACGGTGCCGGTTCCGGAGAAGGATCTTCCTGTGGTTCTGCCGTTCATCGAGGACTTCAAGCCCGACGACTCCGGCGTCTCTCCTCTCGCCCGCCACGAGGAGTGGTATCGCGTCGCTTGCCCGAAGTGCGGCAAGACGGCGCGCCGCGAGACGGATGTGTCGGACACCTTCCTCGACAGCGCGTGGTATTTCCTCCGCTACCCGAGCGTCGGCCATGACGACGTTCCGTTCGAGAAGACGATCACGAAGAAATGGCTGCCGGTGAATTCGTACATCGGCGGCAACGAGCACGCGGTGCTGCACCTGCTCTACTCGCGATTCATCACCATGGTGCTGCACGACGCGGGGCTGCTGGACTTCGAGGAGCCGTACACGCGGTTCCGCGCGCACGGCCACATCATCCGCGAAGGCGCGAAGATGTCGAAGACGCAGGGCAACATCGTGAACCCCGACGAGTACATCGAGCACTGGGGCGCGGATGCCTTCCGCACTTACCTCATGTTCCTCGGCCCCTACGAGCAGGGCGGAGATTTCCGCGACCAGAGCATCTCGGGAACGCGTCGCTTCCTGGACAGGCTGTTCGCATCCGTGCAGAGCATGTCAAGCGACGGCGCGCCCGAGCAGGCGGTGATGCGGAAGCTGCACCAGACCATTCGCAAGGTCGGCGAAGATGTTTCGCGTCTCAGCTACAACACAGCGATAGCGGCGATGATGGAATACATGAACGCGCTGCGTAAAGGCGAGCGCACGCCGCACCGCGAGGAGATAGCCCCGCTGATTCCACTGGTAGCGCCGTTCGCGCCGCACATCGCCGAGGAGCTGTGGGAGCAGACGGGTGGGACCGGAAGCGTTTTCGATTCAGCCTGGCCGCGGTTCGACCCCGCACTTGCGGCGGAAGACTCCATCGAGCTGGTGGTGCAGGTAAACGGCAAGGTGCGCTCGAAGATCTCGGTACCGCGCGACATTTCGGAAGAAGCCGCAGTGGCCGCGGCGCTCGCGGACCCGACAGTGTCGAGATTTGTCGGGGGTACGCCGAAGAAAATCGTCTTCGTTCCGGGGCGACTGCTCAACATCGTGGCCTGAGCGCATACGACGGAAAGCCGCTCGGGGTGGCCACGTCGCTACTCGTACATGTTCTCAGGATCGGCGTTAGCGAGATCGACCAGAAATCCTCCTATCCGCTCTGTCACAGCCTCCAGAAATTTCTCTCCCTTCTCGGCCGTCGATGCTTTCGGGTTTCCTGTGCCGGTGTCGCTCGTGACTCTCGACCATTTCCGCGGCGCCCAGGCCCAGCCGTCGCGCAGGCCCTCGATACGGAACCTTTTCGCCTTGCCGGCGCCAGCTTCTGATAGTGGCAGCAGAAGGTCGGGGTGGAGAGCCATCATCATGCTGGTCTCCATCTCTCCAGCATGGTCGCCCGGCTCGTCGAAGTAATCCTTGCCGCTCACACACGTCCACCAGTTGATCGTGCAGATGAAAAGATTCACGCGGGGTTGGAGCTCGCGAATCATCTGCTTGAAATCGTTCCCGCCGTGGCTATTGAGAATCGCCAGCTTCTTCACGCCCTGACCAGATAAAGCCGACGCGATGTCGGTGAGCACCGCGAGCTGGGTGCTTGGATTCATGTTGATGGTGAGCTTGAGATTCAGCTGACCCGTGTTAACACCAAAGGGAACGGTGGGAAGCACAATCACCTTCGCGCCCCGTTCCCATGCAATCTTCGCCGCGCGCTCGGCCACCGCCGCCGACTCGAAGTTGTCGGTCGCGTAGGGGAGATGAAAGTTGTGCGGCTCGGTCGCCCCCCACGGCAGGATGGCGACGTCGTAGTCAGTGTCCTTGACCGACTTCCAATTGGCTTCCGCGAGAACGTAGGGTCGTGTTGGCATCAATGATGGTAGCAAAAAAGAACCGCTCGGCACCAGTGGCGAGTGCCGAGCGGTTCGGGTGTCTTTCGAAATCAGGAGCGGCTTCGCTTATTGCAGCTCACGGTCTGACTGGCTGTGCTGGTGGTGGCGTCCGTTGCAGTCAGTGTCAGGGCGTACGAGAGTCGAGCCGCAGCGTTGCGTAGCACTCGGAGCAATCATGGCTTCGAGCCCTGGGGCTGCGCAGGGAGCCGCAGGTGGTTGTAGGGAGCGCTAGAGTTTCCTGCCGACCCACCCGCCAAAGAAGTAGCCCACCGCGGCCACACCGACGCCGACGACGAACATGTCCAGCCCGGAGCGGAAAACCGACCGCCCGGTAAAGACAGATCGCGCCGCACCGACCAGGAAGTGGGAGAGCATCGACACGGTGAACGAGATCACGATCGCGGTCGTGCCCTGCCAGATGAGAAACGGAAAT
>DATARP010000255.1:0-5290 GCA_036264075.1 Gemmatimonadaceae bacterium
CCAGGTGTCGTACGCGGGGATACGAAGTCGCTTTCGTATGATGCGGTCGACCTCGGCCCAGAGCAGAAGCTCATCCATCGCGAACTGCTCGCCGGCGCGAAGCGAAGCCGCGGCCTCATCGCCGATCTTGAGGATGGCGGATCGCGATACCGACTCCTTGTAATTCTCGATTTCGTTTTCTACGTACAGCTCGTACTCGTGCTTGAGAGACCGAGGACTGTGTTGCGTCATGGCTTCAGGCAAGGGTGAACCAAGCGCTTAAGGTAGACCGCCTGTCTGAAGTCGCAAGCCCCAAGTTTACGGGAGCTCGACTGTAAGACGCGCGCTGTCACTGGGTTATCTCGCCCAGTGAGTCGAGCACATCGCGCACCTTTCGGGCAAGAGTGTCAGGGGAGAACGGTTTTCCGAAGGTACGCCGGTAGGCGGATACCAATCAAGTTGCGGAAGCGAGCCCAACGCGCATCGCGTAGCGCACGAGACCGACGATGTCGTGAATCTCCAGGCGCTTCATTATCTCGCCGCGATGGCTTTCCACAGTTTTTACACTCAGCTTGAGACGAGTCGCGATCTCTCTCGTGCGGTGCCCCTCAGCAACCATTCGCAACACTTCGACCTGTCGCGGAGTGAGCTTGTCGAGCGGGCCGCGCAACTGAACCGCCCGGGTGATCGAGGCGGCGAGCCTGCTCAGATTGGTCTTGGTGATCAGGTCCTCGACTCCGGCGCGGATGCAGGCTACAACCGCTTCACTGTTGACCGATCCTGTCACGAGAATCAGTGGAGTCGTAGGACGCAGGCTCCGCAGGAGCGTGAGAGCGGACTGAGCGTCAAAGCTTCCCAGCGAGTGATCGGAGAGGACCACGTCGGGCAGGAAATTCTTGATCGCACTCGCGAAATCGTGCTCGGTTTCTACCCGTTCAGCGATTGTCGCGAGACCGGATCGACGCAGCTCTTGCTTGATCAGCTCGGCGTCGGCTTCGCTGTCTTCGAGCATGAGGACGCGGACGGGTTTGATCACCGCAGGGGGCACAGGAGGCACAGCGGATACATCTCCAACTCGATTGTGGTGATTGCGAGGGCGGATTTGGCTCTTCCATTAATTGGGCAGCATTTGGTATCTTCGGACTTCACCTTAATTGTACTAAGCTGTACTTTATTATGCAACCAAACTCACAAACCGGAACTGGCTGATTGCCCTATGTTGTGCTGTACTAATCAGCTGGAATGGATTCTGAAGGTGGCAGCGGGTCAATTATTGAAGACCTGTCCGGGGGAGGTTATACGTGGCGCTGGGGCTAGACTATTAGGTAAACCCCTAAGGGGCAGTGAACCCACGACCGAGGCGTTCCAAAGCAAATGAGCGACGAGAACGATCTGCTGGACATCGGTGAGGCAGCGCGCTTCCTGAGCGTCAGCGAGACATCGCTTCGCCGGTGGACCAACTCGGGCGCGCTGCAGTGTCTCCGTGTGGGCCGTCGGCGCGAGCGCAGATTTCGGCGCGCGGACCTGCTCGCTTTCGCGGAGCAGCAGCCCTCGCGTTTGGCGCCGCCGGATCCGAAGGCGACGCCGGTTTCCGCGTCACGACCTCCGGAGGACTCAATCACCGTTACACGCGGCGGCCACCTTTGCGCCCTCTACGCCAGCGACCTCGGTCGTGCCACGCTCGCTGTCCGGTTCATACTGGAAGGGTTGCAGGAAGGGAGCATGGTCTACGTCGTGTCGTCGTCGTCAGCGACCAAGCATCTCCTCCGGTATCTCGAAGACAAACGGCCTTCCGTGCAACTGGACATCAAAGCGGGGAAGCTCGTATTCGGCGACTACAAGAAGAGTACGCGCGCACAGATCAAGGACTTCGAGGCCGAGTTGGACAAGGCCGCAGCGGCGGCAGCACAGTCTTTCCGGGTCTTTGGCGACGTGTGGCAGATGCGAAAGAAAGGCAGCGCGCAAAGGTTCGCCGAGTACGAAGCTGCCTACGATCAGTTTATCGTTCGGCGCTATCCCGTGGTGACGGTCTGCGCATACGATGTACGAAGGTTTTCCGGAGTCGAGGTTCTCGAAGCGTTGAAGGTGCATCGCGATACGTTCCGGTATCCGTTGGAAAGGGCCCTCGCGTAAACGACTCGGCCGCTGGTCTCTTGTATGCAACTGGTAGTGATCCGCTTGCATTCATGGACCAACCCGAACGCAGAACGAAAGGGGGGCTCGATGAAGAAGCAAAAGCTGGAGGACAAGCCTGTCGCCGCGATTCAGGGCAATCACCTGTGCGGGATTTACGGAAGTGATGCCGGCCGGCTCGATCTCACCGTTCCATTTCTCCTCGACGGATTGCGGCAAAAGAGTGTCTGTTTTCTGGTCGCTCCAATTCCTGCCCAAAAAGACATTCTCAAGGCGATGAAAAAGAAGCGCCCATCATTAGACGCGGACGTGAAGGCCGGTCGGCTGATCGTATCCGAGCACCAGCAGTCTCCCCTGGAACAATGCAGGTTCTTCGAGGTCGAGATGCGAAAGGCGGAGGGCGAGGGCGTCGATTCATTCCGCGTCGTGGGCGACATGTGGGGGCTTCGGCTGCTCGTGTCCGCGGAGCAGATGATCGAGCTGGAGGTGGGATTCGAGCGGCTCATCGTCCCGAAGTTTCCGGTCGTTGCGCTCTGTGCCTACGACGCGCGCAAATTCACGGGGCTCGAGCTGCTGGATGCGCTCAAGGACCACGAAGACACCTTCAAGTTTCCACTGGGAAGAACGATTGCGTAGAGAAGTCGTCGCTCTCTGAATGCCTGAGCTCCCCGAGGTTGAGCGCGCTGCCAAACGCCTTGGTCGCGCGGCGATCGGCAAGACCATCGCGTCGGCCAGGGCGATCCATCCCGCCCTCAGGCGAAAGCTGTCGCCTGCGCAGTCGCGCGCGGTCAAGGGCAAGCGGATCGGTCGGATAGAGCGCCGAGGAAAGCACCAGCTGCTCCATCTCGACAACGGCGATACGCTCGTCGTTCACTTCCGGATGAACGGTGACTGGGAGATCGGAACCACTGACGAAGCCCTGGACCGATTCGCGCGGGCCGTGATCGATCTCACGGATGGAACCAGAATCTCGCTGGTGGATCGAAGGGCTCTCTCCTCGATCACGCTCGACAAGCAGGGCGCGTCTTCTCTGCCCAAGCTGGGAAGGGAAGCGAGCGACTCGACGCTCGACGCGGATTATCTCGTTGAAGTCCTCGGACGCAGGAAGATTGCCGTAAAGCCCGCGCTCATGGATCAAGCCGTGATCGCCGGACTCGGCAACATCTACGCGGCGGAGGCGTTGTGGGAGGCCGAGCTGGATCCGCGCACTCCGTCGGCGGAAGTGACGAAGCCGAAGCTGGAAAAGCTCGTCGCAGCAATCAAGCTCGTGCTGAGCCCGAAGAAGCGCCGCCCGGGCCGCTACACTGACACCCGCGGCGTGAGCCGGTTTGCGGTCTACGATCGAGAGGGAAAAATCTGCCGGCGCTGCAACGGTACTATCGAGAGGATTGTCCAGGCGGGACGTTCGACGTATTTCTGTCCCGACTGTCAGGTGCGATAGCGCCGGCCGCCCTATCGATGCAAGCTCACTCCATCACTTCGAGTAGCGCGCCCTTGATGTAGCCGGTCTCGGGAATTGTCAGCACTTCCGGGTGATCGAGCGGCTGACCGGTGAGCGCGCGGATCGCGATACGGCGTCCGCTATCCGCTGCTGCGTCCTGGAGCATCTCCAAAAAGAGCGGTTTGGTCAGGTGAAAACTGCAGCTCGCCGTGTACAGCAATCCGCCCGGGGCGAGCAGGCGCATTGCCCGCAGGTTGATGTCCTTGTAACCGCGGATCGCCCCTGGTAGCGCGGCGCGCGTCTTCGCGAATGCAGGTGGATCCAGCACGATCGTGTCGAACGTTATTCCTTCGCGCTCTTTCTCCCGCAGGTAGTCGAACGCGTTGGCCTCGACGAACGAGATGTTCGAGAGCGAGTTTCGCGCGGCGTTCTCCGCGGCGCGGGCGAGCGCGGCTCCCGATGCGTCAAGCGCGGTCACGTGTGTTGCTCTCTGCGCGAGGTGGAGCGCGAACGATCCGTGGTAGCTGAAACAGTCGAGCGCGCGCCCCCGCGCGAGCGTACCGACAAAGTGGCGATTCTCGCGCTGATCCAGGAACGCCCCTGTCTTCTGGCCCGTCCACGGGGCCGCCAGAAATCTCACGCCGTACTCGTGGACCTCGATCTCGCGCGGCACTTCGCCGTGAAGTACCGTGGTCTCCCGCAGTAAGCCTTCTTTCGCGCGCAGCGGAACATCATTTCGCGCAAGGATGCCGGCAGGCTCGACGAGCGACCGGAGCGAGGAAATAATCTCTTCTCTGAACGATTCGAGTCCCGCGCTTATGAGCTGCACGACCAGCCACTGGTCGTACCGATCGCACACCAGCGATGGGGTACCGTCGGCTTCTCCATGAATCAGCCGAAAAGCGTTGGTGTGATCCTCGAGCGGAACGCGCCGTGCGATGGCCAACGCGATGCGCTCGTCCCACCACGCCTGGTCTATCACCGCATTCGGATCGCGGTCCAGCAGCCGAAGGGAGATTTCCGACAGCGGGCTCCAGAGCGCCCAGCCGAGGGGCTTGCCGCGATTGTCGTGGACGAGTACGGCCCCCGCGTCCACCATCGGGCGCTCGATAACATCGGTGCGGTAGATCCACGGATGCCCGCCGAGCCACCTGCGCGCGCCCTTCAGGTTCACGCGTGCTACTGTCATGCGTGAATGTAACGCGAATGGCGGAACCCTCCACTCCAGCGTACGCTTCTTGCGAAACGCCCACCCATGAAAGACTTCGTCCCCCTCACCATTGGCGCCGCCGCGGCGGGCGGGCTCTTCCTCCGCGAGCACAACATGCGGACGAAAGCCGAGCGTCTCAGCGCCGCGACGCTGGAATCGTTGCTCAACGCCATCGATGCGAACGACGCCGTCACCGGCTCACACGTCCGACGCGTGGCTGCCATTGCGCTGATGCTTGGCGAAGAGGCTGGTCTCGACCAGCGCACGCTTCGCAGCATCGAGCGGATCGCGCTCTTCCACGACATCGGCAAGCTCCACGAAGCATTATCCGACATCTTCCACGAGGAGACCAAGCTCACTCCGGAGGAACGCCGTGCAGTGATGACGCACCCTCAGCGCGGCGCCGAAGTTCTGGCGCCGCTGGCTGGGTTCTTCCCCGACCTGCCCAAGGGAGTGGCCGCGCACCACGAGCGTTGGGACGGGACTGGCTACCCGCGCGGGCTCAAAGGGAAAAGGATTCCGCTGGC
>DATARP010000273.1:0-10126 GCA_036264075.1 Gemmatimonadaceae bacterium
CTTCCCGGCGCGCCACGGAAAGTGGCCGAGCACATGGCACACGCGCTATTCGCGGGGCGGAGGGAATTCGTGCGTGGGGTGGACGGCCGGTGGATGGTTGTGCGGGAAGAGGGAAGCGAGAGGCGGGATGCGAGAAACGGGATGCGGGAAGCGGGAGGCGGGAACTGGGAAGTGGGAGAGGTGGGGGGAATCACGGGCGTACCGCGTCACGCGTATCGCCACGCGCATCTCGCGTCCCACGTCTCGCTTCGCGCTTCCCGCTTCTCCAACGAGCCCCTCAGCAAGCTCTCATACGTCGTCGTCGACACCGAGACCACAGGCGGCCGTCACGGCTCGGGCGATCGAATCACCGAAATCGCTGCAGTGGTGGTGCGGGACGGCGAGATCGTCGAGGTGTTCGAGACGCTGATCAATCCCGAGCGCTCCATTCCGTACTTCGTCAGTCAGCTGACGAACATCACGTGGGACATGGTCAAGGACAAGCCGACGTTCGACCGCGTCGCGCCGGAAGTGATGCGAGTGCTGGAAGGGAACGTCTTCTGCGCGCACAACATGATGTTCGACTGGCGCTTCGTGACGTCCGAGCTTTCGCGATCCACAGGTCGAAAGCTCCAGGGGCGACGACTGTGCACGGTGAAAATGGCCCGCAAAGTGTTGCCGCAGCTGTCACGTCGATCCCTCGATCACGTTGCGAGGTACTATGGCGTCGAGATCCGCGGCCGCCACCGCGCCGGAGGCGACGCGCTCGCGACCGCGAAATGCATGCTGCGCATGCTCTCCGATCTCGAGGATCGCGGGTGTCACACCTGGGGCGACCTCGAGATGGTTCTTCGGGCGCCAGCGGTTCGCCGGAAAAAGCGCCGGCCGTCGGGATTGCCCACACCTGTACTTCGCGACACCACAGCTTGACCGCACCCAGCCCCAGAGTGCAGCGCCGAAAGATCGGCGCTCTCACCGTGCACGCGATTCAGGCAGGCGGCCAGAAGCTCGACGGCGGCGCGATGTTCGGAGTCGTCCCCAAACCGCTCTGGGAAAAACGCATCGCCGCCGACGAGCGAAATCGGATCCAACTCGGCATGCGCTGCCTCTTGATCGAGCACCCGTCAGGACTGGTGCTGATCGACACCGGCGCTGGCAACAAGGAGAACGCGAAGTTCAAGGACATCTACGGTCTCGAGAACGAAGGCGCTGACGGCGCAACGATGCTCGAGGACGGACTGAAGGAAGTGGGCGTGGCGCCGGCTGACATCGCTATCGTCATCAACACGCACCTGCATTTCGATCACGCGGGCGGCAACACCCGCACCCGCCCCGACGGGTCTCTCGAAATAACTTTTCCCAACGCTACCCACATCGTGAGACGCGGCGAGTACGATTACGCGCTTCACACCAACGAGCGAACGGCGGCGAGCTACTTCGATCGCAACTTCGTTCCCCTCGAGGCCGCGGAAAAGCTGGAGCTGGTCTCGCGTGAGAAGCAGATCGTCAAGGGAATCCGCGTGATCCCGACTCCGGGGCACACGCCGTTTCACCAGAGCGTCCTCATCGAATCAGGAGGGGAGCGCGCGTTCTACCTCGGTGACCTGGTTCCGACCCACGCGCACTTGCCGCTGCCGTGGATCATGGGCTACGACGTGGAGCCGCTCGTCACTCTGGAAACGAAGCGACGCATCCTTAAGCAGGCGGTCGACGAAGATTGGCTGCTGATATTCGAGCACGACGCTACCGTGCCGTGGGGCAAGGTCGAGTTTGACGGGAAAGCGTACCGACTTGCGCAGGGCGTGGCGTCACGAGGTTATCGCGCAGGGCTGGGGGTCTGCCAGATGTACGCCAAGCGCCTGGCTCCCAGCCCTAAAATCAATTGAGCGGCTGGTATAGTTCGATGCGATTGCCTTCAGGGTCCTTGATCCAGGCGAACCGCCCGTAGTCGAAATCCTCTGTCTTTTCGATCTCGATCGACTCCGCTTTCAGCTGCTCGAGGAAGCCCGGCAGGTCCCGGACGCGATAGTTGATCACCACTTCTCTCCGTTCCAGCGGGAGCGGGATCTTGGACTGCGTGATCGAGAACACTGTCGAGTCCACTTTGGACGAGTCACTCAGCCGCCGGTACTTGAACTCCGTGCCGTACACCTTGCCGTCCTCGTACGTCTCCAGCTTGAGCCCGAAATGGTGCGCGTACCAGTTGGACAGCGCCTTGGCGTCATTGGCGTGGATGAAGACTCCACCGATGCCGTCGACCGATACCCGCTTCTCGACCTTGCCGCCCATGGCGTTCTTCTTCATCGCGCGAATCTAGGCCCTGCCTGAGCTTGCCGGAAGTTGCCTCGACGCGGAAGTTGGCCCGATCCCTTGCACGGCAGGGTAGGTGGTCCTATCTTACACGCTGACAATGCGATAAGCGGGAGATCCGGGCGGATCACCCCACCCTTTGGCCCTCGATGTTCGAGGCGTGCTACTGGAGTTCAAGCCACCAGATGACGCCTCATGCGGGCGCCGTCTCGTCGCGCGGACTCCGAAAAAGGGGGTCCGCTTTTTTGTTTCTTTTTTTTCAGGGGTAGATCGTATTCAGGACACCACAAAACGCGTTCGCGTCAACAAACAGATCCGCATCAGTCCTATCAGGGTAATCGCTGCCGATGGAGCGCAGCTCGGCATCATGGATGTGGAAACCGCACTGGCAGCGGCAATAGAGCAGGGACTGGATCTGGTTGAAGTCGCACCGATGGCGAGGCCGCCCGTAGCCCGCATCATGGATTACGGGAAGTTCAAGTTCGAGCAGGCGAAGATGGCCCGCCAGGCGAAGAAAAAGCAGCACGTGATTCATCTCAAGGAAGTGAAGTATCGCCCTGGGATCGAAGAGCACGACTTCATGACGAAGACGCGTCACGCGCGTGAGTTCCTGAACGAAGGAAACAAGGTGAAGGTGACGTTGATGTTCCGCGGCAGGCAGATAGCCCACCCGGAGCTGGGCCGTCAGGTTGTAAATCGGGTCGCGCAGGAGCTCGCCGACGTGGCGAAGATCGAAGCGGATCCGAAGTTCGAAGGAAAATTCATGACGATGATTCTCGCGCCGAAATAGCCGGGACTTACATAGGAAAGGAACCAGCAATGCCGAAAATGAAGACCCACAAGGGTGCGAAGAAGCGCTTCAAGATCACAGGCTCGGGAAAGGTGAAGCGGATGCGCGCGTTCAAGAGCCACATCCTCACCAAGAAATCGTCGAAGAGAAAGCGCCATCTCCGCCAGGCCACGACTCTCACGATCCGCGGCGAAATCAAGAACATCAAGCGCCTTCTGCAGGCGTAGGGGAACAGACAAATGCCACGCGTAAGATCGAATGTCGCGCGCCTGAAGCGCAAAAAGCAGATAATGAAGGCTGGCCGCGGTGCCTTTGGCGCCCGCAGCAAGCTCTGGAAGGCAACGAAGGAAAACGTCGAACGCGGCTGGAAGTACGCGTACCGCGATCGCAAGAACAAGAAGCGCGATTTCCGGAAGCTGTGGATCGTTCGCATCAACGCCGGCGCGCACCAGCACGGAATGTCGTACAGCGTCTTCATGCACGGATTGAAGAAGGCCGGAATCGAAGTCGACAGGAAGGTTCTTTCCGACATCGCCATCCACGACGCCGCAGCCTTTACCGCTCTCGCCGAGAAGGCGAAGTCAGCTCTCGACGCCGCGTAGCGTTCCATTCCTGGTTCACGAGGGACTCTGCCGGCGCTATGAGAAACCAGCGCGGTGGAGTCCTTTTGCGTTTCCCCAATTTCGGTAGACCGTGACACTTTCCGAATTCCAGCAGCTCGTCACAACCCTCGCCGACGAAGGCGCGAAGCTGATCGACCAGGCCACCACCGCGTCCTCGCTGGAAGAGGCGCGCACGGCACTGCTCGGCAGAAAATCGGGACGACTGCCGGAGCTGTTCAAGCAGCTCCCATCGCTGGCTCCCGGAGAGATGCGCGAGGGCGGCTCCCTGATCAACGCCGTCAAGGCGAAGCTCGACGCCGCGCTCGAGGAGCGACGCCGCCAGCTCGACGCAGCCAGTGTCTCGAGACGAAACATCGATCTGACTATGCCGTCGCGACGCCAGTGGCTCGGCGCCAAGCACCCGGTGACGCTGGTGATCGAGGAGATCGAAGGGATTTTCCGAGAGCTGGGATTCACGATTGCGCTCGGACCCGAGGCGGAGACCGAGTGGTACAATTTCACGGCGCTCAATTTTCCGCCCGACCATCCGGCGCTCGATCTGCACGACACGCTCTACCTGGGCGAAAACGTGATGCTGCGCACACACACGTCTCCGGTGCAGATCCGCACCATGCAGAAATTCAAGCCGCCCATCAGGATCCTGAGTCCGGGAAACGCCTATCGGCGGGATTTCTTCGACGCCTCGCACGCGCCGATGTTCGCGCAGATAGAAGGCCTCGCCATCGACGAAGGCGTGAGCTTCGTCGACCTGAAAGCGACGCTGACGCGCTTTGCCAACGAGTTCTTCGGTAAAACCAAAACGCGCTTCCGCCCTAGCTATTTCCCGTTCACGGAACCGTCCGCCGAGATGGATGTCGAGTGCCAGCTCTGTCACGGCTCCGGATGTCCGAGCTGCAAAGGCACCGGCTGGATGGAGATTCTGGGATCCGGAATGGTGCATCCGTCCGTCATCAATGCATCCGGGCTCGACGCGGATCGATACAGCGGCTGGGCGTTCGGAATGGGTCCGGCCCGAATCGCGATGCTGCGTTACGACATCCCGGACATTCGGATTCTCTACGATTCTGACGTGAGATTCCTGTACCAGATCGCGCGATGAGACATCACCGACCACTGAGCTTGTCGAATCAACGGGCGACGGTGCGGGCATGAACGCCTCGTACGAATGGCTGCGCACGTTCGTGCCGTTGAAGCTCAGTCCGACGGAGCTTCGCGACATGCTCACGTCCCGGTGCGCGACGGTCGAAGACGTCGTGTCACTCCGCGAGGATCTGCGCGACATCGTGATCGGCCGCGTCGTCGAGGCCGCCCGCCACCCCAACTCCGATCATCTCTGGCTCACGAAAGTTGACGCCGGCACTGGGGCGCTCATCGGCGTCGTCTGCGGTGCGGCCAACGTGGCGGTCGACACGCTGTATCCGTTCGCCCCAGTCGGGTCGATTCTGCCAGGCGGTCTGAAAATCGAGAAGAAAAAGATTCGCGGCGAGACTTCCGAGGGCATGCTTTGTTCGGCGAAGGAGCTCGGACTCGGCCAGGACCACGAAGGCATAATGGCGCTGTCCATTGTCGCCGAGCCGGGGACCAAATTTCTGGACGCGATGCCGATCGGCGATACCCGGCTGGTGATCGACGTTCTGCCCAATCGTCCCGACCTCCTCTCCCACGAAGGCCTGGCCCGGGAAATTGCTGCGGCGACGGGCGGAACCGTGACGCGCCCGGAGATCGCCGAGGAAAAGCCGTTCGTCATCAGGACACACACGGTAAAGGCGACGTCCGGAAAGGTTGGCGATGTCACCGTGCGGCTGGAGGACAGCGACGGGTGCCACAGATACGCCGGCGCAGTCGTCACCGGGCTCAAGGTTGGCCCAAGTCCGGCTTGGTTGTCGCGGCGCCTCGAAGCTGCGGGCTCCCGCTCGATCAACAACGTCGTCGACGTCACCAACTACATGTTGCTCGGCTTCGGCCAACCGATGCACGCGTTCGACCTCGACAAGATTGCCCGCGGGACTGTCGTGGTGCGAAAGACCCGCGGCGAAGAGCTGATCAAAACGCTCGACGGAGTCGATCGCACACTTCCGCCTGGCGCTGTCGTCATCGGAGACGCCGAGCGCGCGCAGGCGATCGCCGGGATCATCGGTGGGAGCGGCAGCGAGGTTACTGACGAGACCACCGAGATATTCCTCGAGGTGGCGGCCTTCAATCCGGCGCGGATCCGTGCGACGCGCCGCGCGCTCGGCATCTCCACCGATGCGAGCTACCGCTTCGAGCGGGGCGTCGACGTCGACGCGATTCCCGGACTCGTCGACTACGCGGTCCGGCTCATTCTGTCGATCGCCGGCGGAATTCCTCAGGGCAGTCCGATCGATCTGTATCCGCTGCCGAAGCGTCCGGTGCCCATTTCTTTGCGGCTTCCGCGAGTGGCGCGGCTGCTCGGAGAGCCGGTCGAGACGGGCGAGGTGGAGCGAAACCTCAGATCCGTGGGCTTCAGGATCGCGCCTGAGGCGAAGGATGTGCTCAAGATCTCGCCGCCGAGCTGGCGGCACGATGTGAAGGGCGAAGTGGATCTGGTCGAAGAAGTCGCGCGGCTGCGCGGGTACGACACGTTCTCGTCCGAGCTGCGTCCATTCCGCGCCAGCGCGGTTCCGGATTCGCCGCTCGTGCCGGTGATGAAGCGCGTCGAGGACGCACTCGTTGCAACCGGTCTGCTGGAAGTACGTCCGATGCCGTTCGTCGCCGATGGAAAGGGCGCGACCGTCCGCGTAACCAATCCCCTCGCCGAAGACGAAGCGTACCTGCGTGCCGATTTGCTCACGACGCTGATAGCTCGCGCCGAGCACAATCTCGCGCACATGCAGGGCAACGTGCGCCTGTTTGAGATCGGCACCGCGTTTTTCGCCGGCGACAGCCCCGCGAATCTTCCCGGACCCAAGAAGGCGGCGCTTCCCCGGGAGGAGATGCACGTGGCAGCGCTCGTGATGGGTCAGCGCACTCCGACACACTTCACGCGCGCGGTGCAGCCGAGCTACGACGAATGGGACATCAAGTTCATCGCTGAGACGGCGGCGGCAGCGGCGTTTCCGGGAGCGGCGGTCAAGATGATACCGTCCTCAGGCGAAGTGCTGTGGGACATCGCCGTCAATGGCGAAAAGGTGGGCTCAGCGCGACGTCTCAAGCTCGATGCGCCGGTGTGGGCACGTCCGGCGTTCGGATTGGAGATCAACCTCGAGGCGGTCGAGCAGACTGCGGTCGCGCACAAGTCGTATCGTCCGATTCCCGTGACGCCGCGCGTTCAGGTCGATCTCGCGCTCGTTGCGCCGACAAGCGTCACCGCGGCTCAGATCGACGAGTTGATCCGACGCGAGGCGGGTGAGCTTCTGGAATCGCTCACGCTCTTCGACGAATTCGTCGGTCAAGGTATTCCCGAGGGATCGCGCAGTCTGGCGTGGGCGTTGACGTTCCGTCACCCCGAGCGCACACTAAAGGACAAGGAAGTGCAGGGGAGAACTGAAACGATCGTCAAAGCACTAGAGGGAGAACTTGGTGTCAGACAGCGTACGGCCTGAAACCGCGGCATTCGCGGAGCTGGAGCAGCTGGTGAAGCACCTCGGTGACGAGCTGGCGTCCTTTCGCCGGCGCGCGCTGCAGGCCGAGGCGCGGCTGAAGACACTCGAGTCGACTGGAGTGAAAGGAGTCGTATCGCCCGAGCGAGTGAATTTCCTGGAGAAGGAAAACGCCGGGCTAACGACGCGTCTCGAGACGGCACGCACCCGCACCCAGCAAATGATCGACCGTGTTCGCTTCCTCCGGCAGCAGCACGATGGAGCGATTACCCGTTGACGTCCAAAAAGAATGTCGTCCGCGTCACGATCCTCGGCGACGAGTACACGATCCGGAGCGACGTCAGCCCCGAGAGGACCCAGGCGGTCGCGGAGCACGTCGACAGCGTGATCAAGCAGACCATGCGGGCGGGGAACATCGCCGACGCGCAGAAGGCCGCGATCCTCGCCGCACTGAGCATCACCGACGAGCTGTTCGATGCTCGCGAAGCGGGGGAGGATCTCGCCGGTGGGATGAGGCGGTTGAGCGGCGAGATACGGCCTTGGTTGCCTCCGGCCAAGCGGAAGGATTAAGGCACCTTCGCTTGAGCGTGGTTGGCTAATCGCTGCCTGCTTCAGTTTTTCAGATCCCCGCCGAGGCCGCGCCGCCCCGGCGCCACGAGATCCTCCCTAGCCGAGTCGCCCGAAGGAACATTAGCTTACGGTCAACTACGCGACGACTTTCCGGCGCGATAGGGGCCGCCTGTGGCTTTGCCGCGGGCCCAACATAGATATATATGACGAACACGGCGTGGTTCTCCGCAGCCGGCATAGTTCTGTTCATAATTGCCAGCGCGGTTTTTTTGTATATCGGCAGAAGGATCGGAGGGCGCACCGAGCTCCGGCGTCAGGAGCAAGCCCACGCAACCGCTGAACAGACAGCGAAGCGAATCGTAGGAGACGCCGAGCGAGAGGCCGAGAGCCTGCGCAAATCGGCGGTCCTCAGCGGAAAAGAAGAGCTGATACGACTTCGCGAGGAGTGGGAAGTCGAAGTCCGCGGCCGCCGCGAAGACGTCGAGAAGGAAGAGCGACGCGTCATCGACCGCGAGGGACAGCTCAACCGCAAGTACGATCTGCTCGAGCAGCGCGAGCGCGAGACCGCGCGGCGCACCGAGACACTCGGCAACCGCGAGCAGACCCTGACGCAGCGCGAGCAGGAGCTCGACAAGCTCCTCGGCGAAGAGCGCCGCAGGCTCGAGCAGCTGGCGGGAATTACGGCCGCCGACGCAAAGGCGGAGCTGATTCATCGGATGGAAGAAGAAGCACAAGCGGATGCAGCCAACAAGATCCGCGAGATCCGTGAGACAGCCAAGCGAAACGCCGAGCGCGAGGCCAAGAAAATCATCGCGTTGGCGATCCAGAGAATTGCCGCGGAGCAGAGTGTCGAAGCCACTGTGTCGGCCGTCTCGCTCCCCAACGACGAGATGAAGGGTCGAATCATCGGTCGTGAGGGCAGAAACATTCGCGCGTTCGAGCTGGCGACCGGCGTCGACGTGATCATCGACGACACGCCGGACACGGTCGTCGTGTCGTGCTTCGACCCGGTGCGGCGTGAGATCGCCCGCCTTTCGCTCGAGAAGCTCGTCGCCGACGGGCGCATCCACCCGGGTCGCATCGAAGAAGTCGTGAACAAGTCGCGGCAGGAAGTCGACGCATCGATAATCGAAACGGGCGAGCGGGCGGCGTACGAGAGCGGGGTCCACGGCCTTCACCCCGAGCTGGTCAAGCTGATTGGACGCATGCGGTGGCGCACGAGCTACGGCCAGAACATTCTGAATCACTCCAAGGAAGTCGCCTGGCTCGCCGGCATCATGGCGGCGGAGCTCGGACTCGATGTCGCGATGGCGCGTCGTGGAGCGCTGCTGCACGACGTCGGCAAGGTTCTCACGCACGAGCACGAGGGAACCCACGTGCAGCTCGGCGTCGAGATGGCGACTCGGTACGGCGAGAATCCGCTCGTGGTCAACTGCATTGCGGCGCATCACGACGATGTCCCGCACGAGACGGAAGTGTCCGTGCTCGTCCAGGCGGCCGATGCAATTTCGGGCGCTCGACCCGGTGCGCGTCGGGAAGCGTTCGAGACCTACGTAAAGCGGCTCGAGGGCCTGGAGAAGATTGCGTCGAGCTACCGCGGCATTGAAAAGGTCTTCGCGATTCAGGCGGGACGCGAAGTGCGGGTGATCGTCACGCCGGAAGAAGTCGACGATCCGCGAATGGCCACTCTCACTGAAGAGATCGCCCGACGCATCGAGGCCGAGCTCCAGTATCCCGGACAGATCAAGGTGGTGCTGATCAGGGAGACGCGATCGGTGGACTTTGCCCGCTGAGCTGATCGATGGGCGCGCGATAGCGAAGAAGATTCGCGCGGACGCGGCGGAGCGCGCGAAGAAGCTGGCCGCCGACGGCGTGAAGCCCGGGCTCGCTGTCGTGCTCGTCGGCGACGATCCGGCCAGCGAGGTCTACGTGAACTCGAAAGGCAAGGCGAGCGAGGAAGCCGGGATGTACAGCCTCACGATCAGACTCGAGGCCGACACGTCGCAATCGGAGCTCCTCGCGCAGGTCGAAGCGCTCAACGACAACCCGCAGATTCACGGGATCCTCGTGCAGATGCCGCTGCCAAAGCAGATCGATCCGGATTTCATCATTCGCGCTGTCGATCCCCGGAAGGACGTCGACGGGTTTCACCCAATGAACGTCGGCAAGATGCTGGTCGGAGAGCGCGACGGATTCATCCCCTGCACTCCGGCCGGTATCCAGATCCTGCTCCGGGAATCGGGCGTGAAAACGCCGGGGAAAAACTGCGTGATCATCGGGCGGAGCAACATCGT